>CAJQOS010000117.1 GCA_905479975.1 uncultured Puniceicoccaceae bacterium | reverse complement strand
AGATCCCTCAAAATACGGGTAATATCGGTCGCCTGTGCGCTATTACCGAGACGCGCTTGCATTTGATCCATCCGCTCGGCTTTACCATTACGGATAAGCACCTCAAGCGCAGTGGTATGGATTATTGGCACTCGCTGGACGTGCATCATCATGATGACTGGGAAGCATTCAAAGCGAGTGAATTTGCACCTAAACGACTTTGGCTATTTACCACCAAAGCGGACCATGTGTATTGGGATGTCGACTACGCGGATGGTGACGGACTCGTGTTCGGGAGCGAGGGACATGGCGCACCCGACTGGCTCCATGCCGAACTGGAAGGCCAACGCTTAACCATTCCCCATAAGAATACCGAGCTACGCTCGCTGAATCTATCGACCTCGGCAGGGATCGCCACTTACGAGGCGATTCGACAGTTGTCGATTTAGTTGTAGAATGCTGTAGTCGGCTTCCTTTAGGTGGCCGACCGACACGGCCATCGATCACATTTTCTCCAAGCGGGTGGCCAGCTAAAGCAAGCCACCTACGTCAACGTAATCTGTTTAGCGTAATCTCTCAGGGAGCCCGTCCTATTTGAACTCGGTCGGGGTATCGACCAACGCACCGAGGAAGATCAGTTCGGTCTCGCCGGTATTGCGGATGGCTTGAGTCTCGCCATCGCGGGTAATTTGCAGCGTGCCAGGCGTGAACGGATGCTCCACGCCGTTATCGACGACGATGCCGGTGCCGGAGATGCAGTAGTAGAAGTCTTCGTCGCCATCATGCGAATGCGCACCGACGCTGGCGCCGGGTTCGAGTCGGACGACGCCGACACTCTTAATCGCGCTACCGGGGAATAGATCCAATAATTTGTGGGCATAGACGGTTCCGTTGCCTCCGCGCACATCTTCAGCAACCTCAGGGACGATAGTGTGAACATTTGTAATCATGCCACTAGCCTAAGGCATCTCGCCTGACTGTCATTAAAAATCTCGATTGAACACTAAAGAGTAAAATGTCTCAAGTCGCTTACTGCAGCGAAATTTCGCCGGTTTCAACAACGGTCGTGGACGGCATCCATTTGGACGTCGTGCCGAGCTTTGCCTTCAATTCGTAGTCGAGCATGTCTTGTGGCTCATTGATGAGCTTTTGGATCAGGCGTGCGCTACTAAACAAGCTCGCCGCAGCGCTGACCGAGACAACTTCTTCACTGTAGCCTTCAATCGTCGGCAGATCTTTTGCGGTGCCAGTCACGACTTCGATGCCTTCTAGGCTGAGTTCATAGTAGAGTCCGCTGAGGTTGATCGGCTCAGCGTTGGGATTCACAATCCGCAGTTGGATAGTAAATTGCAGTGCGCTGCTACCGGTCTCGCTCTTACTAATACCAACGACATCGACCTTTGGGTTTTCGTGGTCTTTATCGAGTGTCGCGCAGCCACTCAACCCGAGTGCTGCAATGAAGGAGAAGAGGGCGAGTGCGCGGAGTGAGGATCTCATGTCGAAAAGTTAGGTGCTCTCTTGGCATTTCGCAAGACGGATTGCCGCGGGATAGCTCTTAGTGATCTGAAATCGACTAATACGTATTCACCGTCTCGGGGTAGATCTGCCCAGTCGTGCTGATTTTAAATAAGTAAACTTTGCCGGGTTCTAGCCGTGTATAGATCGCATTGCCAAACACGGCTTGCACGCCGTAGTCGTTGAGGCGTGTTGTGTCGTTAGCGAGATCCCAGATGGCTTCCCAGAAGATGTCTCGATTCTGGAGATGCAGGGACTCGGTGATCGAGTAGTAGCGCTCGGGGGCGGTGCCTGCGATCTCGATCGCTTCGCCATCGGCCGGCGTGGTGGTTTCGCCATAGATACGTCGCCAGAGATAGAGGGCGCGCTCGGATCCGTCTTTTACGTATTCGTTAGTGAATTTGACGATCAAGGCATCGAAGTGGACGATGTCGCCTTTGATGGTGAAGAGCTGCTCGGAGACGATCATTTTGGGATCGTCGGCTGCGGTTTGCACAAAGCGCACGACGCTTTGAAGCTCTCCCAGTTCATTTTTCGACTGCGATTGCAGGGTCGCATAGCCTATCTGCTCTTCTTGGGTGAGGTTGCGAACGGCTTTATTGAGCTCGTGGTTCTCCGTGAGCAGTTCGTGGATACTCGCAGTCGAGTGATAAAACGTCATGCCCAACATCCCTGCCGTGACCAATGCGGCCAGTGCCATGAGTGTGCCGATTAATCTGCCTTTGCTGCTTTTCGCCATGCCGCCGACTTAACCACGATTGCGCATCAAGGTTCGATCCTTAATTTGATGGAGCAGCCGATTTCTGAGACTACTTCAGTAGCAGCTTTTTCTGGTAGCGCCCTTGCACAACATCGACCAGCACCAGTGTGGCAATGACGAAGTAGAAGGTGCCTTTGCTCATGTGTTCGACCGGATGCCCCCAGAAGCTGAGATGGGCCAGCTCGCCGCCTTCGGACAGCAGTAGAATGCCGACGATGAAGAGAATGAAGAGACCGAGCACTTCGTAAAGGCGGTTTTTCTGCAGGAAGCTGGCGACCGTATCGGCCAGTAAGATCATGAGTGCGCCGCTGATGATGATGGCGGTGACCATAATCCAAGTGATCTTGGTAATCGCCATGGCACTGAGGATGGAGTCGAAGGAGAAGATCACATTCATCATCACAATGAGTGAGATCGTTTTGACGACGGATGCCTTATGCTTGGTGTCTTCGTGGGAACTATCGAGTGTGACCATGTGCATGATTTCTTTGAGCGCAGTATAGATAATGAAACCGCCGCCAAAGAGAGTCACTGCCGAGGTGAAGTTGAGCTCCATGTGCAGGGCATTGGTATCGATGGTAAACCAAGTGGCCTGAAAGACGCTCATCATTTTCAACAGAATAAAGAGCAAGACGATGCGTAGGACGACTGCGATGCCGATTCCCCAAATGCGAACCATGCGCTGTTTGGATTCGGGGGCGCGTTTGGATTCGAGCGAGATGTAGAGCAGATTATCGAAGCCGAGCACGGCTTGAAGTATGATCAGCATCAATAGTGTGAGGAGGTTTGAAATCAGGTCAGGCATGGTCGGCGGCTCGTCTGTTTGTGTTAGCTCTGTGGAAGCTTGGCTTCGAGGTTTTTTAAATAGTCCCAGCTGAAGATACCACTCTTGTGGCCGTCGCTGAACCACGGGCTAACGCCGTAGTTTCCTTGAAAGTCCCAGCCTGTAATGGTGACACCGGGAAACTCCTTAGGGCCGTCGCCGCCGTATTGATTGCCGAAGATGTCTTTCTCGCCGATATTTTGGGCACTGGGCGAGTGCTGGCGGAGGAATTCACTGGGGAAGTAGCTCTCGCTGCCGTCTTGCCAGAGGATGCAGAGTTCACTGCCGATGAGTTGTATATCGGTTGGTTTGGCCATGGTCGTGGGAGAGGTCTGACGTGGGAACGTTTGAAGGTGGAAACGTTTGAAGGTTAGCAACCTTCAACGATCAACTAACAACTTAGCGGTAAAAGCCAGCGCCTTGTAGTTTTTCCATCAAAGTAATCGCGGGGCCTGCGCGGTTGAGGATGTAGAGGTGGATGCCGGGGGCACCTTTCTCTAGCAGTTCGCGGGCTTGTTGATAGCTCCATTCGATGCCGACAGCTTCGACTGCGGCCTTGTCGTCGCCCGCAGCGATGAGCTGTTCGTTGAGTGCCGCGGGGATGGAGGTGCCGCACATATCGCAGAAGCGCAGTGCTTGCTTGTGTGATGTGACCGACATGAGGCCCGGCAGCACTGGGACAGTAATACCTGCGCGGCGGCAGTCCTCGACAAAAGTGAAATAGGCGGCGTTATCGAAGAATAGCTGCGTGGTCACGAAGGTTGCGCCAGCGTCCACTTTGCGCTTAAGGTTCAGCAGGTCGAGTTCTGGGGAAGGTGCTTCGGGGTGCTTTTCTGGATACCCCGCTACGCCGAGTTCGCACTCCGGGTAGACTTCGCGGATGAGCTGCACGAGTTCGTTCGCATAGCTGAGTCCGTCAGCGTGGGGCGTGAAGTTTGTTTCGCCCTTGGGCGGATCGCCGCGAAGCGCCATGATTTGCTTGAGGCCTGCGGCTTTGAACTCGGCGATCGTCTGCTTTAATTCATCGCGGGAGTGGCCGACGCAAGTGAGGTGTGGCATGACGGCATAGCCGTAGTCCTCGTGCAGCTTGCGAGCATAGTTCAATGTGCGGCTGCGCGTGCTGCCGCCAGCTCCGTAAGTGATCGAGACGAAGTCAGGATGATACGCCTGTAGGCGCTCCGCGGTGCCGAGTAGTTGCTGTGCGGTATCATCCGATTTGGGCGGAAAGAATTCGACAGAAAAGAGCGGATCGTTGATTTCGAGACGTTGTTTGATGGAAAGTGATTTCATTTAAACAAATCAACATATAATGATATGATGATATGTAAAGTGGAATATGTTAGAGAAGTCGAATTCGCTAGGTTTTTTTCATATGCCTTAGGGGTAACTGGATCAGAAGGAACATCGCATCTGAATCAGCAAACCGCCACTGAAACCAACGGTAGTACTGATGCGTATAATGTAATTCGGATCGCGAACCTCAAGCTTAAGATTCGGTGCGTCTGACTGGTCAATTCTGCCACGGATCGACAAATGGTGAAGAGTCAGTTTTGAATGAAGTTCACCCTGTTGTCGTCGAAGGTGTTACCGAGGTTCTCAGCTCCACTGGTTTTGTCACCTACAAGCTCTGCTAATGCTTCGCGCTTTCTGGTTGATTCCTGAAACAAGTCCGCCAAGTTTCTTCCGCTTCAGTCAAAAACAACCACCAGATTACTTACATATTATGGCAACAGGACTTCTTTTTTCCGGACAAGGCGCACAACAGGTCGGCATGGGCCTTTCTCTTTATGAGAATTCACCCATCGCAAAGGCTCTCTACGACGAGGCCAATGCAATCCTCGGTTGGGATCTCAAAAAGATCTGCTTTGAAGGCCCAGACGAGACGTTGACCGAAACCAGAGTCTGCCAGCCTGCGCTGTATGTGCATGGCTTCGTGGTTTACAGCATTTTGAAGGCTCAGGGTAAGCTGGACGACGTCACTGCTGCATGTGGTCTGAGCCTCGGCGAACTCACTGCGCTCGCTGCTGCGGGTGTGTTTGATTTCGCAACTGGCCTGAAGCTCGTCGCTGAGCGCGGCCGCCTGATGCAATTGGCGTGCGACGCGACCAAGGGCGGCATGGCGGCAGTCATCGGTGGCACACCTGAAGACGTGCAAACATTCTGCGATGAGTTCGATATCGAAATTGCAAATCTCAATTGCCCTGGGCAAATCGTCATTTCCGGTGATAATGTAAAAGTGCTCGAAGCGGTGGCAGCCTCCAAGGGACGTTTCAAGCTGTGCAAGCCGCTCAATGTCGCGGGCGCGTATCACAGTAAATTGATGGTATCCGCACGCGATGCATTTGCCGAGTTCATTAAAGACTTCGACTTTAAAGCACCTGAGATTGCGGTTTACACCAATGTCACCGGTAACCGCATCAGCGATCCGCAGGCAATCAAAGACGCATTGGTCAGCCAAGTCGTCTCGTCGGTCCGCTTTGAGGACAACCTGCGCAACATGGCGACAGAGAACAGCTTGAGCGACTTTTATGAGTGCGGCGTTGGCAAGGTATTGGCCGGATTCGGCAAGCGTATCGATCGCTCGCTCAGTATCACACCGGTGGCTGAGTTCAGCGATTTGCCAGAGTAGTTTTACCAGAACCTCGTGGACTAAATAATATCTGCGAACAACCGCTAGCTTAGGTCGTAGCCGAAATTGTGAAATTTTGGTCAGTCCTTCCTAGGAAACCAAAGTGTGACCGCTTCGGCTACAGGTCAGCAGGTTCAAGCAGAGTTTTTATCGCCTTCTAGCCCCGAAATCTGCGGGCTAGGGGGCTTTTTTTGAGTGGGCAAAGTAGAAGCGCAGTGACTACGACACGAATTTAGTCGCACTAGCCCAGTGATAAAGATCTTGTCATTCGCGGTATGTAATGGTTTATTGTAATGCACTTAATTCATTACCTATTGCTACCATGAGCTTCACGCGCGACGATATTATATATTTACTACGCCGCCTTTCCACTTTGGCTAAGGCGGATGGAGTGACTCTGGAGGTGGCGTTTTATGGGGGGAGTTGCCTGCTGTTGGCATATGACTACCAGGATCGCCAACTGACCAAAGATATTGATGCAATCATCCGGCCAGTTGAAGTGGCGAAGGCGCTCACGCAAAAAATCGGTCTAGAAGAGGATCTTCCGGATGACTGGTTGGATACCGGAGTCCGCCAGTTTCTTTCGCCTGTCGGTGACACATACGTCAGCAAGCTGCCTGAGCTCAAGTCGTTCCCCAATTTAAAGATTTCATTTCCGACTGCCGACTATCTGATTGCCATGAAGTTACGCTCATCGGTTCGTGCCCGTTTCGGTTACGAAGGGGATTTAACCGATCTGCGTTTTTTGGCGCGAAAGACAGGGCTTCGCACAGTCGATGAGGCGCAGGCGATTTTGGATCGGTTTTTCGATGACGAAGTGGTTCCACTTCGTGCCGCAGAGGCATTAAAGGAGGTGTTTGATGAAAATTCTAAAAAGACCCGATAGCCTATTCGCAGTCGCTGCGCTCAGTGAATCCCAAGCATGCTTCGGTAGGCAACTTGCTGATTTTGAGCACGAACTGGTGCGGCTCAGTTCTCGTAAGGGGCTGTCCGCTGCTATCGAAGCGCGACCTCCATTGCTGGCTAAAAAATTCCCCATGGGGCGAATTGCGGATGCCTGGTTGGCCGCTTATACGGAAGAATTGGCCTTTCGCTATGATCTCGACTATCCGGATTGGATTTGGCAGCCGGATCGTTTTTTGGAAGTGCCTTACATTCATGATGCACATTCGCCGAAGTTGAAAGTCTGGCATACATTAAAAAGTCCTCCGACCTTCAGCCGAAGAAATCTATTTGTGGATATGCATCTGCCTTCAATTCAATTGCGCCGAGGACGCCCAAGGAAATCGGCGGCCCATCAGCGTGAGATGAACCGCCTTAGGGTGGCACGCCATCGAGCAAACAAGGCGTCGTTGATGGACAAGCCCGCGTAACACTGGATTCGTTCTTCGACAAGCTCAGAGCCTTGAGCCTGCCGAAACGGCCAGCGCTCGACTCAAAGAGTATCACCTGCACCCCACGGATTTAAACGTCCTGCCTTCTGTGCTGTGTTTTCTGACCTCTGTCCTCTGATCGCTGAATCGGGTATTGATTTTTTCCCAAAGCACGCGATCTTAACGCGCTTCCAGCCTTTTTACATGACCGATTTAGCCCATACTCGCAACTTTTGCATCATCGCCCACGTCGACCACGGCAAGACGACGCTGTCCGACCGTATCCTCGAACTCACTCGCACCGTTGAGATGCGTGACATGAAGGCGCAACTTCTCGATTCCATGGACTTGGAGCGCGAGCGTGGCATCACCATTAAGAGTCACCCAGTGACTATGGTCTATCGTGCGAAGAACGGCGAAGACTATACTTTCAATCTGATCGACACACCAGGGCACGTGGATTTCTCCTACGAAGTGTCGCGTAGTTTGGCCGCCTGCGAAGGTGCTATGTTGCTGATTGACGCCGCGCAAGGCATTGAAGCGCAGACAGTTGCTAATGCGCACCTTGCCACCGAGCAAGAACTGGCGATCGTTCCGGTGATCAACAAGGTCGACCTGCCGAGCGCGGATGTGCCAGCGATCGAGGTGCAACTCGAAGATGTGTTGGCAATCCCAGCCGAAGAAGCGGTTTTAACCAGTGGCAAGAGCGGCTTCGGCATCGAGGACCTGCTGGAAGCAGCAGTGCACCGTATTCCGCCGCCACGTTGGGCGGACATTGACGGCCTGCGCGTGCTTATTTTTGACTGCATTTACGACGCCTATAAAGGGGTGATCTGTTACGTTCGTGTCTTCTCCGGTTCGGTCAAGATGGGCGATCAAATCATGACTATGAGCGATGAGCGTAAGGCGCAGGTCAAGGAAGTGGGGCGCTTCTCGCCTGCGATGCTTAAGCGCGATTCGTTGGAAGCAGGCGATGTGGGTTACATCGTCACCAACATGCGCGACGTAGCCGACATTAAGCTCGGCGATACGATCACACACTCTTCGGCTCCGACTGCGACGATGCTGCCCGGCTACAAGCAGGTCAGCCCGATGGTTTTCAGTGGAATCTATCCGATCGACACGAGCGACTACAACAAGCTCAAAGCGAGCATGGGCAAACTGCGCCTCAATGACGCGGCGTTTGTGTATCAGTCGGAAAACTCCGTCGCCCTCGGCTTCGGCTTCCGTTGCGGTTTCCTCGGACTGTTGCATATGGAGATCATCCAAGAGCGCATTCGCCGTGAGTATGACCTCGACGTGATTTCCACGTATCCAAGTGTTGTTTATAAAGTCACCAAGACTGACCTGAACGTGATCGAAGTTCACAATCCGGTGCACCTGCCAGACGTCTCCGAAATTGAATATATCGAAGAGCCGATGATCTTGGCATCGATCCACATTCCAAGCACTTCCATTGGTGATGTGCTGGCACTCGTCTCCGAAAAACGCGGCGTCTGTGAGCATACCGAGACGATTGATTCACAGCGTGTCATGCTGGTCTGCAATGTTCCGCTCAATGAAATCCTGATCGATTTCAATGACCGCCTCAAGAGTATCACCCATGGTTATGGTTCGATGGACTACGAGATGAATGGCTATCAAAAAGCCAAACTGTGCCGTCTTGATATCATGGTCAACGCAGAGCCAGTCGATGCGTTCTCCTCGATTGTTCACCTAGAGAAGGCCGAGGGCAGGGGACGTGCACTGTGCAAACGCCTCAAGGAGATCCTACCAAAGCAGATGTTCAAGATCGCGATTCAGGCCGGTGTTGGCTCCAATATCGTCGCTCGCGAAACGATCAGTGCGTATCGTAAGGACGTGACTGCGAAGTGTTACGGCGGTGATATCTCTCGTAAGCGTAAACTCCTCGAAAAGCAAAAAGAGGGTAAGAAACGTATGAAGAACATCGGCAGTGTCTCGATTCCACAGGACGCCTTCATTAAGATCCTCAAGACATCCGACGGCGGTGGCGGGAACTGAGTGAACATCGAACGTAAACTTCCAACGTTGAACATTGAACATTTGAGAAGGAGACAGAGCCCCCATTTTCTATGAAAAAGTTACGTAAACAGGCAAAAGAGCTACTCCACGCGGCCAGTAAGGTCTATCACTACCGACGCGACGTGACTTCTGATGCCCGCCTGCAGGAATTGGAAAAGTCGGTGGTCGAGATTGAGAAAATGCTCAAGGACAAGTCCGCCGAGCAGGCTCCGTTCCAAGCGGCCATGGGGCGCTTGGATGCCTTGCTGCGCAAAATCGGTGGTAAGATTTACCCAAAGACGTTTTGGAGTGATAATCTGGAAGTCATTCTGGTCGCAGCGATTCTCGTCATCGGCGTGCGCACCTTCTTTTTTCAGCCCTTCATTATTCCGACCAATTCGATGTATCCGACTTATAGTGGGATGAATACCATCGTCTATGAGGCTGAAGATGCCTCGCCAGGTGCCGTAGGTCAGATCGTTAACAAGATCCTACTCGGCTCGAAGTATAAGAGTGTGATCGCAGAAGAGAGCGGCGAAATTCTGATCCCGATGGCACAAACCAATAACGGCCCTCAGATATACAAAGAACGGGTGAAAGGGCGCAAGTGGCTGGTATTACCAACGCCACTGGATGAATATACATTCTACGTCGGAGGCGTCGCACATACACTCAAAGTGCCAGCCGAATTCGATATGAACAAATTACTGATGGAGACCTTTGCGTCTGATGAGTCGAAGATGGTTCAGTCATCGATCAGTCAAACCGGCGTGGCGTGGAATGTTGGTAAAACCGTGCAAGCCGGCGAGCCAGTGATTCGATTTGATATCACACTCGGTGATGCGTTGTTTGTCGATCGTTTCAGCTACCACTTCAAACGCCCGAAGGCGGGTGATCCCTTCGTTTTCCGCACCAATGCAATTCGTGAAGAGCTCGGGCGCTTGACTGGTGATTATACCGATAAATATTACATCAAACGTATCGGCGGTGTCGGTGGTGAAACACTTTCCATCCAAGACAGCACCTTGTTGGTCAACGGTGAGCCGCGCGATGAAGTCGAAGCCTTTGGCAGCAATGCAGCGAAAGAGGGCGAATACGGCGGCTACATCAACCACACCTTACTTGCCGAAGGTCGCACACTGAAGATTCCCGACGATAAATTCGTCGCACTCGGTGACAATTCCGCCAACAGCCTGGATAGCCGCTACTGGGGCTTTGTCCCAGACAAGTCAGTCATCGGCAAAGCGATCTTCATCTACTACCCCTTCACCAAACGCTGGGGACCGGCGGAGTGATTCTGAAAAGTTGAAACACGGAAACGCTGAAAGCTGAAATGGTAGTGTGTTGAAACCTTGCGCAGCTTATTATTGGGTCCGTGCTTGGAAGCTGTCTCAAAATACGAAACCTATGTATTTTCGTAGCAAGCTCTCTTGCCTGTCTGCGAATTGTGGCATATTCACTCTACCCATGAGTAACCAACCCACACGAAACATCGCCATCATTGGCGGCGGCCCCGCAGGCCTACGCGCCGCAGAAGTTGCTGTTAACGCGGGCGCATTCGTCACCGTGTTTGATGCGAAACCATCCGTTGGACGTAAGTTCTTGGTCGCTGGTAAGAGCGGGCTCAACATCACCAACAGCGCTGAATTTGAGACCTTTGTCGCACAATATTCCGGCAAGGATTTACCGACCGCGATTTGGCGTAAAATCATCGCCGATTTCGATAATACCGCCATGGGCGAATGGGCGAAATCACTCGGTATTAATACATTCTCAACCGCTGGCGGTAAGGTGTTTCCTGAAACCAAAAAGGCCGCGCCGATCTTGCGCCGCTGGGTGCAACGTCTGCGTGAGATGGGCGTGGACTTTCAGATGAACCATAGGTGGCTCGACTTGCAGCAAAAGGGTGAGTCAATCGAATTGGAAATCGAGTGCAAAGAGGGCGTCTTCAACCAGGATTTCGACGCAGTCATTTTAGCGATGGGTGGTGGCTCATGGCCCAAGACCGGTTCGGATGGCAAATGGACAGCCATCCTCGAACAGCACGGCATCACTGTCGAAAAGCTGCAATCCGCCAATTGTGGATGGGGAGCTGGCTGGACGGAGGCAACACGCACAGCAGCAGAAGGGTGCCCGCTCCATAATATCCACGTGCGCGTCGGCGAAGAGCTGCATGTCGGCGAATTAATGATCACACGCTACGGCTTCGAAGGCACGCCGATCTACGCACTGGGCCGCACGTTGCGCAAAATGGATGCACCAGAGATCGTGATCGATTTTAAGCCAACCTTTACGGTTGAGCGCCTGGTGCAGAAAATGGAGTCTGCACGCCGTAATTTCTTCCACGAAGCACAGCTGCGCTGGAAACTCAGCAAAGGTGCCTGTGCGATCATCCAGCAATTGCATGGCGAATTCGATTCCGCTCAGAAATTGGCCGAAGTCGTCAAATCCTGCCGAATTCCACTGACCGGCGCACGTCCACTGGAGGAAGTCATCTCGACCAGCGGCGGCCTCGCATGGAGCGAGCTCGATGAGACGCTCATGCTCAAGAAACTACCGAATGTGTATTGCGCCGGAGAAATGATCGATTGGGAAGCACCGACAGGCGGCTTTCTCATGCAAGGCTGTTTCGCGACAGGCAATGCGGCGGGTTTGGCCGCATCGGCAAGCCAGTCCTAGCAGGCTACAAACATCTGTATTTTACTCGACTTTTAGCCAACACTGCGCTTTATTAGCCAACATGACGCAGACCATTCATACTGATTTTCTCGATGCAGTTGAAGAAATCCCGGCGACAGAAATGAAAAATGCCCACGGGAAACGCCTGCCTAGTATCCTCAAAAGTAAAGGCGTAGCGCGGGTAACTCGTTACGGTAAAACCGATTACGTGATACTATCGCCAGAACGCTACGCGAAGCTCCGGAAAAGTGCCATGACAGCCGATCAATCCCAAATTATCAAAATGAAAGCAAGGTACCAGACTTTGTTGAAAGATATCCGCTCGAACGAGTCGGTAGATGCTTTTGATGCCTTATCGAAGGTTTCGGCGATTGATCTGGGGCGTTCTGTCACAGTCGGCTCAGGCCGTTGATCGCGAATGATGGAATCGTCGATTAATGTATTTGCTGGTGTCAATGGCTCTGGGAAAAGTAGTATTTTGGGGGAATTTATACGTTCCCAGGGAGGCAATTTCTTCAATCCTGATTCCTTTGCGAAGGAGCTAATGGTAGCCAATCCATCCCTGAGTCTGAAAGACGCCCAAATTCAGGCGTGGCAGACCGGTCGAGATGAACTTGAGAGATCCATTGCATCAGGAGAGCAATTCTCTTTTGAAACAACACTCGGCGGGGAAACTATACCACGGATACTGTTGAATGCCGCTCAATCGGGAACCCAGATCTCAGTTTACTATATTGGTCTCAATTCCGTTGAATTAAATATCGAACGAGTCGCTGCGAGAGTTGAACGTGGCGGTCATGATATACCAATTGATAAAATCAGACAGCGCTGGGACGGCAGTATTCTCAATATAGTAAAGCTGCTCCCATCTCTAAATATTTTGCGCGTTTATGATAATTCCATGACTGTTGAAGAGGGGCAAAGTCCTGAACCTGATTTACTAGTAAGCATCACTGAGGGGCATATGGATGGTGCACCTGAAGCGCTCTTTCGGGACGATTTTTCTGAGTGGGCTCAACCCATAGCGGTTGCAGCCGTAGAAGCATTGGGGCACAGATGATCACCCAGCAACTGTATGGCGATATGGATTCAGCCCAAGCCTTGGTGCAGTCCAATAAGCACCCCTCTTTTGTCAATTAACATATTACGCACAATATATATTATGTCTAATTGTGTTCTTTCAGGGCGGCCTACCTTTCCTTCATTCGAGTGATTTGTGATCAACCGTAAAACGGTCTAATACATGCATCGTGTAGAAACTTGATTGCTTGCCCGGTCCTTTTAGCTTTTCTGATTTTACACACTTATGACTGCACCACTTTACAATTGGCTCAACGAGCGAACCTCCGGCGTTTTGCTGCATCTCAGTTCGCTTCCTTCTGACACTGGCATCGGCAATCTCGGCGCTGCGGCGTATCGCGCTATCGATTTCATGGAATCCGCCGGCATGCATGTCTGGCAGATTTGTCCACTCGGCCCCACGGGTTACGGCGATTCTCCGTATCAGTGCTTTTCCGCATTTGCAGGCAATCCGTATTTCATCGACCTGGAGCCACTCGTATCTGAAGGCCTGCTCCACGCCAACGAATTGAGCGAACTTCATGCACTGCCCAAGGACCACGTCGATTATGGCGCACTCTATGGCACATTCTGGCCAGTCATTCGTAAGGCCTATGATCGGTTCAAACAGTCCGGAGCCGACCATTTCGACGGCTATGGCTGCATCAAAGCCTTCCGCAAAGCACAATCCGCCTGGATCGAAGACTTCGCTCTCTTCCTTGCGTTGAAGGCGCATTTTGGTGGCAAATGCTGGTTGGAATGGCCTGCCGCGTTCCGCAACGTCGAGAAAGCACGCAAGCACCAACTGTCAGCCGAGATTCTTGAGGTCGCCGAAGCGCATTTTTTTTATCAATATATGTTCTACGGACAGTTGGCGAAGCTCCGCCGCTACGCCGGCAGTAAAGGCGTCCAAATTCTTGGAGATGCACCGATTTTCGTCGCCCTGGATAGCTCCGATGTCTGGGCAAACCGCGCCCTCTTCCAGTTGAAAAAAGACGGCAAGCCCAAGGCGGTTGCCGGCGTGCCGCCCGACTATTTCTCGGTCGACGGCCAGCTCTGGGGCAACCCCCTCTACGACTGGAAGGCGCATCAAGACACGGATTTCGCTTGGTGGATTGATCGTATCAAAGCCAACCTGGAATTCTACGATATCGTGCGTTTGGACCATTTTCGCGGCTTTGAGTCCTACTGGTCCGTGCCTGCGAATGAGACCACGGCGCGTAATGGAACGTGGATACAATGCCCGGGGCTTGAGCTCTTTCAGGCGATCAAAGCAGCCTGCCCCGATGCCAAACTTGTGGCCGAAGACCTCGGCGTGATCACCGACGAAGTGAATGAGCTACGTGCCGCAACTGGCCTCCCCGGCATGGCTGTGCTGCAGTTCGCCTTTGGTGGCGATGCCGACAACACGTATTTGCCGCACAACTACAGCCGTAACACCGTAGCCTACTCCGGCACGCACGACAACGACACGTCACTCGGATGGTATGGCGAGCAGCATGCCAACACACAGGATCACGTGCGCCGCTATTTTAATGTATCCGGTGAGGAAATCGCCTGGGATCTGGTGCGCTCCGCAATGCAATCCACTGCGCACATGGCGATTGTGCCCCTACAGGACTTGCTGAGCCTCGGCTCGGAAGCCCGCCTGAACACCCCCGGTGCACCGATGGGCAATTGGCAATGGCGCTATAGCTCCGAGCAGTTGGATGCCCTGCAAAACGATAGCGCAGCGTATTTGAAGGACTTGCTGAAGCTCTACGGTCGGGCGTAGTTCGTTCCTTCCAGATTTTTAACCATGGATTGCCCCGTATCTTCGATCTTCTAGTGCAGCCGTCGCCAGCGCTCGCCGAGTAGCTCGAAATAAGTGCGTTGGCTGCGCTTCGATAGGCCACTTTCAAGGATACGCCGCTCCCATGCCACTGCCTCCAGTTGATCCATGACGCGTGCGATGGTGCGGGTATTCAGCCCGCAGACCTCCCTTCCCAAATACTCCAGCAAATTATCTCGATTCAAACCGTCGCATCGGTCATCGATCAATAGTGCACTCTCGGGTGTGCTAGATCCTAGAAGCTCACTATTAATGAGACCATACGCAGGCGACAGCTCCACGATCGATCCATTTTGCAGGAGTGACCATTTCTTCAAATGTAAGGTGCCGTTGCCAGTCAACCAACCAAACAACACGCGGTGAAACAGCCGCATTAACTGGATCTTAGGGTTCGTGCAGTAGTGACGAATTAATTGTGCAACCGCCTCCACGGAACCGTCGTATTTGCCCGCTGCCGCTTGGCCTAGCAATTGACAGCAAGATTCCAGCCGCAAGCGTTGAGAATTCGATGCGCCGGAACGGTCGAAGCGCTCCGCCCAAAGCACGGCCACGCCGTCCGATGTCTGAACGCGGCCCACAGTCGCGACGGCAAGCCCAGCATCCCGTGCCAGTCGCGATGTCAACAGCTGATTTTCGACCGCAGCTGGGGAGTCTTTGGGCTCTAACAGCAACCGATAGCTACCATTGGCCTTCACTAGCTTAAATGAGGACTTCTTGCGCGAGTAGACCGCACTCGCGCTGGCCCCGCAACTCGCCAATGAGTAGGTAAATCCCGCAAGGGAGTTAAACGTGGCGAGTTCCGACTCACGATACGGCAACGCATCCGATTCGGGGCGTATACGTGCGCGTCTCAATCCTTTCAGTTCACCGGCCTCACGCCCCTGCGGAGCTACTTTTAAGTCGTTCGGCAGCACAGAGAGCACCCCGGGAAGATCGGCCCCCGTAGCAGCCAACAGCCCCCAATCGCTACGGTCGGTCGCTGCCGAATTCTGCCACTGTTCTAACTGCAATCCCTCCGGCAGCAAGCCGGCGAGTTCAGCCGGCAGGTCGTGCCAATGGCGCGACAAATGCTGAACCGGCCAATTTAGAAATGCCGGTGAGCCCGTATAGCCATCCGTATAGCGAAACGAGATCCCCTCATCGTCGCGTTGCAATAAGCCGGCAAACTCCTGCCCCACAAACAGGCGCAGACTATCCATTGAGTTGAATCTCCACGCCTAGCGGGCTCTTGCAGTGCACTCCGATGCCCAAGGTATCCATGACCGCGACAAAATTACACAGACTTAAATCGTCACGCCCCGATTCGATTTTGTAGATCACGGACGCGCTCACGCCGCACAAATCCTGCAATTCCAACTGAGTTAAGCCCTGCGCCTTGCGTGCCGTGGACACTATTTTTCCAAATTCACTATATTTCATTACAATTAAACGGAAATAATTGAATCCAAATGCAGCAGATGCAATCAATATATTTAGAAGCGCTAAATTCATTGTAAATCCACTGAATTTTAAAAATCCAGCAATTCCCCGCATCATAAACAATAGATACTGCTTTATCATTTCAATTACGCTTATTTCAGTGCGTTTACATTGTAATTGGCAAATGTAGAGTAGTAGCCAAATGGACATATTTGAGTAAGGACACGAAAACACCCCGGAGAGCGAGTTGGCAATATTCGTGCAAGTTTCAATCACCCCGCTTCGATTGAGGACACGAAGTTCACCAAGCGCTCAGATGTGAGGCGTTACGAAACTTTGTATGCCTGCCTAAAGCAACAGAACCAAAGCGATGAGAATGTCGCTTCTACAACGCTTAACTAACTCAGGTTCATCGGATCGACGTCCATCAAGTCGATCACTTCCTTGTCCATTTTGAAGCTCTCGCGTAAGGCCGCCAACTGGCCGATGACGGCGCTGGCGCTGGGTGCGAAATACCACAATTGAAAGCGATACTCGTCGCGGATCTTTTCGATCGGTGCCGGTGCTGGGCCGCGGATCTCGATCTTGTCGCCCATTTCTTTTTCGACCAATTTCGTCCATTGATCGATATAGAAATTCACCTTGTCGGGATTGCGACCGCGAAACAGATGCCGAATCAAATGCCGGAAAGGCGGATAGTTAAACTCGCGGCGCTGTTCCAACTCTTCGAGTTGAAAGCCATCGAAGTCGGTCTTGCGGGCAAATTGAATCGGCGGCGCGTGCGGGGTGTGCGTTTGGATGACGACCTCCCCCGCCCGATCGCCGCGTCCTGAGCGGCCTGAGACCTGCACCACCAGCTGAAAGGTGCGCTCTGCGGCGCGAAAGTCCTCGATATGCAGCGACATGTCGGCATCGACCAAGCCCACCAATGTGACATTTGGAAAGTCCAGTCCCTTGGCGATCATTTGCGTGCCGACGAGGATGTCGATTTTACCTATGCGGAAGTCGTTGAGAATCTTTCGATACAGGTTCTTTTTCGACATCGAGTCGGCGTCCATTCGATGAATGCGTGCGGTGGGCAGGATTTTTTGCACGATGTCTTCGATCTTCTGCGTGCCCTTGCCTCGCATACGAATTGCAGTCGATTTGCACTCCGGGCAGCGTTTGGGGGCGGGTTCCTGTTCGCCACAGAGGTGACAACGTAGCTTCTTGTCCGTGCGGTGATAAGTCTTCGGAATGCTGCAATGGTCGCAACCCGCGACGTATCCACAATCAGGGCACAGCATACTGGTTGAGAAGCCGCGACGATTAAGGAAGAGAATGCTTTGCTCCTTCTTGTCGTAGCGATCTCGGAGTTTGTCGGTCAACATTCGAGAGATCGGCGACGCGGCCTTTTCGGGGGACGTCTCGCGGCACATGTCGACCACGTGGATCTTCGGCAGTTGGCGGTTGTCCACGCGATTCAGGATATGATCCACCGCATATTTGCCCTTCTCGACATTATAGAGTGACTCCAGCGACGGCGTTGCCGAGCCCAGCACGCAGACCGCCTTGTTGAGGAAGGCGCGGTACACCGCGACGTCGCGGCCATTGTAGCGCGGCGATTCTTCCTGCTTGTAGGATGGCTCGTGCTCTTCATCGACAATGATGAGCTTAAGATTGTGCACCGGTGCAAAAATCGCAGACCGCGCGCCGACCACGACGTGCGCCTCATTACTAGCAAGCGCCTTCCACGCATCGTAGCGTTCACCTTCGGAGAGATGACTGTGCCACACCACGGTATGCACGCCACGCGCTTCCAAGCGCCCGCGCACACGCCCCACGGTTTGCGGTGCCAGTGCCACTTCAGGCACGAGGAAGATCACCCCACCGCCGCTTGCGACGATCTTCTCAATCGCATTTAAATACACCTCGGTCTTGCCCGAACCGGTCACGCCGTGCAGGAGGCGCACACTAAAGTCGTCCTTCTCGATCGCGCCATTGATCGCATCGACGCAGGTGGATTGCTCATCGGTCAGAGTCGGTCTCGAGACCTCGGCCACTGTATCAAAATCACTGAGTTCGTCTTCATAGGCGATGCGCTCTTCTTCGGTGTCAGTTTCGCGTAGAAATCCCTTAGTGATGAGCGCCTCACAAGCCGACGCACTGAGCTTCAATCGCTTGAGCACATCAGCGCGTGCCTGCGGCTTGGTCTGTTGGCGAATAGTGCGCAGCAGCTCGGCCTGCTTTGGGGCACGTTTTTCCAGAGCGGCCAATTCCTCGGCTGTCGGTGCTTTCGCGGCGGAAATGTAACGGCGTTTTTTGACCTGCATCCCTTTGCGAATGCACGCAGGAATCATGGTTTCCAAAATCGCCTCGGGGGTGGACGAGTAATATTGCTGCAGCCAACGAAACAGCTTCATCAGATCCGGCGGCATCACCGGATACGGCTGCACGATCTCGAACAGCATCTTGAGCTTACCTGGTGGCACGTCTTGATCGGTGCCGAAGCGTGTCACGACGCCGAGCTCACTACGGCGACGCAGCGGAATGCGCACCAGCGAGCCGACCTTGATGTCCGCCTGACAGGCTGGCGGCACGGCATATGCAAGCGACTTGTCAAAGCCCGACATGGCAATAACTTCGACGATGCGTGTATCCGGCTGGGATTTATCGTTGGGCATTAGTTTCGACCGCTTTAGCCAATCCCCAATTCATCGCACATGTCCAAAAATGCGCCGTAGTTGTGTAATTCGGCCAGGTCGGGGTCGTTACACATCCAAACATAATCATCGTAGCCGAAGGTGATCGCCGCCCGGAGTGCCTTGAGCGCATCCGCCAAGCGCTTCTTCAGCGCGAGACTGCACGCCAAGTTATAATGCACCGTCGGATCTTCTGGAGTCAGGCGCGCCAACTTACGATCCAAGCGCAGCCCGGCGTCTAATTGCCCCGTCTGCGTGTAGAGGTGAGCCAGCATCGAGACGACACGCACATCCTTAGGCATGCGTTTGTGTAAGTCTTCGAAGAAACTCAGTTCGAAATCAAAATTCTCGCGCTTCATCATATCAGCGATGCTTAGCGCTTCTTGCCGCCTCGCTCGCAGATGCCTGCGGCCTGTAGTTCTTTGCAATGCGCGGATACCTGCAGGCGCTGCGTTTCGACTTCGAGTGCCAACTTGTCGGCCACGGTCTTGCCATACCACTCCATAAAAGGGGCATCGATTTCGAAAATTTTATCACAATCCAGGCAAATCACCTGCGCTTGGAAAGTGTTGGCCTTCTTATTGGCCATGTAAAATTTGTAATCACGCCCGACATCGACCTCACGAATGAGGCTACTTTCGGTCAAAATCGGTAATGCGCGATAGACCGTGGCACGAGACACAGAATCGTCGATTTCACGCGCACGATCCAGTAGATCCTCTGCCGTGAAATGGTCCGGATGCCCATAGGCAGCGTCAAAGATGGCCAAACGCTGATTGGTAACGCGCAGACCTTTACTGGTAAGAAACTCCTTAAAAGTCTCTCTGACACTTTCGATATCTGGGATAGTTGGCTCCATGGATTACTTATTGAGACCGAATTGAGACTAGGAATCTGGACATGGCAAGCCCCCATTGAATAGGCCTCAAAAAATACCTGAAAAATAGTCCAGAAAAGCCTTGATTAAACCGCTCACAACGCTTTGCTCTTCCGTTTTTCCAATGAAAGCCACTATCAAAACACAAGGTCGCCAATTTACTGTAACTGAAGGCGATGTCCTCAAAGTTAACTCTTTCCCTAATACGGAAGCAGGCGACTCTATCGACATCAATGAAGTCCTCATGATCGGTGAAGGAGCAGACGCTCGCTTCGGATCTCCTCTCATCGAGGGTGCATCTGTTAAAGTAACAATCCTCGAAAACAAGAAGGACAAGAAGGTTATCATCTTCAAGAAGAAGCGTCGTCAAGGCTACAAGAAGCGCCGTGGCCATCGCCAACATCTTTCTGTTATCAAGGTCGAATCCATCAACGGATAATTAAACAAGTTTAGGAGAACTTAAAAGATGTCACATAAAAAAGGACAAGGAACTTCACGTAACGGTCGCGATAGTAATTCAAAACGCCTAGGTGTTAAGAAATTCGGTGGCGAAGCAGTTATTCCAGGCAACATCATCTTGCGCCAACGCGGCACACGCTACCATCCAGGCGCTGGCGTCGGAATGGGCCGTGACCACACGCTCTTCGCATTGGTTGCAGGTCGCGTTGCTTTCGATAAGCTACACCGTAAGATCAACATCGAAGAAGCCGTCGCTTAATCGATTTTAAATCGACACATTTTCAAAATCCCGTCTCTTTAAGAGTCGGGATTTTTTATGTCTGAACCACTCGAAGAATTACGCGCTCAACGCGCCCTCATCCAAAAGCACCTAGACTGGCTCGATGCGCAGATCGCCGTCGCCGAAGGTTCGTCCGCGGAGTGGACGCACTCACGCACAGAGCAACCAGCAGCCACAGCACCCGCCTTCAGTGCCGCAGACCGCGCGCCCACGGGCTCCGTACCACCAGTCGCGGAGACGCCTAAAGCAACAGACACACCCGCAGTTCCCTATTTTGATATCGATAAAGATGCCCATTCATCGACGACCTCAGACATCCGCAAGGCGCAGGTCGGCTGTTTGATCTTCTTTGCGATCGGGGTCCTAGGCTTTCTATTCCTACTGTTTGGCCTGCCCAACCTTGTCGATTAGCCGTGATTCGCGCACTGGCGTTGCTTCTATTGCACAAATCATGTGAAGCCATGGCTTGACAATGCTCAATCGTTCACCTAAACAAGTGAACACCATGAAAGATCTAACTACTCGGCAGCAAGAAATCCTCACTTTCATCGAGCACTACGAATGGCGCAACGGCTACTGGCCGAGCATTCGCGAAATCCAGGAGAAGTTCGGCTTCGCCAGCACCAACGCCGTGATGGGGCACCTCCGCGCCCTGGAGAAGAAGGAGAAGATCGAGCGTATCCCCGGCCAGGCACGCACCTTTCGCATCAATCATCCCGACGAGCCCGACACGCCTCAGATCCCCGACGATGCCACCGAAGTCGTCGACATTCCCGTCATGGGCGACATCGCTGCCGGTTACCCTGACCGCGTCGAGCCCGCTGGTGAGATCGGTCGACTGCAGGTTGACATCCAAAGCGCAGGCTTCACCAACCGCCGCAGCAGCTTCGCCCTACAAGTGCGCGGCGAAAGTATGGTCGACGCCGAAATCTACGATGGCGACATGGTCATCATCGAACAACGTGAGGCCTACGACGGCGACATCGTCGCCGCCCTCATCGACGGCGAAACCACACTCAAGCGCTACATCCAAAAAGCCGGCGAGCCACCCTACCTCAAAGCAGAAAACAAATTTTACCCAGAGCTCTACCCCATCACCGAACTCTGCGTGCAAGGCGTCGCTAAAGCCGTCGTCCGCAGTTTGTAAGCAAATGTCGCGGCGGCCCGTGACACAGACATTTCTGTCTGCCACCTCGCCCGCAGGGCGCTCTAGCGGTTGTAGGACAATCCTTTCGTAGGAGAACGCATTGCTATCGAAGGTGAAATAGGATCACGCGATCAGTGCACGCGCTACTGCTTGTGCCAGGCAAGACCACCTTACAGAAGTGGATGCACTCGGTATTTAAAAGGATCGGCATGAACCGTCGAATCCGCACTCCTCCCACTTTCTACCTTCAGCGTTCCCAAATTTCGGCTTTTCAGTATTCCATATTTTCAGTATTAAAATTTTGAGCTTTTTAGCATTTCCCCATTGATCCACTCCCCCTCTACACTTCTCACTTTCACTCGGCGCAGGCCGTCCTCCACTTCAGCTCTCATCCCTCAGATCTCCGACCTCCCTTAAGTGCTCTCACTCTCACCAGTCAATCGGCCAAAGGCCGCCCCTCACTCGGCCACCGGTCGCCCACAACCATCGACTGAGCGCGGGGCTTGCGTCTGTTGCTCAAAGATCCATGTCGGCTCCGATGTAAATTGCTCAAAGAACGCCGCCGCCGCTGGTGCCGTGGGCGTCTCACTCACCAAGCGATAAAAGGCCTGGCCCGCAGGTGGGCTCGTATCCGTAAACGTCATTACCTGCCCGTCGCCACTCTCAGCCAGCGTCACCGCGCCCCAGTCCGTATCAAAATCAGGCCGGCGCTGCAGTGTATACGTCTGCCCCGTCGTCGTCGGCCATGTCAACGTCACTGCCGTCGCCGCGACTACCGGCTTGGCGAGGGACACTGGCTGCGAAATGTTCCAGCCTATATCACTCAACGCGGCCAGATCCAAATCCGTGAACACCTTCAACGTGGTCGAACTGGTAATCGTGCAACTGGACGGGTCCATCAACGCAATTTGCGCGCCCCCATGCGCGGTGCCAAACGAAGCATACTGCAAACTCAACACGTTCAGCGGGTTGTCTGGATTATAGCCCAGTGGCCCCCCGCACACACCATCATCTTGCCAATGGCCCCCGGAGCCATCCACCGGCACCGCAGCCCCAAAGGACTCCACACTCCGCGTCCCCTGAAACAAATCATCACCATCGATCTGCGCGTCCCACGAGGCCGCGGTGCCGACCCCCAGCACATGCCCCAACTCATGCAGCGCCACCGAGACAAAATCAGAGGCCCCCATCGGCGGCCGACTGTCCAATTGAAAATGCCATGTCTTGCCCGAGCCAAAAGTCACGGAACCACCCCATGGACCGAAATCTGTCGCCGGATCCGCCAACTCGCCGACCTGCCCCCGCGCATCTACCCGATCAAACCAAGCCTGTGAACTCGCTGAGCCCGACCAGCCGCCCGGACCACCCCAGCCCACAGGCCCGCCCAGCGGACGCCCACCCACATAGACGATGATGGTAGCCTCCGGCACGATCAGCCCCGCGACCCTCTGCTCCAAACCGGTGCCCGGATGCGGAAAAATCGCCGACCAGCTATTGCCCGAGCCGAAGGTGTTTTGATTGATCTCCAACAGATTGTCGTGAATGCGTTCCTCAAAGAAATCCGCCACCGCCCGCAATGCCTCCTTCGAACCCGCTTGGTCGAAAAAGCCATTCGTATCGTAAGTATAGTCCAGTTCGATGGTCAGAGCCGAGGCAACCGATCCGGACAGTAACATCCATGAAAATATTCGTAGGGGACGAATCATAGCTTCTATCAGTAATACTTATTCGGATTTTATCAATACTCCGCACGCACTCACACGTCCCTTTTACGTTTCATTCACGCGGCACCCCCTCCGACTGTATTCTTATAGCCGCAGGGTAAAGGACTTCGTCCCACCCAGGAGGGAATGAAGCACAAAAAATGAGACGCGCCGCGCTATAACGCAGCCATACTATTTTCAACGCGGTTCCCTCTCACTCACGGCGATAGAAAAAGGGGGCAAACGCAAAATATAAATATTTAATTAAGATCCGCCCCCAAGCATCTGAGTTGGCATCGAAACAGTGTCTTCGAAAGAACGGACAGCTCATGTCCATGGGAAGGACTTCTACCGCAAGCTAGCAGAGGAGAGACGTAAACGTGAGCAGGTGTAGGTAGCACGGAAAAAGGTTAGGACTAGTCCCAAAGGACTAGTTTAAAAATTTGCACGCAACGCAGGATTGATAAAACTGATCACCGTCATGCAATTCTGTAATATGCATGATTCGGGCGAAGGGATGTGTTGAGACAGTTTAGGGGGTTTTAGCGCATTCACTTCGTCCACTTCTTTAACTCAAATTAAGACCAAATGGATGTAGTAAGGATGACAGGCAACAAGGCAGTGGCTTCGAAGTCGCCGCGCCGTTCGTATGTCACCTTACCGCTGGGGTTTCGAATACGTCGTCGATCTTTGTATGCGGGATCAACGAGTGCCGCACTATTGCTTCTACTGATGATGGCGTTGTGCCTTTACACTTTCTATCACTACCAGGCAGGTCTTCAAGATGGTTTAGAGCGTCTCGATCCGACTCCGCCTGAGGGTCGACCGGCTCATGTTCAACAGATTTTGGATGCCGCGGCCCTAAGTTCGAGATGATGCATTGCAGAGAGGCCGATCAAACCTAGCAGGCCCTTAACTCTCAACCTCCCCCCCCTCCCCCAAAAAACTAATCTATAAGTATTTCTGCCGATGAAACGACCCACCGAGCATGCCCCAGCTGAGCGAGTCCCGAGCGAAGTTCTGAACGCGCAGATCACATCGCTGCAAGGCAATGCGGTGTTACAGGGCGCGGTACAACATGCACCCGAGCATATAGCGCTGCTGAATCCGCAGCGGCAGATCGTCTACACCAATGCCTCCTACCTGGCGATGGCGAAGAATCAGGGATCCGACGAAGTCTACGGCACCCGATTTGGGGATCACATGGGATGCATACATGCTGGCAGCGGTGAAGATGCCTGTGGGACTACGGAAGCCTGCCAAACTTGCGGGGCGGTAAATGCCGTGCTCACAAGCCTGGATGGCAAAGTCGCGATGCAAAGGTGCACCCTCCCGCTCAAAGCGGAACAAGATCCGCTGCACTTGATCATCTTCACCATACCGGTGCACATGGATGACTCGACCTATATACTGGCCGCCTTTGTCGACGACAATAAAGTCATCGAGCACCCGCATACCCTAGCGGAACATGCCTTTGCGGTGCAACGACTGGCAGCGCGCATTGAAGAATCCTAGCCCCGACGCGGCAGATGTGGGGTCCGTCCATTTTTTCATGTTTTTCAAAGAACACCTAGGCTAAGTCATTGATTACAACGACACTCCGAGGGAATCCCCCTGCCCTGAATGCTCATGTATCATGAGCGAATATCATAAAAAAATGAAACATTGGACTGCCCCGTTTTCGCCCCGCCTCGCTCAGGCAGTCATGACATCCTCCAACACATCGATATCGCCTTCCATCACTTCGATGTCGTCTTCCGGATCGTCAATATCGTCGTCGCCTCCTTCAAAGAGCTGATGGTTGAGGTGTGCCCGAAACTCATCGTAAGTGATCAATTGCATGCGCCCGTCGGAGCGCTCGACGATCGCGGTCTTTGATTCCACCCAGTCACCCGAGTTCAAATAGTGCACGCCATCGATTCGCTTATCATCGGCACAGTGGATATGCCCACACATAACACCATCACAACCGCGCGCTTTCGCCAGCTTCACGACTTGCTCCTCGTAGTTGGAGATAAAGCTCACTGCCGATTTAACGCGGCCTTTGATATATTTACTGAGTGAGAATTCACCCTTCCCTTTCCACCGCCACCAGCGGCTATAGAGTCGGTTGAAGCGCAAGAGCCATTGATAACCAAAATCACCTATATGTGAGAGGAATTTCATGCGTGTGGTGACGAGGTCAAAGACATCGCCATGCAGCACTAGATATTTCCCCTGCTGCGTCTCGAGTATATAGTCTTCGCAAAACTGCAGCTTACTGAAATTCAACGGCAAAAAACGCCTCAGCACATCATCGTGGTTACCACGCAGATAAATCACCTCCGTGCCCTGCTTCTCCATTTTTTTCAAAATCAGCCGCACAAATCGGCTATCACTGGTCTTCCATTTCCCGGAGCGCTTGAGCTGCCAGCCGTCGATAATGTCGCCATTCAAAATCAGCCGCTCGCACTGTGTGTATTTCAAAAAATCATTGACCTCATTAATCTGGCAATGCGGCGTTCCCAAGTGAACGTCCGATAGTATAATCGTCTTGTAGTGTATCTTCATTATATCGTTTCTAAAGTGTGTAAGGGAGCATCCATCACCGAACGCCCCTCCTGTAGGATCGCCGAAGTATCGGCTAAGTAAGCGCGGACTACAGCACCCCAGCTCAACTGCATCGCCAAGTCCCGAGCCGCTGCGCCGAGTTGAGAGACCAGACCTGGATGATTCGCCAACCGATTCGCCGCGGCGATAAAACCGCCCTCATCGCCTTTCGCGGCCAGTAGTGCATTGACGGCATTGCTCGCATATTCCCGCGCCGCCGCATAATCATACGCGACACAGGCTAAGCCACTCGCCATCGCTTCAGTCAGCACATTACCGAATGTCTCGGTCACACTCGGGAACAAAAAAACATCTGCCGAGGCATAGCACTTCGCTAGATCCGCTCCGCGTTGAAATCCGGTAAAAATAAACTCGCAGTGTGCCTGCTCCAACTCCGCGCGCATCGGCCCATCGCCAACTAACACAAAACGTGCATCAGGCTGACTACGCTTGATTTCGTAAAATCCACGAATCGCACAATCCATATTTTTCTCCTGCGCGATACGTCCGACATAAAGCACTACCAGAGCGTTCGCATGATCAATCCAACTCGCACGTAGCTTCTCGCAACGCGCAGCAGGTTGATACAATTCACAATCCACCCCACGACTCATCACTCGTGTATGACGAACACCTTGCCCACCGAGTTCATCGCAAATCGCCCGCGTTGGCGCAAAGGTCGCCGCAGTATAATTATGAAACGCCCGCAAATAGGCGAAGCTCACGCCTTGCAGTAGACCGACACCATAGTGAGCCCCATAGCTGTGAAAATTGGTATGAAAGCTCGATACCACCGAAATCTTCATCCGACGCGCCATCCACAATGCGGCACAACCAAGCGGCCCTTCGGTCGCAATGTGCACCACATCAGGTCGCTGACGTTTCCATAAACACTTCAAGCGTCCCACGGCAGGCATACCAATTCGTAGGCCATCGTAGCCTGGCAGTGGTAAGCTACCAACGAGCAACTCCTCCAACTGCCCCTCGAAGTGAGACGACTCAACCACTTGTCGTGACCGCACCACTTGCATCGTATGCCCCGCAGACAAAATGCCAGCGACTAAACGATGTAACGTCATCGCCACACCATTGACTTCTGGCGGATAGGTTTCGGTCACCAATGCAATTCTCACACTGCCTAGAATATATGACAATCAGCTCAAACAGGTGTCATTCATGTTTCATTTACGTGAACTCTCGGGAAGAGGCTTTGTCGGGGTGCTGCTTGTGGCACCCGGAAACTACGGGAGAAGCAGATATGGGAAAAACAGAAGGGGCATTTCGGAATGGCCCGAACTTAAGGGGCTTTGACGACAGTCAAGACTAACTGGGATAGGCTGCTTTAGCTGCCCGTAGAACCCCTAGTCATTCTGTGGTAGATCGTTATAGAAATACGGCAGCTAAAGCAGCCGGTCCCAGTAATTTCAATGTGATGCTTAAGTTCGTGCCATTCGGGTCATTTCGTAATGTTTTGAGTAAATTCCAGATGAGAGGCACTAGACGAAAGATCTTAAACATTACGAAACGCCCCCTTTTTCCGCCCTTACGACAGAGGAGCTCACGCGCCCTTCCGAAAAATTAGCGTCATTCGCGGTTAAAATAAAAGTGCCTCACAGCTGCGTCGTCATGGATTCAGGCTTCGCTGAAGCTACGCCCGGACAAGTCCCCATTCAACAGGGCTTAGGCTCGGCAGGCGCGAGCAAGCTCGCACGCCACGGCAATTACCCCGTTGGCTCTTCCAGCGGTGTCGGGCGAGTCGCCCAACCCCTCCCAAATAATCCGCACCGCATCTCGACTGAGGAGCCCACGGACATGCCTTACAGACCGTCAGGTGTAAGCGGCAGATCGAAGAGCATGACCTTAGCCGATTCATGTGTAGCATTCACGAGATCAAGATGTTCTAGACCGCTGATAGCAAGCGAATCGCCTTTGCCCAAATCATTGCCGTCGGCGCTGATCCCCCCCTCCAAGACGAAGAGCCAGAAGCCGCGTCCCTTACGCTTCGTTTCGTAGTGGATCGAAGTGGCGGACGCTAGCTGAACCGTGCGCAGCTCAACATCCTGCCTGATCGCCATCGAGTCGTCACGACCGTCCGGTGACAGGATCAACTTCCATTCATTATCAGTTTCACCGATAATCTGCTGATCCTCGTATCGAGGCTCAAGCCCCTGAGCGTTCGGCTCAATCCAGATTTGCATAAAGTGCACGGGCTGATCCTCTGAGGGATTAAACTCGCTATGCACCACGCCACTGCCGGCACTGATGTATTGAATGTCGCCAGTCTGGATCACGCGGCCATTGCCAAGGCTATCCTGATGCTCCAGCTGGCCATCCAAAACGATACTGATGATCTCCATGTCGCGATGCGGGTGCTCGGGGAAGCCGTCGCCGGGGGCAACACGATCGTCGTTCACCACGCGGAGCGGACCGAAGCCCATGCGGTCGGGGTCGTAGTGCCCGCCGAAGGAGAAGCTATGGTGACTGTTCAGCCAGCCGAGATCACTGTGCATGCGCTCTTCTGAGCGAGTAAGTTGCTTAGCAATAGTCATTCTTAAATGTGGTTTATATAGTCTTTTACTTGCTAGTGAGCTTACGATCGACCGAGAAGGCACCACCGCCGCCGATGGCGACTGACAAGCTGGCGAGCAGTAGCGTGAGCGGATACTCCATGCCATTATTGGAGGCGAAGAACGCACCTGCGTGAGCGGTGATGATGCCGACGGCCATGGTGCCTGCGAGACTGATGCCTGCGACACGTGTCAGCAGCCCCACAATCAACAACAAGCCACCGATGAATTCGGTGCCACCAGCCATGGCCGCCATCAGGACGCCAGGCTTGAGGCCAAGGTTTTCAGCGAAGAACTGCCCGGTGCCCTGGAGACCGTAGCCACCAAACCAGCCGAAGAGCTTTTGCGCGCCGTGCGCGATCATGACGAGGCCAACTCCGATGCGAATCGGGAGGAAGGCTGCGGTGTTGGATGTCGTGAGGAGGATTTCTTTGATGTTCATGGTATTATGTCTTTCTATTTCTGGTTCTTTTAGCTCGATACAGAATTATACCTTCGCCACTCAAACTACCTTGACGCAAAGTATCTTTACGTCAAGATGAAAGTGAATTTATTCGTTGCTTATTATAAATTATTGTTGGATCTGAGAATTTAAACGGATGCAGGGCTTCAGCGCTGGCATGCTGCCAATGACACTTTAGGTGGTGAGACATTCACGAGTTGCCATTGAAGTGCCAGAACTGCACTCAGCACAATCACGAGCCCGATGACGGATCGGATCCCCAACGACTCCCCCAATAGTAGCCAGCCGATGAACACTGCCGTGATAGGACTCAGCAAGCCGAGGGAAGAAACCGCGACAGACGGCAGGCGGGTAACGCCACGGAACCACAATGCATAAGCAAGCAAAGTCCCCACGATGCATAGATAAGCATACCCATACCAGTTGGAGGGAGTGAGAACAGGCAAAGATGGTTCCATGAACCAAGCGAACGGCAGTAACATGAGACCACCCAAAAAGAGTTGCCACCCGGTAAAGCCGAGAAGACCCGCACCCGCATTCCAGCGACGTGACAGATACACCCCCAACGCCATGCAGGCAGTTCCCCCGCAAGCGGCAGCGAGGCCAATCAAGTCCCAGCTTTGCTCATGCCTCCCCAATAATACTGCCATGCCGATGATCGAAATCGCAGCCATGCCCCCAACGAACCGAGAAGGCCGCTGCCGATCCAACATCCAGACCAGCCCAAGGATAATGATTGGCTGAAAGGCTCCGGTGATCGCGGCAATTCCGCCTGGCAATCGGTAAGCCGCGATGAACAGTAATGCCTGAAACGCTGCAATATTAAGTATCGATAGAAGAATCATCTGACTCCACGGGATCGCAGGCAGGAAGGATCTGGATAAAATGATCAAGAGCACGCCTGCTGGCAGCGTGCGAATCGTCGCTGCCGTGATCGGGAGTCCATCCGGCAAGAGCTCTGTCGTCACCCAATAGGTAGTGCCCCAAACAATCGGAACCAAAGCGGTGATGACGATATCCAGGGCCATCGCGATATTTGTATTTAATCTCATTCACCTAGTATACGCTGCAGCGCATGCACCCGCTAATACTAAGACTCGCCTCTAGCTATGCATTTTCTGTATACCCCTAAGATGTTGAATCGCATACAGAGCATGCTCGCCATTATGGCCGAAGGCAGTGTCAACCGCGCAGCCCTAAGGCTCGGTGTCGCACAGCCGACACTCACACGCCACATCCAAAGCCTCGAACAGGAAATAGGAGGCGCACTGTTCGAGCGTAACGTCCGCGGCATGCGACCGACGGCATTGGGATTTTTCGTCCGTGATCAATTTGAACCGATCATTAAATCCTATGAATTGGCCCAAGCAGAGAGCGTCGCATACGCACAGGGCAGGCACGAGCAACTGCGTATCGGCTATATCAACTCAGCCGCACAGAGGTTTCTAAACCCCGCACTCGTAGAACTGCGAAAATCATTACCCGATCTCAAGCTGATCCTGTTTGCCCTGACTCCCATGGAGCAACTAGAAGCGTTGCGGGCTGGAAAAATCGACGTTGCTCTCATCGGCCAAGAAGTCGCGACGCTCGCAGATGACTTTTACCTGCGCAATGCAGGCACGCTCGGCGTCTGCGCAGTGGTTCCTGCCAACCACAAGTGTGCCGGCCTGAAGACGATTTCGCTCAGTTCGCTGGCGAATGATCGCTTCATTGGAGTCGCCGAATCAGTCGTCCCGGGCAGAAGCACTTGGATTTCCGGCCTCTGCGCCAAAGCGGGCTTCAAACCGAACTTCATCGCGAAGACTTATCATGTAACCGAAACCTTTACCCGAATTGCAGCGGACAACGCAGTCACATTGTTGCCAGACTATTTATCCGGCAATCCCCCACCCGGCACCGCCTACTGTCGACTCACCGACAAATGGGCCAACTGGAAATTAAGCGTGCTACGCCAGCGTGGTCATGGGTTAGAAGCAGCCCGCACACTCGTCGATTTAATCGTAACAAAGAAATACCAAGCTTGAGTAAGCCGCCTGTTTATAATGCACTACGACGCTTTTATTTTTATCAAAATACAAAAAGTCCTTGCAATCCGAGACGACTGGTCTATTCCTGTAGCCAATGAACAACAATTCGACCAAAGAAACCATCATGGAGGCCGCAGAAGGTATCATCCTGGAAAAGAGTTTTCACTCGGTCGGGTTGAACGAAATTCTCAAGGCAGTGAACATTCCGAAGGGCTCGTTTTACCATCACTTCAAGTCGAAAGAACAATTTGGGGTCGAATTGATTAAATACTACTCAGCATCGGCAAATGAGTATAAACGACAAATGTTGCTTTCGACTGACCTCGATTCGAGTCCACGTAACCGGCTCCTCACATTCCTTGAATCATGCATTGCTGATTTCGTGGAGAATGACGGTAAGTGCCCTTGCCTTATAGTTAAGCTCGCTTCGGAAGTTGCAAACTTCAGCGATCCGATGCGCGAAGCCATGACAGAAGCCCACTGCGGCGAATGGAGCAGAATTACTGACCAAGTGCTCAGAGAAGGCATCGAGAAGAAGGTCATCGCACCACTCGAAAACCCCACCGACAACGCTAAGCTGATAGACATGCTCTGGATGGGTGCCCTGCTTGAAGGTATCATTTCTCGTGATGTGGCCCCCCTCCGAATCGCGCTCGATCACATCGTAAAAACTCTAGCACCAGCTCCGTAACTCTCTTTTTTAGCCCAAATTAGACCGACCAGTCTACTAATTGGACTTTAATAACCACTACACTCAAACCAAATAAGACCAATCAAACAAAATCATGAAAAACAAAGTTATACTAATCACCGGAGCCACGAGCGGCATCGGCAAAGCCACAGCATTCAAGTTCGGACAAGCAGGTGCTAAAGTCGTCGTTTCCGGTCGGCGTCAATCTGAAGGTCAGTCTGTCGTCGAAGCCATCAAAGCAGAGGGCGGCGAAGCTATTTTCGTGCGTGCCGATGTCACGATCGAAGACGACGTAAAAGCACTCGTGTCTAAAACAGTGGAAACATACGGCCGCCTCGATGTGGCTTTTAACAACGCAGGCGTGGAGCACGTTGCTCCAATCTCAGAAGTCACCCGAGGAGACTATCAGCGCCTGTTTGATATTAATGTCTGGGGCGTAACGAATTCGATGCAGCACGAGATTGCCGCGATGCAAAAAACAGGCGGAGGCTCAATCATCAATACCAGCAGTATCGGAGGTCACGTCGGAATGGCTGGATTATCCATCTACATCGCATCTAAGCATGCCGTTGAAGGCCTAACCAAAACAACGGCATTAGAGTATGCCAAGGAAGGCATTCGTGTAAACGCGGTGGCACCTGGAGCGATTGATACTGACATGGTCACACGCTTTGCAGGAGAGGAAGGATCCGAAATGCGGGCAGGACTGGCCTCGATGCATCCAGTTGGGCGAATGGGGCGAGATACCGAAATCGCAGACGCCGTGTTGTTCCTCGCATCTGACGCCGCATCATTCATCACCGGCACGTCCTTGAAAGTGGACGGAGGATTTCTCGCGCAATAACTGAACCTGCTTGAGTGCGGGCCACTCAATGGCTCGCACTCAAGCTTCACAGGATCATCGTCATGATGCCACTAGAAATCATTCAAAAACTATATACCTCATTTTCAGAACGCGATTTTCAAACCTTTTCAACACTGTGTTCTACTAACATTCAATGGATTCAAAACACAGGGTTTCCAAATGGAGCCACCTATGTAGGTGCCGACGCGATTATAGAGGGCGTATTTAAACGCAACGACATCCTCTGGGATGACTTTCGCTTCGAGGTGAAGTCCATGCATGAGGCTGATTCAGTCGTCACAGTCATAGGCTACTATACTGGCAAGAACACAGCGACCAAAGAAGCTTTCCGAGCATCAGTCGCTCACATCTACGATGTTCGAGATGGCGTAGTTCAACGATTCCGTATGTTCGCAGACACCCACACGCTGCAACAATCGCTCGCGCCGACTCAATCCAGCTAGAGATACGAATGCAATCGACCATAATACACCGAACTTATAAGCAAGTGCTAGGCCTAACCACGATAGAATCAGCACACAACAATACATACATCTGATGACAACAAAACGAATCTTCATCCTCAACGGGCATCCCGGAGAATCCTCACTCTCAAGAAAACTAGCCGAGACCTATGCGACTGCAGCCAACAATGCGGGACATGAGGTCAGGATCACCCATCTACACGACCTTAATTTCGATAGTGATTTTGGCCAAAGTGGATTCTCAAAGACAAAACCTTTAGAGCCTGACTTAGAAAAATCCCTCGAAGACCTGAAGTGGAGCGAACACGTCGTCATGACCACACCCATGTGGTGGGGAGGTCTGCCAGCAAAACTAAAGGGGCTGATTGACCGCACCTTCCTCCCTGGCCATGCCTTCGAAATGGAGAGTAGCAAAGATGGCTTGCCGAGTCCCTTATTGAAGGGCCGAAGCGCACGCGTCTTCGTCACGTCCGACACACCCAATTGGTTCATGTGCATCGTTTACAAGAATGCACTCTTCTGGCAGATCCGAAAACAGATTTTCGGCTTCGTCGGGATCAAACCTGCAAGGGTCACGCACTTCTCCGGAGCCGGGCATGCCAAGGCAGGCGTCCTGGCCCGCTGGATCGAGCAAGCCAGAAACCATGGCACGAGTGCGACCTAGTTTGGGATAGAAAAAACAGAAGGGGTCATTTTGTCATTTCGGAATGGCCCGAACTTAAGAGCCTGTCGGACTTAGTTATTGACCCAAATCTTGTTTACGTTAACTTGCCTTCATGCCTGCACAATTCGTAATTATTGACCGCGACACACCGATGCTCCTCCCCCCAGATTTAAGGGACTGGGTGAATGAGGACGATCTGGTTCACTTTGTAATTGA
>CAJQOS010000116.1 GCA_905479975.1 uncultured Puniceicoccaceae bacterium | reverse complement strand
GGCTGATTTTACCAAGCGCCTGCATGACTTCCCGATTTTTGACGAGGTCGTCGCCACTTTCGAAGCTGAACTGAGCAAAGCAACCGAGGCGGTCGCGCCGTTCAGTGAATTGCCACCGGTGGCGAGTATGCAGAAGATCGCCGAGTTGGTCAGGGCACAGCTTGGGCGGATTGCTTAGAAAGTGAGAAGGTGAAAGGTATGAAAGTGTGAAGGTAGTTCGTAGAGACTGGCTTTACGCTAGGAACCCGCAGTTACTTTTTTAATGAAATACACCGAATTCAGAGATGTGATCGCAACGGAGCTGAAAGCGCATCCAGTTGGTAAGACTTGGAAGGAGTTGAAGCAATCGCTGAACCTGCCTTACCAGCAACCATGCCCCGAGTGGATATGTCGTCTCGAATTGGAGATCAATTTGGAGCGCGCCGAGAAGCGTGGCAACGCGCTGGTTTGGACGCTTGCCGATGCAAAACCGTAGACCGCAATTCAATTCAGAGAGCACGAACGTCTTGTTTGTCTGCTCGATGAATCAGTGGCGGAGCCCAACTGCTGAAAAGCTCTACAGCAAGGAGCCGTTCATTAATGTGCGCTCGGCGGGCACGAGTTCAAAGGCGCGGCGGCACATTTCTCTGAAGGATTTGAAGTGGGCCGACACGGTGATCGTGATGGAGTCGAAGCACAAGCAACGACTTGCCGCGGAGTATCGGCAAGCGTTGCGTGGCTGTGACATCCATGTCCTCGAGATCGAGGATCGCTACAAGTTTATGGATCCGGTGCTGATCGAGGAACTGAAGTATGCGATCGATCCGATTCTGGGGCTTGAGTGATACGTTTCAATATTAGACTGGGATCGGCTGCTTTAGCTGCCGCAGAGCAAGGGGGCAAAGTTGCCCCAAGCTCTCGCACGATGCTGGCAGCTAAAGCAGCCTATCCCAGTGAGTGAATTCTCTTTCTATGATTCTGCTTAAAACTCGATGCGGCTGCCTAGGGTCAGATTGATGCCGGGCAGCGGGGCCTCGTCTTTTAGGTAGGACGTGCTGTAGCGAATCTCTTCATCGAGTAGGTTTTCTCCGCGGACAAAGAAGACGGCTGCGATGTTGTTCTTGAATTCAATGCGGCGGCTGAGGTCGACGTTGAGCTGTGTGTAGCCGTCGGTTTCGGTCTCATCGTTTGCGACATTGTTTTGCTTGAAGGCATAGCGCAGTTCGATGCCAGCATCCCATAGGCCATGCGTCATTCCTAGTCTAGAGCCGACGCGTAGTGGCGGGGCGCGAGGGAGGTCATCGTCGTCATCATCGTTGAGCGCGCGCACATAATCACTCATGAGGCTTAGCACGACTGCGCTCTCTGACGATTCAAACAGAGTGGTGTCTAAGCTTGTTTCGAAGCCGTAGAATTGTGCATCGACGGCAACGAATTGATAGACGTCGAGCTCATCCTTTTCCTCTCCGCGGTCTTCCGCGAATATATAATCATCGAAGTAGGTGTAGAACACTGAGAACTCTGCCTGCCAGCCATCTTGCTGCGTTAGATAGGTTAGGTCGATTCCATAGGCGGTTTCTTTGTCGAGACCGTCATCACCGATTTCGTATTGTTGTGTGGCAAGGTGCGGTCCGTCGGCATAGAGCTCTGTCGAGTTGGGGTTACGCTGAGAGCGTTGTAACACTAAGGAGAGCTCATTGTTCGGGTTAATCTGCCAGGTGGCGGCGATCGCTAAGCTGAGCGCAAGGTCATCGTAGTCATCGTGGGCGCCTTTAGCGGTAATGTCGGCGCGCTCGATGCGGCCTCCGAATTCGTAGCGCATCAGATCACCATGAATGTGCTCACTGATGAAGAGCGCCTGGGTCTTCGTGGTTGCTGGTGGAGTGAAGGCCTCTTCGCCCTTAGCAGAGAAGTCGGTATCCGATACTTGAATACCGATCATACCTTCATCGATAATTGACCACGGGCTATGCACTGCTTCGGTGCGGAGCTCCCAACCTTCGTTTTCGAATTTGGTGCCGAGCTCAGAGCCTTCAATTTCTTTGTGTTGGTAATCGGTGTAGCCGAGTCGCACGCGGAGGGCCTCAATGCCGTTGAAGGGCTCTGCGACTTCAAAGTCCATATCGTAGCGATCGCTCTCTAGGTCGATGTGCACGCTTTCTTCACCGTGTTCATCCTCCTCATCATCATGGTCGTCGTGATCCTCCTCATCATCATGGTGCTCGTCTTCATGATGATGGTGCCCAGGCACGCCATACTTCGAGTCGTAGTGTGAGTAGGCAAAGCCGATGCGGCTGGCCTCACCAAAGAACCAGCTGCCGCCGATTGAGTAGGACTCGGATTCGAAAAAGCTGTTTTCAAGCGTGTCGCCGCTGGCGTCATCGTCTTGAGCATCGCTAGGGATTTCATAGTCGTCGTCATTACGCTTGAGGCCGGTGACTGAGAGTGCCCAGTCGCCTTCGCCCACGGTGGCATAGCCTAAGTAAGTGTCGCCGTCGGGCACGGTGCTGTGCCGCGCTTCGACTGCGCCTTCGGTGTTTTTGCCTGGTTCGAGGCGCTCACGTGGCATCTCTTTGCCGATGACGTTGACAGCGCCGCCAATGGCAGAGCTGCCATACAATAGTGTCGAGGGGCCACGTAGGATCTCGACGCTGTCGGTGAGCAGTGGTTCGATCGCCGTGCCGTGATCGGGACTAATACTGGAGGCATCGAGTGATTCGATGCCAGAGTTAAGGATGCGCACACGTGGCCCGTCAAAGCCGCGCAGGATTGGGCGACTGGCACCGCTGCTGAATGCGCTCGTAGTGACGCCAGGTTGCCAATCGAGGGCGCTGGCAAGTGAGCCGCCAGTATCTCGGTGCAGTGTTTGCTCGTCAATTACGCCGACGGGTGCGGCATAATCAGCGAGGGAATTAATGGTTGATCCAGAGAAAACGACAAAGTCGTTGAGTTCGTGGATGGTTTCGGATGTTTCGGCTCGAACGGATGCGAGAAAAGTTGTGGCGCATAGCATAGCGCCACTTTTAATAAGAAAGTGGTTCATTTATTTGACTGTAAAAGTTGTTTGGTATCACCACTGGCAGTGGTGATGGCTTGAGTTAAACAACAATTATAGTCGGGGGGCCTCGCGCGGATTGAGGCAGGCCGGGGCGCTCATAGAAAATGGCCTCCTGTTGGACAGACAGAAGCGCGATCAGCGCATCGCCGAGCTGTGGCAACTCGACTTGTATGGACAATGTGGCTCCGGAATTGAGGAGTGTGACGGCGCAGGCATGATTGTCAGGGTCTTCGGACGTGTCCGAATGCTCAGCGCCGTGGTCATCATGGTGATGCGAGCACTCGGTATCCGCGTGTAACCAATCGTGCAGTGTCGGGCTGGCACTTGCGAGTGAGAGCATCAATACCAGCAGCGCCAACGCAGCGGATACCACTTGATAGTGGGATCGGCTTTTGGCTGGCTTGGGTTGCTGAGATGTCATGCGCACTGCTTCAGGTATGGAACCGATTGAGTCTGTCAAAGGATTTGGTCAAAATCCTGTAGTATTCTCGGTGTGCTCGGATTTTATACCTTTTTACTTTTGACGTTCTCACTTTCCCACTGACTGCGTTTTTCGGACGAAAAACCAGGTATGCGGCCTTCGTCGAAGTCGATCATGTCCATCACGCTGTCGACTACGCCGATCATTTCGGGATGCCCCATATTGGTGAGGGATTCAGCTAGGAATTCGCGGCCCATCTCCGTCTGCCCCTTGTGGGTGACTTCGCGGTTCCATTCGACGGCTTTGAGGTCTTCGGGGAAAAACTCCCCGAGTAGGCGGTCGAGTTCAATTTCGTCGTCGCCTGCGGCTTCGACGGCGGCGAGCACTTGCTTGGGATCGATCCCAAGGTGCATGGAGAGGAATCGGTCAAAGCCGCGGCAGAAGTTCTTCTGGTAAGACTTCGGCAGTTCGCCTGCGAGGTGCTTGCGGCACTTGGCGATGAAGCGCGGTAAGTGCAGCAGGCCACAAGGGTGTGCTTCAAAGGGAGAGGGCAGGTCGAAACAAATTTCGCCGGTAGGTCCGAGGTCTTGGTCTGTCATGGTGTGAGTATGAAAGTGAGCAGGTTGGAAGGTGCAAAGGTAAAAAACTCGGCAGAGCCGAGTGGTGAGAGTGAGTGGGTGCTTGGCGCTGCTGGCATCGGCTCTGCAGAGCCTGCGACAAATACAGACCCTGCTATGGATAGAGAATAAAACAGTGATTGGAATAATTTGAGGCTCTGGCATATCTTGTTGGGTAGTTATGTTCCTACGCTTTATGAAAACTCGGTCTCTCTTCATCTCTCTCTTTGGTTTATTGGCTTTCACTGCGAGCTTGTTGCGAGCGGCTCCGCAGACGGTGGGGGCGGTGACGGTGGATCTGATCGCGGAGCAGGCGGCGGTCGTGCCGGGCGAGACGTTTTATCTGGCGCTGGATTTCGAGTTGGAGTCACATTGGCATCTGTATTGGAAAAATCCGGGGGCGAGTGGCTTGCCTGTTGAGATCGAGTGGGAGCTGCCCGAGGGCTTTGTGGCAGGCGAGATTGAGTGGCCTGCGCCTGAGCGGATCGAGCTGGGCGGGCTGATGAGTTATGCCTATGAAGATGCGGTGACGTTGATGGTGCCGATTTCCGTGCCGACATCTGCGGTCGTGGGTGAGTCGGTTGTGCTGCGTGGCGAATCGTTCTGGTTGGCGTGTAAGGAAATGTGTTTGCCCGGAGATGCGAAACTGAGCTTGGAGCTTCCAGTGGCTGCGTCTGCTAGCCCGGGTGAGCATGCAGGAAAGTTTGAAGCGGCGCGTGCTGAGCTGCCGCAGGTGAGTGCGCCTTGGGCTATTGGTGCGGCGATTGAAGGCGAGTCCCTGCTGTTCACGATCGAGCAAGGTTCGGGGCCAGCGATCCCGGAGGATTTGTATTTTTATGTAGATGTGGAGGGCATCGTTGATCCGAATGAGCCTCAGATGCTTGAATTTGTGGATGCGGATACGGCTCGCTTGATTACGGTGCTGGATGTGGCTCAAGCGGATGAGCCGGCAACGACCGTGGCTGGCGTGTTGCAATCCGCTTCGGGTAATTGGGCAGTGGAGCTGACGATTGGCGAAGCTGCCGCAGCGCCGATTGCACAGGAGTCACTTGCTGGCGAGGTGCCTGCTGCAAGTGGTTTTGAGGGCGTGTTGCTGAATTTGGGTCTGCCGGGTTGGTTGCTGTTGGCGTTTCTGGGGGGATTTATTCTGAACGTGATGCCCTGCGTGTTGCCAGTGCTGTCGCTCAAGGTATTTTCGCTGCTCAAACATTCGGGGCAATCCAAGGCGCAGGCCTTGATGCACGGTGGTGCTTATACTGCGGGGGTGGTGGCAAGCTTTCTCGCATTGGCGGGCGTGTTGCTGGCGCTGCGTTCGGTCGGTGAGCGGATCGGCTGGGGCTTTCAATTGCAGAGTCCGAATTTCGTGGTGGTGCTGACGGTGGTGTTCTTCCTGTTTGCGCTGAATTTGATGGGCGTGTTCGAAATCGGCACGAGCCTCGTCGGTGCCGATACCAAGGTGTCGAAGCGCAACGATACGCTCGGCTCATTTGGCATGGGTGTGCTGGCCGCTGTCGTTGGTGCACCGTGCATGGGGCCGCTGGTTGCCTCGGTCAGTGGGATCGCGGTGCAGGCCAATGCGGCCACGGGCTTATTGATTTTCGGGGTGATGGGCCTCGGGTTGGCGTCGCCGTTTTTGTTCTTATCGATTTTCCCAAAGCTGGTGGCCTACTTGCCAAAGCCGGGCGTGTGGATGGAGTCGGTGAAGCAGTTCATGGGATTTTTGTTGATGGCTGCGGTAGTGTTTCTCGCGCTGGTTGCAGGGCGTCTCGGTGGTGTGGATGCGGTGATTGCGCTGCTGATCGCACTACTGCTGGCTGGTTTGGCGGCGTGGATCTACGGCCGCTGGTCGGTGCCAGTGAAGCCGAAGCGCACGCAGCGAATCGCGCAGGCCATCAGCTTGGCGCTGCTCGTATTTGCGACCTATTATGCAATCAACGAGACCAAAGCCGCGTATGATAATTTTGAAGCGGGTTCATCCGTTTCAAGGAATGGACAATGGCAACCGTGGTCGAGTGAACGTGTGGAGACGGAGTTGGCGGCAGGTAAGCCGGTATTTATTGATTTCACCGCGAGCTGGTGCCTGATCTGTCAGGTGAACAAGAAAGTGGCCACACATACGGAAGCGACCGAGGCACTGTTTGAGGAGCATGGTGTGGTGGCTTTGGAAGCGGATTGGACGCGCTATGATTCGGCGATTACAGAGGAGCTGGAGCGCTTTGGCCGTTCGGGTGTGCCGTTGTATGTGTTGTATGCGCCGGACGGTGAAGTGACGGTTTTACCACAGAGTCTCACTAATGGAATTGTGCGCGAGGCAGTTGAAAAAGCACTGAAATGAGTGCCTCAGTCCGCTACGGTGCGACGCTTTTTTTTTACCGCGGATGAACGCTGATTCACGCAGATTTTGTGGTGTAGCGGAATCCGCGAAGCGGTTTCGATCTGTGCAGAAGCTGGGGTCGTGTGGTCGAAATGGCTTCGCCAGTCCTCTAGTCGATGTCGTTCGTGTTGTCGCGGTCTTCGCAAGCAAAGCCCCTACTATCCATTCTTTTACCGAAGCAGTGCAGCTCCAATAGGCGTCGATACCAGTGCCACTTTAAGTAGAGCACGCTGGCGAGCAGTGCACCGAGGGTGTCGGCGATCCAGTCGTCGACTTCGACGCTGCGACCTGCTGTGAAGGACTGGCGAAATTCATCGAGCACGCCATAGAGCGAGATCAGGCAAATGACTTTGATGGTGCCTTGCCATTTGTGCTTAATGAAAAAGGGGATGCGAATGACGGAGGTCGCGACTAGGCCGAAGACTAAAAAGTGCGCGAGCTTGTCGTAGGAGAATCCGACGTTGGGCGCGGCGAGGTTACTGGTGCCAGAGGCGAGGAAGATGGCGAGCGCGAGGGCAAAGGGCCAGACGTGGTGACGTTTTATTTTCAAATGACGTGATGTGGATTTAGCTGACCGGCAGCCAGAACCGGAAGCTGCTGCCTGCTGGGGAGGATTCGAAGAGTTCGATGTCGCCGTGGTGATCACGGAGGATGCGCTTGCTGATCGAGAGACCGAGGCCTGTGCCGCCGGGGCGATTGGTGAGGAAGGATTCGAAGATGTCAGCTTGTATGCTCTCGGGGATGCCGGGGCCGGTGTCGCGGATGGTGAAGATTGCGTGCCGATTGTCTCCCGTGCTTGAAATCTGGATACGTCCACCTTCGGGCATGACTTGGGTCGCATTGAGTATCAGGTTGAGCATGACCTGCTGGATTTGCCCTTTATTGACCTCGATGAACAGTGCCTGCTCGTTTGGCTCGTAGGCGATCTCGATTTTTCCCTGGTGCAGTTTGAGCCGGACGAGGCGTAGGGTGTCTTCGATCAGGTCGTTGAGGTTGTGGCGGGCGTGCATGTCCTGACGGCTGCGCCCGAAGTCGAGCACGCGGCTGACGATGGTTTCCAATTGATTGAGTTTGTCGCCGATCACGTTGATATCGGTTTGACGGTCGTCGGCTGGATCGAATTGTAGGTCGAGTGATTCGAACAGCAGCTTGATGACAGTTAACGGATTGCGAATCTCGTGCGCGATCTCTGCTGTGAGCATGCCGAGCGTGGTGAGCTTTTCGTTTTGTCGCAGGGACTCTTCGGAGCTGAAAATACGCGAGTAGAGGCGCGCGTTTTGAATGGCGATGGCTCCGAGCTGAGCGAGTGTGGCGAAGACTTTTTTCTCGTCGTTGTTGAAGCGGTGTTGATGAGTGGTGTAGGCGTTGAGTAGGCCGATCACTTCGTGGTTAAAGATGATCGGCGTGGCGAGCATGGAGACGAGGCCTTCGCTTTGGACGATTTGGATAAAGTCGTTCTCTACGGTGAAGGGTAGGTCGGCGACTTCGACTTGCTTTTTACGATGGATCGCAGATTTGAAGGAGCTTTCTTCGACCAATATATTGATCGGAGTATCGATACTGCCGTTCGGCCCGATCATGGTGTGGAGCTTCAGTTGTGTTTTATCCGGCGAGAGTAGAAAGAGTGCGCAACTGTGGCAGTTCATGAGTTGGCGGCCTTCGCGAGCGAGGCTGTGGAGCACTTTGTCTTGTTCGAGTTCGCCGACGAGCCCTTGTCCCATGTTGATGAGGGATTCGAGCTGGTGGGCTTTGACGCGAAGTTGCTTGATCAACCAGAGCCTTGAAACCACGCGGCTGGCTTCATTGGTCAGTAGGGTGAGGATTTTGAGAGCATGATCGTCGAAGGCATTGAGTTGTTCGCTATCGACATTGACGACGCCGATGACGCTGCCGCGATCTTCCATTGGCACCGCCATTTCCGAGCAGATTTTTGGGCGCACTGAAATGTAGCGCGGTTCTTTTTTGACGTCTGGAACGATGAGTGCACGCCCATGCAGTGCAGTCCATCCAGTGATGCCTTGTCCGAGTGCAAGATCGAGATCGGTCCAATCTTCGGGGAGGCCGTGGGAGACTTCGAGTTCGAGGCGCTGGGTGTCTGGATTGATCAGAGAGATCGATGCGCTGCTGGGCTGTAGCACGTTGATGATCTCTTGAAGAATCAGTGCGAGTGCCTCTTTCGGCTCTTCGGTGTTGGATACGAGGCTACTGATTCGATAGAGTGAATCGATGGCAGTGTGCTCTGTCGCATGGCTTTGCATGACGCAGACGATTCAATATTCGCTCCCGAAGGTCGAACATTGATTATATGAAATTCTCGAAGGGCTGAGTTTCGCTTATGCGCGGACGAAGGCGGTGATTTTTTCGCGCAGCTCTAGTAAGTGGTGTGTATCGATCTCTTTTTGAGGATGAATGTTTTCGATGTAAAAGGTGTCCATCGCGACTCCGCGCTCAGTTGCGATTCGTGCAAATGTGATGTCGAAGCCGTTGGCGTATATTAGGCGAGCAAGGCGATAGAGTAGGCCGATGCGGTCACTTGCCTGGACTTCGATAATGGTGCGTTTGTGCGAGAGCTCATGATAGAATTCGACATTCGAAGGGAAGTGAGCTGGCAGCATGCGTGAGCCTGTCGCTTGCTTTGCTTTGAACGCGGCTTCCATACGATCCACTTCAGGGGTGAGTCGTTTGCCGTGCACTAAGGAATCTTCAATATGCGTGCGGAAGGTGCTTTCGGCATTCTCGTCGTATATGACGCCGCCCTTCTGCTCCATGATATAGAAGGTATCGATGGTAATGTGGTCGGTGCGAGAGATGGCTTTGGTGCTGACGATATTGACGCCTGCGAGTGTGAGTGCGCCCGCGAGTTTATAGAAGAGGCCGGCGCGATCCCATGTGACGACGTTGACGACGGTCATGTTGAGGTCGCTGTCGTTATGCCAATCGATGATGGGTGCGAGCGTGCCGACGGATTCTGCTTGTTGGATTTGGGTCAGCAACTGGTTGACCATCTTGAGGTGCAGTTCGATCTCGGTGGCAGTGCTATTGATGAAATAGCGCTCGGGGAGTAGGCTGAAGTGCGCTTCGATCTCTTCGGGGACGACTCCTTCTATGTTGTGTTCAAGTATGTGGTTGGGGTGCATGGTTAGCTGGTCTTTATTTCGAATAGTTTGGTTTGAGGGGCATTATACCCCAAACCCTTGCCAGTTTCGTGCCATAACGAGAAGAAGGCGTAGAAAATGGATTTTTTCTACGCCTTCCTTTGTATTGTTGAGATAAGCTCAGATTTTGAGCAGCTCGTGAGAGCTTTTTTGAGCGTCGGCGGGCTTATTGATTCGCGATGACGTCTAGCTTCTCCTTCAGTTCGATGAGGTTGCGAGAGCTGATGGTTTCTCGGGAGTTAATTTTTTCGATGTAGAAGGTATCCATGGCGATGCCGCGCTCAGTGGAGATGCGGGCGAAGGTGATGTTGTAGCCTCTGGAATAAATCAGGCGTGAAATGCCATAGAGTAGGCCGATGCGGTCTTCGGCCTGCACTTCGATGATGGTGCGGTTGAGCGAGAGCTCATGGTAGACTTCGACATGCGGCGGAATCGGAGCGGGGAGGATACCGCGAAGTTTTTTCTTCTGGCTTTGAACTTTGGCTTCGAGACGTTCGATCTCTCCGGTGAGGCGTCTGCCGTGCATCAGCGCATCGTCGATGTGCGTCTTGAATATCTGATGTGCCTTCTCGTCGGAGAGCGCTCCACCATCCGGATCCATGATATAGAAGGTGTCGATCGTGATATGGTCGGTGCGCGAGACGGCTTTTGTGCTGACGATGTTGACGCCAGCCAATGTCAGCGCCCCGGCGAGCTTGTAGAAGAGCCCTGCGCGATCCCACGTGACGACATTCACGACTGTCATGTTGAGGTCGATATCGTTGTGCCAATCGATGACGGGGGCGAGGGTTTCGATGACTTCATCTTTTTGAACCTGAGTGAGCAGTTGGTGAACCATGCTCAGGTGTAGCTCGATTTCGGCTGGTTTGTTGTTGATGAAATAGCGCTTCGGTAGGCTATTGAAGTGAGCCTCGATTTCATCCTCGGCGACGTCTTTGATCGAACGTTCGAGTATCTTTTTATGCAGCTTTTCTTTTTCCTCTCGGCGCTTTTTCTCGATGATATGCTTATCTTCGAATTGCTCTAGCGTGCGTTTATACAAGGTGCGGTGCATCGTCTCTTTATAGTCGTTCCAGAGCGTCGGCGCAGTACCGCTGGCATCGCAGTAGGTGTGGACGTAGAGGAAGCGGAGCTTATCGGGATCTTCGATGAACTCGGCAAAAGAGTGTGCGGTCTTCGGGTCGTCTAGGTCGTAGCGCTGCCAAATACGTGACATGGCGAGGTGATGACGGATGATGAACAGGACTTGTTCCTGTTGTTCGTCGCTGATGTCGAAGCGATCGAGGATCGGCTTTGCGATACGGACGCCGTTGACGTCGTGCCCTTTGACACCTTCGGATTTACCGATGTCATGCAGGAGCAGGATCAGGTAGAGGAGTAGTGGGTCGTCGTTTTTACGAAGCGCTTTCTCGTAGTTTGCATCGATATCTGTGTCTTTTTGGAAGACTTCGTCGAGATGCTTGATCGTGCGCAGGACGTGCTCATCGGCGGTGTAGCGGTGGTAATATTCGTGCTGCACCATACAGGTGAGTTGCCCGAACTCGGGCAAATAGCGTCCGAGCACGCCGAGTTCATGCATGAGTTTCAGGATCGGGAAGACCTCGCCCGGGGCGCGGAGGATCGAGCAGAAGCTCTTCGCTGCGGATCGGTGATTGATGATGGAATGATCAATCAGTGGGAGCGAGCGTGAGATGCGGAACTTCAGGTCGGGGTGTAGCTTCGCGCCGAACTGTTGCATCAAGTGAAAGATGCGGATCAGGCGTAGGGGGTCTTCGGTGAAGACGGATTTCTTCTCAGGAGAGAAAACTTTGTCCTGAAGGATGAACCCATCGACGCGTTTTAAAGGAAGGTGCTGATGGGCGCGCAGTGCTTCGCGGAAGGTGATGCGCTTGGTGCTGCGCGGATCGCTTTCGCTGGAGAGTGCGAGGCGCTCTTTGAGAAGTTCACTGGTATGGTAGATGGTGCGTGCTGCGGTGTAGTAATCCTTCATGAACGCTTCGACACGTTCGAACATATCTTCCTGAGCGTAGCCTAGCCCCTCGGCGACGGTGGGTTGTTGCTCTAGGTCGAGCTTGTCTGTGGGGCGGCGGTTCTGCAGGTGTAACTCGGTGCGGGTGCGCAGGAGGAAGTCGTAGGCCGCCTCCATCTCGTCGCGAAGGTGGCGGCGCAGTAGTTTGGCTTTATTGATCTCTTCGAAGGAGCCGTAGCCGAACTTGATATTGGCCATCCAGAGGATGTTTTGATAATCACGCAGTCCGCCGACGCCGTTCTTAATGTCAGGCTCTTGCAGGTAAACGGTGTTGCCAAACTTGGCGTGGCGGTCGCGCTCGTCGCCGAGGCGCTGCTGGATGTAGGCCTTGGAGTTTTCCTTTTTGCAGTAGCTGGCAAAGCGCTTCTGCATGTCCTCGTAGAGGGGGTCGGAGCCGCAAATGATCCGCGACTCTAGAATGGCGTTCTTCGATTGAACTTCGCTTTTTGCCTCTTCGATCGCCTCTTTGGCATTGCGCGAGGCGTGGCCAACTTTCCAGCCGAAGTCCCAGAGCGGGTAGAGGATTTCCTCAGCGAGCACTTCCTGAAATTTCTCAAAGTTCTTACCCGCAATTTTCTCGGGATAGAGAAACATGATGTCGATGTCGCTGTGCGGGTTGAGCTCTTGTCGGCCATAGCCGCCGGTTGCGAGCACGGCCATCTTGCAGGGCAGGGGGCCATGCTCGGTGGCATATAGATCGAGGGCGGCGAGGAATAGATTCTCGATCACGACGTCGACCATCGCGGCGCGTGATTGGCAGACTTCTAGCCCCGAGTCGCTTTTTTCGTGGTGGCGCTTGAGCATCTCGTTCTCCAGCTCGATATAGCGCTTGTAGGCGGGCAGTTGCTTATTGCGGGAGACCCCGGGATCAAACACCAAGCGCTTTTGCGCGTGTTTATGAAGGCGTCGAAAGACAGGGTTTTCTTGAATTGGCATAGAGCGTAAAAGAAGGAAGGCGTCGAAAGTGTGTGCAGAGTGTGACCGGCGGCTAAGAGCGAGGTCTGGTAGTGGCGAGGGTTGGCTGGTTTTCGCTAGTGCATAGAAACCCCATTTTTCGCGCTTCCGTCAAGCGACTTTGCGCCGTTGATCGTTTGAAATCAGCGAGATCGGAAAAATCCGTCTGGAAAAACCTTCCTTTCTTTTTGACCACGGGGACATAATGACTACTGCTTCCACTCCGCAATATCGCAGAAACCACAAATATTACAGAATATGCAAATCGCAGACGGCACAGTAGTCGCAATGGACTACGCTCTTAAAGACGACGAAGGAACTCTGATTGATCAGTCTCAACCGGGACAACCAATGGTCTATCTTCACGGTCATCGTAACATCATCCCAGGCCTCGAAGCTGCCCTCCTAGGTAAGGCTGCAGGCGAAACCGCAGAAGTACGCGTCGATCCGGCAAACGGCTACGGCGAGGTCAATCCAGCATTGGAGCAGGTCGTGCCTAAGGATCGTTTCCAAGGCGTCGAAGATCTTCAAGCCGGCATGCAGTTTCAGGCAAACACAGACCAAGGCCCTGTCTCGGTTCGTGTTGTAAAAGTCGAAGGTGAAGAAGTCACTGTTGACGGGAACCACCCGCTCGCAGGCAAGCACCTCAACTTCAACGTGACGATTCAAGAAGTTCGCGCAGGAACTGAAGAAGAAATCGCACATGGCCACATCCACCAAGGCGGCGGTTGCTGCGGCGGCGGAGGCGACAAAGAAGGCGGTTGCTGCAACGACGAGCCTAAGGCTGAAGGTGAATGCTGCAGTTCCGAAGAGCCTAAGGGCGAAGAAGGCGGCTGCTGCTCCCACTAAGCGACTGCGTCGCAAGGGTGAATGGCTAAGTGCTAATCGCTAAATTTCCAAAAGCCCCCGTTTTGCGACGGGGGCTTTTTCGTGTTTGAAGGGGGCGAGTGATCTCGACCAGTCGCAGCGTTACCTACTAGTCGTCGCTACCGCCCAAACCGATACCGCTGAGAATATCCACGATTTCTCGTGTGCTTTCAATGACGCGGACGATTTCGCCACCCACCTCTAAGATTTCAGTGCCTTCAGGAATGTCAGGTAAGCGAGCGAGAATCTCCTCGGGCAATGTTTTCGCGACCTCGTCCACTTGCGGCTCGAGCACGGTGCCGACTTCTAATTTCTTCTTCCAGCCGGGAGGGAGCTCACCGCCACGATCGACTTTTTTCTGTAGGCCGGGAGGCAGCTTTTTCTTAGATTTCTTCCCGCTGGCATTGCCCTTTTGCCAGGCTTCGAGCATTTTCTTGTCCTCCTCGGAGAACTTTAGATCCTTCGATGGCTTCTTGTCCTGTTTCTCTTTTTTCGGAGCCTCGTCGTCAGATTTGTCAGATTCATCCGTTGCTTCGCTTTCATTCGCGTCGGCTTGCTCGGTCGGTTCTGCTGTTTCTTCGACCTCCTTCTTCGATTCTTTGGATCCGAAGATGCGCTCGATCCAAGACGGCTTCTTTTCCTCTGCGGCTTGTGCCGTGGGCGCGGCTGATAGGGTGGCACCGCTCAATGCGATGAGGATAGCAAGATAGAGCGGGTGTCGTTTCATAGTGTGGCAGCCTAGTATTTCACCGGGCCTCGGCAATGCTCTAATTGTTGTAGAGGCTCATGCGTGGAACATTTATTGTGGAACATTCAATTGGCACTGTTGCAGAGGAGAGCGAGGCGTTTTTGGGCGTGTCTGTTTTGTGGAACAATTGCCGTGGAACATTGTGGCGTGAGGACGAGCGCATTGATGTATTGATTGTCGTTCAGTCGTATGCTGGATTCTGAGCTGTGATCGCCCCGACTGATTTTACCGACGAACTCGACCTGTATCTCTACGTGAGTGCCTCGGTGCAGCAGCACTTTGATATCGCCAAAGAGGCGGTCTATAAAGATACGACCTATCAATTGCCTGAAGATTGGTGGTCGGTTTGGCGTTGTGAGATTTTAACCAGCGATCCATCCGGCGAGCAGCACGCGGTGTTGTTTACCAACTCGGCGACCTTCCTCAGTTTCATATGCCACGGCTTCAGTGACGATTTCGATGCGCTGGTCTGTGAATTCGAAGGCGCGTTTCTCAGCTCGCTCAAAGCACAAGGCTTACAGTTGCCCGCAAATGTCTCGACGCACACGCGCCTGATTTGCGGCAATCCGCGCCGCTTGGTCGGCACGATGAAGGAACTCAAAGGACTTGCCTTAGCAATTGCATCTGGCCCTGAAGGGGCCGTGACACCCGCTGAAATTGAGCGCCGGTTACAGCATCGTCCCTGTAGCTCGTTAGAAGGAACATTTCCCGACAAGGTGTATCTCAAGCAGCTCAAGGCGAATCCGCCATTCGGAGCTGACTTTGATGATACGGACGACGTAATCGTGCCGTTCCCTGGTTGCTAGGGGGCGGGGCGTTTCCCGTTTCAGGCGAAGTCAGTTTGCATTTGCAATAGGTGAACAAATGTATACTTTTGCGCTATGGATACCGAACCGCACCTGTTAGAATCCGAACGCGTGAACGCACGCGAAAAGCTCAAGCAGACTGAAAAGGAACTCTGCGTAGTCATCGACGAATTGACTGGCGGTGCACAAAACTTCGCAAAGATCCGCAGTAAAGGAGATGCGGCTCTGTTCGGTCGCCCGACCCAAGCGATGAAAGAAACATGGAGCGGTGTTGTATGATCGCTCCAGTAAACTTTACTCAGGAGCTTGAGCTCTACCTCTATGTGAGCGGAGCGTTTCAACAGCAGTTCGACCTGAACCCCGCAAACCTCCCTCGGGATACTGAGCTGAAGCTGCCAACAGATTGGTGGTCTGTCTGGCGCGCGGAGCAGATCCATTTCGAAGATGATATGTCTTGGGTGTTGTTTACCAATGCCAAGACGCTCTTTAGTTTCTGTTACCATGCTTATCGCGACGACTATGAGAGTGTCATTCAGGATTTTGAGCATGGCTTGCTGAGTAGCCTGAAAGCCAATGGCCTCCAGCTGCCGCCGCAGGTGTCCACGCATTTGGTGCCGATGACGGGCCAACCAGAGTCACTTGTCGGTAGTATGGATATACTGGCCGAGCACTTCCTCACCGACATCTATGAGCGAGAAGCCAGTCGAGAGGACGCTGAAATCCGGCTGTGGTCGGTTCCTTGTGATGCAATGGATTACGAATTGCCCAGCGAAGCCTATCTCCGCGAACTTAGAGGCAACCCGCCACTTGGTGTCGAAGTCATTCCATCAAGCGATGAAGACCCCTTCGCGGAAGGTAAAAGGTAGCGGTGGCCGTCCCGGTCGCCACACGTTAGATCAGCCATATTCCTAGCATCTGATCATTTTCCCGGCGTCGGGAAAATGATCACTGCTTGTTAAGCCGCGCCCAGCTCCAACGGTTTCACTTTAGCTTGAATGCGAGGCAGCAGATCGCGCTCGGCGATTCGTAGATCGTAGTTGTTTTGCAAGTTCACCCAGAGTTCGCAACTCGTGCCAAAGTAGGTCGCGAGCCGCAGCGCGGTCTCCGTCGAGATCGGCCGCTTGCCGTTCACGATTTGATTCATCGTCCGCTGGGAAATGCCCGAATCCTTCGCTACGCGATACGGAGTGATCGCTGCTGGTTTGATAAATTCTTCCAGTAGGATCTCGCCCGGGTGCGGTTCGGGGATGGTTTTGCTGTGTGGGCTCATCGTGATTCCCGTTTTTTCTTGATTTATCAGGGAAGTGGGAGCTTAATATAAACCATATCGGGCTGCCGGTTGGTAAGTTTTGAGTAAAATCGAAGTGACTCCACGCCCAAGGCCCAACGTTTATGATGGCACACCTCTTTGAGGTGTGCCATTTTTTTGTAATGTGGTGCCCAAGTCAGGATACGTTTGAAGGTTTAGATTCAGGAGCAGCTTTCGTCGCATGTCGATGGCACGAGTTGTTTGATCAATATTCTCCGGATTCCTACCATGCGAAGCTTTACAGTCTGTCTGGGCTGATTTCAGAAGCAGTGGAAATTGCTGAGCTACAGAAAAATCAGGATGCTTGGGGGAAACACCTGATTCTGGTTAAGGCTGAAATCGATGAAAGGGTAAAAACGGGCATAGAGTCGCAGTTCTGTTCTGCGAGGCATTTGGGAATGCTGAATAAAATCAGTCATTCGGATACATCATCTGAGATTATTCGTTTGGGGCGTGTTCTAGATTTAGAAGGATTCTAAGGTGAACTTGAAGCCTCGTTACGTGAGAAACTCAGGCACATGGATTTGAGTGTAGTGCCGTCGAAAAAGAAAGATGCAGACAAGCTTCTTACTACACTTGGAACCTATGCTTTTCGGCGAGGCTGGAATTCGAGTGATTGTGCTGACATATCTGTAGTATTAGATGAAGGAGCGGAAAATACTAGATCTTGGGTGCTTGGCTCGCTCGAGGGGGATGAATCAGAGTTCGACTGTGTTGTTGTCGTAGATGCGAAAGATCAAAAGACTATAGGGTCTATTCGGGCTGTTTGTGAGAGAGCTGGCATTTGTCGCACTGGTAGACTTCCCGGCTTACCTGAAGGGAAGTCTCTCGTTGTGTTTCGACGTAAAACTATGGGGCTTCGCGCGATAGATGCCGCAGAGAAATTGCGTTCTGAAATTCGATCAAATCTAAATATTCTTTCTTTATACAGGCAAAGTTCAGGCCCAGTCATTCTTTCAGATATGTGGATCGTTGAAGAGGATGGGATCGTGCGAATCCAAGCCGATTCACCATCATTGCAAAATCTTCATCCACGGCGAGACGCCTCCAAATTGTCCGCTAATGTGGCGACTGCCCTGCAGCAGCGACTCAGTGCAGGCGCATTCCTAGAATCAGAAGTTAGGTCCGCGTTGGATTTGAATAATTTGGCTTTAAGCATGCATGATCATCGTCTTCGTTTGATTAACATTTGGTCAGCTCTTGAATGTCTTGCATCTTTAGTCGATGGGAAGTCAATTATCGACAGAGTTGTAAAACTCGTTGTTCCGATTTTAACGTGGCGGAAGATCGATAAAGTTGTCCGTTACCTATCGATTAGCATACATTACTGGCTGAAAAAGAACCCCGGGATTGACCGATCTGCACTGCCATTCAAGTTGGGGTATCAGGATGCGGTTCATCCGGAGCAGTTTTTATAATTGCTATGCGAGCCGAAGGATTCGGTCGGAATTCGGAAATTGTTAGGGGTAGTTGGGAAGCATCCTCTGTTGCTCTATCGAGTTAATAGGGCATGGGAGATTTTCCATGATCCTGTGAAGTTGCGGACGGATCTTGGCCGATCTAGTGAAAGGCTAACCTGGCATTTGTGGAGGATTTACCGAGCCAGAAATTTACTGGTCCATCAAGGGGTCGAGCACGATTGCCTTCCGCAGTTGTCGAATCATTTGCAGCAGTATTTTTCTTGGACGCTTTCGCGAATTCTCCACGGCTTAACTATTGGAAGTCAATGGACGGCTAGAGATTCTTGGTATTACTGGAAGTCGAAATCGGATCATGTGGTGGAGTCGTTGGGAAGGAATTCTCAGTGCTTATTGATGGAGGATATGTTTCCAGAGGAATTGTCTCATCCTGAGGCAGTTGTTTGGCCGAATTCTTAGATTGTTCGGCGCTGCAAATCGAAAAGGGCCTTTTCGATTTGCGGAGCCGAACGCCGCCTTACGCTGCACCTAACTGCAGTGGCTTCACTTCTTCTTGGATGCGGGGCAGCAAGTCGCGCTCGGCGATTCGTAGATCGTAGTGCATCTGTAGGTTCATCCAGAGTTCGCGGGAAGTGCCAAAGTAGGTCGCGAGGCGCAGTGCGGTCTCCGTTGATATCGGGCGCTTGCCATTCACGATTTGGTTCATCGTCGGCTGCGAGATCCCGGAATC
>CAJQOS010000115.1 GCA_905479975.1 uncultured Puniceicoccaceae bacterium | reverse complement strand
GCTCTCAACTCTCAGCTCTCAACTCTCAGCTCTCAAGTCTCAGCTCTCAAGTCTCAGCTCTCAACTCTCAGCTCTCAAGTCTCAGCTCTCAAGTCTCAGCTCTCAAGTCTCAGCTCTCAAGTCTCAGCCCTCAAGTCTCAGCTCTCAAGTCTCAGCTCTCAGCTCTCAAGTCTCTTCACCCGCAATGCCCGATTTCTTAACGCCCTTTGGTCCCTTTCACATGGTGCTGCTGCACCTACCCATCGGAGCCCTTGCCGCACTGTGGTTTCTCGAAATCATGCTCAGCAATGACGGCGCAAAGCACAAGAATCCCGCCATTGGCTTACTGCACCTATTCCTCGTGCTTAGCACAGGGCTGACGATTGCCCTCGGCCTCGCCTACGAAACCCTGGGCCAATACGGCGACGAAATCGATGCCCACGAACTCTGGGGATTCATCTTCGGCGGCACCGTCCTACTCACCTATGGCTGCTATTGGGCACACCGCCTCGCTCATAAACAAGGCACCAAGCTTTGCTACCTGTTCTCCCTGCTAAGCGCCACCATCGCCATGCTCATAGCAGGGCACCTCGGCGGTGAACTCATCCACGGCAAAGGCTTTCTTACCAAACCATTTCAACCGGAAAGAGTCCGCACAGTCGCCCCCGCTCAAACCACTCAGACTCCAGCCATCGTCACCACCACGGAGCCTGAAGCTGACACACCTCCCGCGCCTGAGCCAGTGACCGCCCCTGCTCCAGCTCCCACGCCCGAGCCCACCGTAGAAAACGAGGTGGACAGCATGGAGCCAATGATGGACGCCATGTCCGGCGCAATGATGGATTCCACAACAGCCGTAACACCCATGCCACAGTCCAACAAAGCCGACCCACGCATCGCTCTGTTCGAATCCTCCCAGGCCATCTTTAAACGCCATTGCTACAATTGCCACGGCGCCACTAAGCAAAAAGGTGACTACCGATTAGACAGTAAGCACTCAATCAACCAAGGCGGCAAAAGCGGATTCGCCGCAATCACTCCAGGTAAGGTCGAAGACAGTGAGTTGATGTATCGTATACTGCTCCCACGCGATGACGACGACGTCATGCCGCCAGAGGAAAAAGACCCCGTCTCATCCAAAGACATCGAAACAGTGCGCCAATGGATCGAGCAAGGCGCCTACTGGCCTGACGACTCAGAACTCAGCAACACACCCAGCGAATATATTAAAATCGGCGACACCAACACCGACGAGTGGATCGAGCAAATCAACACGACTGGCGTGAAAGCCGAATACAATGCCTGGGGCGACGAAAGCATCCGCGTCGATCTAGGCGTGGTCGAAGCTGGCCAACTCGATCAAGCGCTCCAGCAACTCACAGAAGCCACCGACAAACTCACATGGCTCGACTGCAGTCAGCTCACACTCCCCACTGACTTCTTTGATCAACTCACACAGTTCAGCAAGCTACAACGCCTTCACCTCGACGGCACCGACGTAACCGACGCGCAACTCAAACAACTGAGCCAACTCCCAGAGCTCAGCTACCTGAACCTCTACAACACACAGATCAGCGACGCAGCACTGGTCACACTCCAAGACTATCCGAGCCTAAAAAAGGTGTTCGTCAGTCAAACAAAGGTCAGCAAAAAGGGGATTGCCCAATTAAAGCAAGCCCGCCCCGACCTTGAGCTGATCCATAATAACTAACACCCATCTGCGACTGCAATCCCCGGGGCATCAATCATCTGTTGGATCGCCTCTTCTAAATCAATCTGATCAGGGTTATCACTGCTCTGCTCGTTGAGTAACTTCATGAGCGCCGCTTGCTCATAGATCTGCGAATCTCCATCGCTCTGCTGAACATACGCTGCCCACGGCACGCATTTCGTCAGCGGAAACAACTGCCCTTGTTTCGGCGAAATATCAATATTCATACACGAGATAAACAGCAGGCGCTTTCCTTGATATGCCTTCTCTTTAATGATGCTTCGATAGGTGCGATCAAACTCTGCCTGTGAGCTCACCTGAGCAGCCATTAAAATCGGCGACTTGGCACGCACAATCCACGGCATCGAGTGGATTAAATTACTCTCAAGCACATCCACGCCTTCGCCGTCTTCACTAATCGCGCGGCGAAACGTAAACAGCTCGGACATCAAATCCTGCCCAATCGCAAGACGCTCCCCCTCCGCAGGCCAAACGACATTCGGTAAATGCGCACGCAGCGTCTCAGCGACCATGAACACACGGGAAGTGCTCTGCGTTCGAAGTAGAATCGGCTCGCCATCTTCCATCTTGAGCAACTTACGCAGGTCTAGCATCAGCCCTTCCTCGCGGCGATCATCGAGTAACTGATTATCAATCGTGATCGTGTAGAGCCCTCCCTCGCGCCCAAGAAAGACATTCTGTTGAGCGAATGCATACTCTTCTAAATACCAGCTCAACACCATGCCCACTTTGCCACACGTCGTGCTCATCGTCTGATCCGTGGTCTGCAAACGGCAATAGCTACCGAAGCTCTCAGTCGCAGGATCATAGCCCACGTGGCTAGCTTGAATAATCACCATGTCTTCGCCGTGATGCGCATGCGGCCCATGTCGCCCAGTCGCCACAATGCCGCCTGCCCGACCGTGATTAAACGGGAACGCACCAAAATGCTTTGTAATCAAAATAATCGGAAAGCCCTGACTCTCATCCGAGCAAAACGCGCGGGAGGGCATCATTTGCCCCGCCTTAAAGCCGAATGATCGACACAGGTTATACAAACGCGGGACAAACACGCTGTAGCGCATAGCTTGATCCACCCGAAAATCACGAACGATTGAATGCATCGACACAGTCAACAAAAGAAGATCACAGAAGGCCAGTCGAATTGATCACAGCTCAGCTCCTCCCTTTGCGAAACGCCGACGGCGACATGCCCTCGACTCGTTTAAAGACCACGGCCATGCGCTCGGGATCATTAAACCCAGAAAGTTCAGAGATCGTTGAGATCGGGTGGTTCGTTCCAGAGAGGAGCTGCTTCGCACGCGTCACTCGGAGCTGACAAAGCATTTCCCATGGGGTGCAGTGGTAATACTCGCGAAACTTACGTTCCAGCCCGCGACGTGCGATTCGCAGATCATCACAGAGAATTTCCACTGTAATGGGATCTTGGATACGCTCCGACAGATACGACATGACCCGCCGCAAAACCGGATCTTCCACCGCCAGATGATTCGCAGAATGTCGCAGCACCACTCCACCAGCAGGCACACGAACCGGCTCCGTCGCAGGTGCCTCACCAGCAAGCAGCGCGCGCATAGCATCACCAACCGTTTCACCGATCGTATCCCATGGGATCGACACACTCGAAAGCATCGGATAACTCAAGCCACAGACCAGCTCATCATTATTCGCACCAATCACAGCCACCTCTTCCGGCACACGAAAGCCCAGCTGTCGGCACGCACCGCACAAGAAGCGCCCTAGCGGATCATGCACCGCAAAAATCCCGACCGGCTTCGGTAAACCCTCCAACCACGCACGAAGCCCCGCTTTAGGCTGAGCAAAATCCTCACTATAACGCGCCTCATCAAATGCATCTTCCAAATGCGTCGAAACTTGAACGTATTCGCCGAGCTCACGACAAAAGCCCTCGATCCGCTGCTCCGAGTAAGGCGTCGAGTTTCCCAAACAAGCAAAGCTCCGATAGCCCGCTTGCGCAAAAGCACGCGCCGCTTCCGCTCCCACCTGCCAATCATCCACATCAATACTCGTCACACCGGGATACTGCATATCGGTATCCGCGATCACCGTGGGCAAGCCCAAGTCCAGCAGCGCATCGGTCACATTCGGCAGCCACTCAGTAATCAATCCACTCGGATTCAGCTCACTCAGCAAGGCACGCAACTCTTCAATTGGGCGGTGAATACTCAGTATGCGAAAGTCATGCTGACGCCGCACAAACGGCACCAACGACGGCGTTAAACGCCTCAAGAACACCTCCGTCATCACAATTGCGACCTGCTTTGCCATGTACTAGAGCTAAAACTACCCCGCCGCGCAAATCAACAGAATATATACGCAATATGCGGTTTCCAATTCAGCTCACTTCAGTTATATTCAGATCTTTCTCAATATTAACGAATCCCATAGCGAACCGCTATTTATCATTATGCAATACTTCGACTGCGACAAAATTCAATTCGAGGGCACAGGCTCTAAAAATCCACTAGCGTTCAAGCACTACAACCCAAGCGAGCTCATCGACGGTAAGTCGATGAAAGATCACCTGCGTTTTGCAGCTCCATACTGGCACGTCATGCGCAACGAACTCGCCGACCCTTTCGGTGGTGGCACTGCGCAAATGCCTTGGGACGACGGCACGAATTCCACTGAAAATGCACTCGCACGCGTCGATGTGTTCTTCGAATTCCTCGATAAGATCGGCATCGACTACTACTGCTGGCACGACCGCGACATCGCTCCAGAGCTCAACGACCTCGGTGCATCCAATGCAGCACTCGACGCAGTCGTAGCAAAGCTCAAGCAAAAGCAAAAAGATACTGGCGTGAAGCTACTTTGGGGCACTGCGTGTCTGTTCTCCCACCCTCGCTACTCGCAAGGCGGCGCGACCTCTCCAAACGCACAGGTCTACGCTTATGCAGCCGCACAAGTTAAGAAAGCACTTGAGTGCACGAAGGAACTCGACGGCTTGGGCTACACTTTCTGGGGCGGACGCGAAGGCTACTCCACACTGCTCAACACCAACATGAAGCGCGAACTCGACCACCTCGGTGCGTTCTTGCACATGGCAGTCGACCACGCGAAGAAGATCGGCTTCGACGGCCCATTCTACATCGAGCCGAAGCCACGCGAGCCATCCACTCACCAGTATGACTCCGACTCCGCAGCCTGCCTGAACTTCCTCCGCGAATACGGCCTCATGGATCACTTCAAGCTCAACATCGAGACCAACCACGCGACACTCGCGGGTCACACGATGGAGCACGAGCTCACTGTCTGCATGAATGCTGACATGCTCGGCAGTATCGACGCCAACCGTGGCGATGAGCTCATCGGCTGGGACACCGACCAATTCCCAACAGACGTCTACCTGACCACACAGGTCATGCTTTGCGTCCTTGAAATGGGCGGCTTCACCACAGGTGGCCTCAACTTCGACGCAAAACGTCGCCGCGAGTCACACGAGCCAATCGACCTCATGCACGCCCACATCGGCGGCATGGATGCCTTTGCACGTGGCCTCAAAATCGCTTCCGCAATCCGCAAGGACGGCCGTATGGCTGAGTTTGTGCAAACACGCTACAGCACCTTTGACAAAGACATCGGCGCGAAAATCGAAGCCGGCGAAGTCAGCTTCGAAGATCTTGAGAAATACGCACTCGACAACCCAGAGCCTATCGTAGGCAGCGGTCGTCAAGAGCGCATGGAAAATCTGCTCAACGAATTCATTTAGACACACTTCGTGTGTAGTGAGGAGTGAGAAGTGATAGTGAAGAGTGCGACTCTGATGCTATCATTCTCACTCCTCACTCCTCACTCCTCACTCCTCACTCCTCACTCTCACTCCGTGCACAGCACGGCCTCACTCCGTGCGCAGCACGGCTCACTAATTATGTTCGCACTCGGCCTCGACTCCTCCACACAAAGTTGCTCCGCACTCATCATCGACGTTGCCAACGGCACCGTCGTCGCCGAAGCATCGGTTAATTTCGGCGCACAACTCCCGCAGTATAACGCCCCCTCTGGATTCATTCCCGATGGTGAGAATGGTGAAGTGCACTCCGATCCACTCATGTGGCTCGATGCCCTCGAACTGCTGCTCAAGGATCTCGCAGATCAATGCGACCTCTCCAAAGTCAGTGCCATTTCCGGCGCAGGTCAGCAACATGGCTCTGTCTATCTCAACGACCAGTGGTTCTACGAAATCGACTCACTATCGGCCGAAGACACACTGTCCGAACAACTCGCTAAGACACTCTCCCGTAAGACCTCTCCGATCTGGATGGATAGCTCCACGGGTGACGAATGCCGCGAAATCGCCAACGCGGTCGGCGGCGATAACGTCGTCTGCGCAAAGTCCGGCTCCATTGCAATTGAGCGCTTTACAGGCCCACAAATCCGACGCTTTTACAAAAACGACGCAGCCGCTTATGAGCAAACCGCCCGCATTCACCTCGTCAGCTCCTTCCTTTGCAGTGTCTTGATTGGCGGCGATGCTCCGATCGATACCGGCGACGGCGCAGGCATGAACCTCGTCAACATTGACGCTTGGGACTGGGACAACGAACTACTCGAAGCCACCGCACCCGACCTGCTCAACAAGCTGCCGAAGGTCGAACAAGGCAACACGACCGCTGGCACACTGAGCGGCTATTTCATTAAAAAATATGGCTTTGCAGCCGACGTGCCCGTCACGATTTTCACTGGCGACAATCCGAGCAGCCTCGTCGGCATGGGCGCAAGCCAACCCGGCAAACTCGTCGTATCACTCGGCACCTCGGACACATTCTTTGCTGCGATGCCAAACGTCGTCGCCGACCCCGCAGGCTGTGGCCACGTGTTTGGAAATCCAAGCGCTGGCTCCATGTCGCTCCAATGCTTCGTCAACGGCTCACTCGCTCGAGAAGCCGTGAAAGATAAATTCAACTACGACTGGGATCAATTCTCTCAAGCCTTTGCCAACACACCGCTCGGCAACGACGGCAACCTAATGGTGCCCTTCTTTCGCCCAGAAACCAGTCCACGCGTCGACCTAGAAGCACCGATCCTCAAAGGCAGCTCCGCATTTGAAAATTGGGTAGACGCCGACACCGCTATCCGTGCCTGCGTCGAGGGTCAATTCCTCAACATGAAACTGCGCACCAATTGGATGCAGTTGCAGCCCGAGGTCATTTACCTCACTGGCGGCGCATCGAAGAACAATGCGATCGCCCAAGTCATCGCCGACATCTTCCAAGCCAAAGTGCAACGTCTAGCCGTCAGCGGATCCGTCGGCCTGGGCGCCGCCATGCGCGCCGCCTCCAACAGTCTCGGTAAAAACATCACTGATTTGGAAAACACCTTCTGCCAACCAGAAACCAACAGCACCATCGCACCGCAAGCCGATGCCACAGTTTACGCAAACGCCGCGATTGCCTTCGACGCATTGATTTAAGCAAATCCGTAGGGGCGTTGCTTCACCGTCCGCGTGATGCAGTGACATACAGCATCCCTCCCCCCGACTTTTACGCGTCTCTGCCTCATAAGGACATTGTCCAATCACACAATTCGCCCGACGCCCATTTATATTAAGCCTGTCCCTTTCTTTTTTCACAGGTTTCTATATCTGGAAAATTCAACGTTGAAGTTCAAACGATAAATAATCGACATTAGTGAAAAAGCGTTCACCTTTTATCTGAAATGAACAAGTTGAGCATATGCTAGGAATCACACAATCCGCTGCCCTCGTCGGAGTCGATGCCCACCCTGTCCAGGTAGAAGTGAACACTGGTGAAGCTGGTGAACTCAAATTTATTTTAGTCGGCCTGCCCGACGCAGCGGTCAAAGAATCGCAAGACCGTGTATTCTCGGCTATCAGTAATAGTGGCTACCGGATGCCCGCAACGCGCACCACCATCAACCTCGCCCCTGGCGGGCTACGCAAAGAAGGCCCCGCATACGACTTGCCCATCGCGATTGGCATTCTCGCCTCGATGAAGCAATGCACGGAAGACCGGCTCGACGATTTTCTCATCGCAGGCGAACTCAGCCTTTCCGGTAAAACACGTCCCGTGCGCGGCTCGCTCGCAATGGCCATGCTCGCTCGCAAGCTCGGCAAAAAAGGCCTGATCGTGCCCGCCGAATCGGCCGACGAAGCCGCTCTGGTCAACGATGTCGAGATCTACCCAGTCCACAGCCTCGACGAAGCCGTGCGCTTTTTAAACGGAGAGCGCGCCATCCTGCCGGTCAAATCACGTGACAGCAGCTTTTACCAAGCACCGCCCGAGTCGCAACGCATCGATTTTTCAGAGGTAAAAGGCCAGCACGCGGTGCGCCGAGCCGTTGAGATCGCGGTCAGCGGCGGTCATAATCTGCTGATGATCGGCAGCCCTGGCTCTGGAAAATCGATGATCGCCAAGCGCATCCCGACTATCATGCCGCGCCCCAGCATCGATGAATTCTTAGAAATCCTCAGTATTCAATCAGCCGCCGGCACCACACTGAGCAACGAAAATCGCTTTTATCAAAGGCCATTTCGATCACCGCACCACACTATAAGTGATGTCGGATTATTAGGCGGAGGCACGATTCCTGGCCCAGGCGAGATCTCACTGGCGCACAATGGTGTGCTCTTTCTAGACGAGTTGCCAGAGTTCAAACGCTCTGCGCTCGAAGTGCTGCGCCAACCGCTCGAAGACGGCAATGTCTCCATATCGCGCAGTGCAGGCAAAATCAACCTGCCCTGTTCGGTTATGATGGTCTGCGCAATGAACCCCTGTCCGTGCGGTTATACCGGCGACGGAGCACGCGAGTGCCGCTGCTCCGTGCCGCAAATCCAACGCTACCGCTCGAAGATCAGCGGCCCGCTACTAGACCGCATCGATATACACATCGAAGCACCGTCCTTGAGGATCCAAGAATTACGCAGCACACAAGCAGCCGAAAGTTCCGCGACCATACGCGAACGCTGCGAAGCCGCTCGCGAGCAACAACAGGCGCGCTTCGCCGACAATACCGACGCATCGACACGCTGCAACGCCCGCATGTCACACTCCGAGATTCGCAAACATTGTGCGATTAATAAAGAACAGGGCGATCTACTCCAACAAGCCATGGAACAACTCGCGCTCTCCGCCCGCGCCTATGATCGTATCCTCAAAGTCGCCCGCACCATCGCCGACCTCGCTGGTTGCGAATCGATCGAAACGCCCCATCTACTCGAAGCCATCCAATATCGCAGTTTAGATAGAAACTTGTTCTATTAATTGCGGTCTGCTCAAAATTCCGTAAAATTCATACAAAACATCACAAAATTCAGCAGTTTTTAATATAACGTCTTGCACTTACCGAATCATCGCCTAGGAACTCAGCCTTCAACTACAGGAGAGATGGCAGAGTGGCCGAATGCGGTAGTCTTGAAAACTATTGAGCCGAAAGGTTCCGGGGGTTCGAATCCCTCTCTCTCCGCCATTTTGCATACCTCATGAAAACAGTCGCTATAATCGAAGACCAGACAGCCATCCGTGAGATGCTGAGCCAAGCGATCTTAAACAGTGAAGCCTATCAGGTGATCATTGAAAGCGGCGACGGGCTACAAGGCTGCGAGCAATGCATCGAGCAAACGCCCGACTTCGTGATACTCGACGTGATGCTGCCGAATCTAAACGGCACCGAGGTCTTACGCCGATTTGCCAAAGAAATCCCCGAAACACGGGTGCTCATTTTCTCTGGCTATCAAACACTGGGCCTCGTCCGCGAGCTCCTGCAAGCTGGGGCACATGGATTTGTCGAAAAATCCGCGCCTCTCGCCGAACTGAAAAAAGGCATCGAGATCGTTTCGAACGGCGGCAGTTATTTCGGCCCCGAAGTCGCCCTACTGCTACGCGAAGCCATGGCCGACCCAAAATCGAGCGAATCTGGCATCAATATTTTAACCAAGCGCGAACGCGAAATCCTCCAACTAATTGCCGAGAGCAACAGCACCCGAGAAATCGCAGCCAAGCTATGCATCAGCGTTAAAACAGCCGAGAACCACCGCACCAATTTGATGCGTAAGCTCGACCTGCACGATGTGGCCAGCCTCACTCGCTACGCGATCAATAACGGATTGATCGTCATGGGCGGCAACTAAGCCCGCTCAGAAAGTATTTCCAACGCGGCTTTCAAACGATCTGCTAAAAGATCGAGCAGCAACGGATGCTCACACAATAATGGCGTGCGCACTGCCGAACGAACGCCTCGACGCTCCAGCAACGTATCGCAAATCTGCGCCACATCGCCCGCGGCTCCAGCATGACGCCCCGGCAATAAAAAAAATAAGGCGACAATCACATCGCTCCCGCTCCAAGCCTCGAGCCGATCCACGCGCTCCAGCAAGGGTTCGTTAAAATCATACGCCGAGCCCTCGCGGCGCTCCATCGAGCAGGGTGCAACGGCACCGACCTCCCCCTTCAGCAACTCACCCAGCTGGCGCGCCACCGCGTTACGCACACGATTCACCTCCAGCGCAGGCGTGCCGTGATCCACTAGCGCAACTCGTGGACTGACCAAGCCCGAAGTCGCCAGCGTCGCTCGAACATGCGCCGCCAGCATTTCAGTCAGTCGAGCATCCGGTCGATCCACATCCGCGCCTGCCAAGGTCTCAGCCACCACCACCTTTAAATCCGGAGCCGTCTGACGCGCCTCCGCGATCAATTCCGGCAAATAATCCGTAATCGCCCGACTCGGCCCCAGAAAAAGCGGCACAAAAACAAACGCTCGTTCCCCCGCCTCGACCCATCGGCGTAGCGTAGATTTCACCACCTGGGCAGGCACGCCCCCCAGCTCAAACGCAGGCACCTTTCCGGAATGCAGCAAGCTCACGGGCTCAACAGAAAGCCCGACCTGCTCCGAGAGCTGCGCGGCCAGCGCACGCAGCGCCCATACGGCATCCGCACGCAGCGAACCATTATCAATCAAAAAAATACGAGGAGAGGGAGTCATTTCAGAGGCAAAACAAGCCACACAAGCTGTGGCAAAAAGCGAATTAATACCGAGAAGCAAAGGAAAATGTTTGCGCGTTACAACTCATCCCACCAAATTCTCAAGATTATGTTTAAGATGCTTCGATTCGCCTTACCTTTAATTCTCGCTCTATTCGTCCTTTCCGGTTGCCGCAAACAACCACCGACACCCGTCACAGACGGCGGTATGGGCAGTGGTTCGCAATTCAACAATGGTGGCGACATCATGGCAAATGGCTTGGACGCCAGCTGGGGCACAGACGGTGAATTCGGCGACACAGGCCTCGAAGCCCGCGACGCAGGCATGAATGCAGGCGACAACACTTACGGCGACTACACCATGTATCGCGACCAGCTCGACTCCGTTTACTTCGGCTTTGACTCCTCCTCCATTTCCGCATCTGAGCGCTTCAAGCTACAAGCAGCAGCCGATCACCTCGCAAGCAACCAAGCCGATGCGATCCTCATCGAAGGTCACTGCGACTGGTATGGCACCGTCGACTACAACCTTGCACTCGGTGAGCGCCGCGCCAACAGCGCCCGCGACTACCTGGCAACACTCGGCGTCAGCGACGACCGCATCAATACACTTTCTAAAGGCAGCCTCGAGTCCACCACCGGACTTTCCAAATCCGAATCCGGACAAGATCGCCGCGCTGAGTTGATTATCCTCAAAAAGTAATCACAGCAAAAAACATCTTAAACATGAAAGGCCGTTCCTCGCGAACGGCCTTTTTTGTGCCTAAAGATTCAATCAGTTAAGCCACGGCCACATTGGAATTGAAATCAAAGCACTGCGCATCAGTCTTAACCGAGCGAATCGCCCTCCGGAAGCAATCACCCAAAACACAAAGATGCCATGTATGAAAACCTAGCCATTTTTGCTGCATTCATCTTTATCTACAGTTTGATCAGCGGTGGCCTAGAGCGCACGCCGATCAATGGCGCAGTCGTATTCACCGCCTTTGGTCTCATCATGGGACCTGAGTGCTTGGGCCTGCTGAAATTGACGATCACGGCAGAGGGGCTACGCACCTTAGCCGAGATCACGCTCGCACTCGTGCTGTTCACCGATGCCTCGAACGCGAATCTAAAAATACTCAAACGCAGCTCGCAGCTCCCTCGCCGCCTACTGTTGATCGGACTACCGCTGACGATTGCACTGGGCTTCGGCGCGGGCTTACTACTCTTCAATGGCCTCTCGATGTTGGAAGTCGCCATCATTGCCACCATGCTAGCACCCACCGATGCTGCCCTAGGCAAGTCAGTGGTTTCCAACCCTGCAGTGCCTGAAGACATGCGCGAAGGTCTCAATGTCGAGAGCGGTCTTAACGATGGTATTTGCGTTCCAATCCTATTCCTGTTTCTGGCATTGATCAGTGGCGCGGGCGCCGAGCATGAGCCACACATGTTAGCACTGCACCTCTTCGCGGAGGAAATTGGCATTGGTATGGGCGTCGGAATCGGCCTGACCTTAATCGCCATGTATTTCATCCGATTCACCGCAGCTCGGAACTGGATCACCGAGACGTGGGAACAGCTACCAGTCCTCACCCTCGCGCTCAGTTGCTTCACCACGGCACAATTACTCGGCGGCAGTGGCTTCATCGCCTGTTTCACGGGCGGCCTACTCTTTGGAGCCTTGGCTAAACGAAATAAACACGAAATCCTACTCTCGGCCGAAAGCACAGGTGACACGCTCTCACTGATCACATGGGTCTGCTTCGGCGCGGCCGTCGTCGGTCAAAGCTTTGGCGCCCTTACCTGGCAAGTGTTTCTGTATTCGATCCTCAGTTTGACTGTCATTCGCATGCTACCCGTCTTCCTCGTGCTCACCGGCACGAGATTCCGCACTGATCAGAAATTGTTCATGGGCTGGTTTGGTCCACGCGGCCTAGCCAGCATCGTGTTTGCGGTCATCGTGCTCAACGACAAGCTGCCACACGGCGATACCATTTCGATGACTGCAGTCTGCACCATCTTACTCAGTGTGATCCTACATGGAATCAGTGCCAACCCATTCATCGCACTCCTAGCTGCGCGCTCAAAACGCGAGCATTCGTAAGCACACGAAGCGCGACTACTTGTGACTCAGTTCCCCTCCAGACGAGCTAAAGAATCCACCAAAGAGGAAATGCAAGCACGCACCACATATTGGAATGATGACTTTAAAATCCCTTCACGGGCTCCGACAAGCAGATCCCCTATATTACAATCGAACCTCCACAAAATCGTAACGTATAAGTATTTTGACATCAGAGTCACTTCATACTAACTATATCCGTTCACTTTCAAACAACCACAATCCCCCCAAGCACACGATGGCCATACACGATCAGGAATCTATGAAAGGTAATATTAACGACGAAGTATATGCTTCCGTCGATCTCTCGGTTTCGATGCCGAAGTTTAAATTCCCGGAACAGGAAGCAAGCCCACGTAACGCTTACGCGGTGGTGCATGATGAGTTAATGCTCGACGGCAATGCCCGTCAAAATTTGGCGACCTTCTGCCAGACATGGGAAGAGCCGGAGATCCATAAGCTCATGGATGAATGTATCGACAAGAACATTGTCGATAAAGATGAATACCCACAGATCGCCGAGATCGAGTCACGTTGCGTGCATATGCTCGCCGACCTCTGGAACTCTCCCGACGGCGTCAATACCGTCGGCACTTCCACCACTGGTTCCAGCGAAGCCGCCATGCTTGGTGGACTCGCCATGCTCCGTCGCTGGGAAGCTAAACGTAAGGCCGAAGGCAAACCCTACGACAAGCCAAACCTCGTCACTGGCCCCGTCCAAATCTGCTGGCACAAATTTACCCGCTACTGGAATATCGAGCACCGCGAAATCCCGATGGACGACCCGCGCCTCATCATGACTCCCGAAGAAGCACTCGAACGTTGCGATGAAAATACCATCGGTGTCGTGCCCACACTGGGCGTGACCTTTACCGGCGAATTCGAACCGGTCGAAGCCGTCTCCAAAGCGCTCGACCAACTCCAAGCCGACACCGGCCTCGACATCCCCATCCACGTCGATGGCGCGAGCGGCGCATTCCTAGCTCCCTTCTGTGCGCCGGAAGTCGCATGGGATTTCCGTCTCGAACGCGTTAAATCGATCAACGCCTCTGGCCATAAATTTGGCCTTTCCCCACTCGGTGTGGGTTGGGCAGTCTGGCGCGAAGAAAGCGACCTCCCCGAAGAAATGGTCTTTTGGGTCAACTACCTCGGCGGCAACATGCGTGACATCGCGCTGAACTTCTCACGCCCCGGCGGTCAGGTCGCTTGCCAATATTACAACTTCCTACGCTTGGGCAAAGAAGGCTACGCCAAGATCCACAACGCCTGCTATGATACTGCAGCCTACCTAGCCGCCGAAATCGCCAAACTCGGCCCCTTCGAAATCATTTACGACGGGAAACGTGACAAGGGCATTCCAGCGCTTTGCTGGAAGATCAAAGACGATACCGATCCTGGCTTCACACTCTACGATCTAGCAGATCGCCTCTGTATGCGCGGCTGGCAAGTGCCTGCCTATGCGCTGCCCGCGAACCGTGAAGAGCTCTCGATCCAGCGTATTCTCGTGCGCCACGGCGTGAGCCGCGACCTAGGGGACCTACTGCTCAAAGACATGAAAGATGCCATGGAGCACCTAGAAAAGCACCCGTCCAGTAATCCAATGACGGGCGAAGAAGGCTCAGGCTTCCATCACTAATTGAAGCATCGCTCACGCGATATGCCCGAAGTCAATCCATCCAAACAGCAAGCACCCCAGTTAATTAAAGCTGCGGGTGCTTGGCCTTTTGTCACACACCGTATCTATCGACACCTCGACGGTGCCTTGCGCGTCTGGCACTCGCGCCACCACCGTAAAGGGCTGAACCTCCCACAAGTCGGCCAACGTTACCCAGTTGCCTCGGTATTGGCCCGTAGTCTGTGGCAACCACAGGTCTTGAACTGGTGGATTGGCTTAGTCTTCATCATCGGTGCCTCAGGCTTTACACTCGGCAGCCTGCTATGCCTTGTGCCCGTATGGCCCAAGGCATTGGGCTTGAGCGAAATCGAGGTCAATGCGCTCTTCTTTGCAGCATCGATTCCCTTCACCACAGCCGCCTATTTGCAGCTCTATCAGGCCGCCAACGTAGGGACAGCCGAAGCTTCCGCCACACAGCGCAAATGGTTTGGCTGGCAACCGAAGGACGCCGGTTGGCTCAGCTGTGCACTGCAATTCGTCGGCACCGTGATGTTCAACTTCAACACCTTCGACGCCTTGCTCTCGAATCTGAACCGCGAAGCAGAGCTGTTACTCATTTGGACGCCCAACGTCATTGGCTCCATTCTTTTCCTACTTTCCGGCTATATGGCATTCATCGAAACCTGCCACCGCCACTGGGCCCTTAAGCCCACGCAAATATCCTGGTGGGTCACCTTTATTAATTTGCTCGGCTGCATCGCTTTCATGATTTCCGCCTGCTTCGCCTTTGTGCCCGACCACGCCCCCAGCTTCGACACCGTCGAAATCTCAGTCGCATTCACGCTCATCGGTGCCATTTGCTTCTGGCTAGGCTCCTTCCTTATGTGGCCCGAATCGATCGTCGCCCACGCCGATCGATAGAGTTTCAAGTCTAACTGGGATAGGCTGCTTTAGCTGCCTCATGTTACCATCCGCGACTCCGCAGAATACACCAAAAATTTTCGGCAGCTCAAGCAGCCGTTCCCAGCTTCCCCTCACTTCACGTCCGACACCAAGCACTTCGGCACACCCAGGTTCCAACGAATGGCCGCCGCACGGAAGCAGAAAATTAACGCCACACTCAAGATGGCCGGCACCGATTCAAACTGTGGAAGATAATGCAGTGAAACCGAATACAGCACGCAACCCAAGGTGACGGGCGTCAAATACAACTCGTGCGACGTCATTAACAAATTAGGCCGCCCCGACAACACATCGCGAATCAAGCCGCCGCCGATCCCAGTCACCACTCCGAGCACCACTGGCGTAACCGGTGGCCCGTAATCCAAATCCCATACCTTACTCACTGCCTGTATCGAAAAGAGAGCCACTCCCAGCCCATCCAAATACAGCATCAGTCGGAAAATATCAGCACGCGATAACACATGCTTCGCCCAAAACGTGATCCCGCTCGCCACAAGCGCCACCCAAATATACAGCGAATCGATCGACCAAAACACCGGCACCCCCAAGACCAGATCTCGTAAAGTGCCACCGCCCAAGGCCGTCAACATACCAATCACGGTTGCTCCAAACAGGTCCACCCCCTTAGGTAAAACTGCCAGCACGCCCGTCACCGCAAACGCCGCGATGCCGATCATACCGATCCAATAAATGAGCGAGTCGTAATTCATGATTAATCAAACGACTAACGCCGCGCCACACCTTTAGCGATTTCCTTCGCCGTGTGCCCTTGTGACTCTAAGGCCACTTCCTGCACCGCAGGGCTCGTTGCCACATCTGCCACAGAGCGAGTCACACTAGCCACGCCACTCGCCGTGCTACCGACCGCTGAAGCCACCGCGCCGGTCGCATCACACGCAGCGCAGGCGACTTTGCCTGTGGTTGAAATCGTAGTCGTCGCCAGATCAATCGGAGCCTTCACGACCGAACACGCCGAAAACAACAAGACCGCGGACAGAAGAAATATCACAAAGAATCGGGGCATTGAAACTTACAATGTGAAGACGACAGACAGCTGTCAATTCAGCGGATATACCCGTCAGCATCTAATTGACGGCCGAAACAGGCACGGCTAACTTAGTTTTTAATCCAGAATAAGAGCAAAACACACTGCACACATGCCCAATCAAGACAACGCCTCCACTCAACCGGAATGGTCCGAATTCGGACAGCGCCTCTGCACAGGCAGCGGCATCGGCGAACTCATGGATGACCTTGGGCACGCACTCGCAGCCGGCGGCGATAAGGTGCACATGCTCGGCGGCGGCCAACCGGCACACATCCCGGAGATGGACGCCCTCTGGCGCAAACGCATCGAAGAAATCACCGCCACACCCGGCGAGCTAGAGCACATGCTCGGCAACTACGAACCACCCGCTGGCCGCACTGGCTTTCGCCAAGCCATCGCCGACCTCTTCCGTGAAACGTTCGGCTGGGATCTGAGCGCCGACAACGTCGCCATCACCATGGGCGGCCAAAGCGCTTTCTTCTGTTTATTCAATGCACTGGGCGGACGCTTTGCAGACGGACAACAAAAGAAGATCCTCCTGCCGCTGGTGCCCGAATACATTGGTTACGCGGATCAATCCGTCGGTGGTTCACTGTTTCGCAGCGTAAGGCCACGCATCGAGCACACAGGTGAGCACGAGTTCAAATACCGCGTCGATTTCGACAACTTGGAAGTGACCGACGACATCGCCGCGATCTGTGTCTCCCGCCCCACCAACCCGACTGGCAATGTCTTAACCGACAACGAAATCGCCCACCTCGCAGAACTCGCAGAGGCCAACAATATCCCGCTGATTATCGACAACGCCTATGGTGCCCCCTTCCCCAATGTGATCTTCACCGAGGCCACACCGGTTTGGAATGAGAACATCATCCTCACACTCAGCCTCTCCAAAATCGGGCTACCCGGCACACGCACGGGCATCGTCATCGCCAAGCCAGAAATCATCAAAGCCGTCTCATCCATGACCTCGATCATGGGCTTAGCCAATACCAACACAGGGCAAGCCATCGCCCAGCCGCTGATAGAAAGCGGAGAAATCCTAAGCCTCAGTAACGACTTGGTGCAGCCGTTCTACCGTAAAAAGTCCGAGCAAGCGCAGGCATGGGTAAAGCAACATTTCGATCCCGCGCTCAATTACCACATCCACCGCAGCGAAGGCGCACTCTTTCTCTGGGCATGGTTCGAAGGGATGCCCATCACCTCCCGTGAACTGTATGAGCGCCTCAAAGCCCGCGGCGTCCTAGTCGTCCCTGGCAGTTACTTCTTCTTCGGTCAAGACGACAGCGATTGGAAGCACCGCGACGAGTGCATCCGCATCAACTTCACCATGCCCGCAGAGGATGTGGAAGTTGGCATCCGCATCATCGGCGAAGAAGTCTCCAAAGCCTACGCCGAAACTAAGTAAGCTAGCACCAACGGAAAGATTCCCTCGTTCATCATCAAGCAATTGAACGCCAGCGAAGGCCTGAGCTAACGCTTATGATACCATCAGCAGGCATTATGTCCTTGCCCCCCAAGCGATAGCCGCTATTTTCACTCATTCTGTTTATGGGTGCCCCTCCTCGAACAAAGCGTTTTGTGCGCACTGATATACCGGCCACCGAAAAGTGCGTCGGCGGGGCTATTTTGTTACTACTGCTAGGCATCGCTGGAGCAGTCCACTATAGGGGAGTCCACTACGATCCCGGCATCTTTGAAGTGGATATCTCTGCGCTGGAATCGACGCGTGAAGCAGTCACTGGAGTGGCAGCGACTTTGCGTGAAGCACCTGCCTCTGCTACGACTGCCACTGCGGCGCAGTCGGCCGGTCTCGGTCGGGTTTTGCCCGAGTTCGGCTTGCCACTGAAAGCGATGGGGCCGACGGAACTTTATAATCCGGACACGCTTTTCGAGAAAATCAACGGTCGTGCGCCCGCTTATCAGGAATTCAGCTTCCAAGAACTGACAACGCGCAGCTTCAGCCTCCCCCAGCAAAGCGGGCAATTTCTGGATGTGTTTATCTTCTGGATGGATAAGCCGCTAAGCGCATTCGGTATCTTTTCCTTGGAGCGTGACCCCACGGCGGAGGTGGTGAATTTCGCCTCTGATGGTTACCGCAGCGAGATGGGTTACTTCTTCCGCACTGGGCGCGCCTATGTGCAAATCATTGCTTCGTCGCCTGAGGCGGACGTTATGGATGTGGCGGAGCGCTATGCCAGCTACTTGGCGGAACGCTTGCCGGCCGATGATTCTGGCATGGAGGCGCGCATGCGTCTACCAAGCTACGGACAAGTTCCGGGGTCCGTTGCCTTCGTTGCTCAAAATGCCTATGGCCAGGAGTTATTGAAAAATGTCTTCCAGGCTCGCTACCAGTTTGACGGCGAACAATTAAACTATTTTGCCATGCAGGCAGCGGACAACGCGCAGGCTCAGCAGGTTTGGCAAGCGCTGTTGGATTTCAATGCCAAGTTTGGTGAGGTGCAGCCTCCCTACGAGAGTGACGGCGCGACGGTGTTCGAAGCAGAGAATTTTGGCGAATATACCGTGGTTGCTCAACAAAACGGCCTCATCTCTGGCATCGTCAATGCCGCGAATTTAGAGAACGCAAAGCAGTTCATGAGACACGCGATCAGCGACCACTTTCCAGCGGGCAAGGCAGTCGTAGCACCGATCATCGAAGCAGTGCCCGAAGACGCCTACGAGGAGGAGAGATATTAAGATGAGCAAGCCTGAGATCGAATTAGACCCGAAAGAGATGAGCCGCCGTGACTTTGTGCAACAGGCGCTGCTCACTGGTTTCGTCAGTCTAGGTTCGCTCGGAGCCGCGGCCGCCCTCTGGCGCCGGGAGCACGTGGTCCCTGGCTTTGAGGACAAGGCGGGCATTCAATTGCCGAGTTTTCGCCCGGACGTTGCCAAGTTTTTACCAGATCTTTCGGTTGCGCATTCTCTGAATCGCTCGACAGCAATTCGGGCTGCCGTCGATCAGCTCGGCGGGATGGAGCGCTTTATCAAGCATGGCGACGTGGTGATGATAAAGCCGAACATCGCTTTTGATCGTCCCCCTGCGCTGTGTGCCACGACACATCCGGATGCCTTGCGGACGACGGCTCAACTTTGTTTTGAGGCAGGCGCGAAAGAAGTCTTTGTCGCTGACAATCCGATTAACAGCCCCGCGAGTTGTTTCCTCAAGAGCGGTCTCGAAGCGGTGGCTGATGAGCTCAACTTAAAGTTGCTCTACCCAGAGCAACGAGCCTTTGCGACAATCGAGATGGATGGCGAGATCCTGCGCCATTGGCCGTTTTTCAATCGCCCTTTCCAACAGGCGAACAAAGTGATCGGCCTATCCCCTTGCAAAGACCACAACCTCTGCCACGCCTCGATGACAATGAAAAACTGGTATGGCCTGCTCGGTGGGCGCCGCAACCAGTTCCACCAACACATACACAGTATTATTTCCGATTTCGCGCTGATGATCGAGCCGACCCTCGTCATTTTGGACGGGATGGACGTGCTCGTTAGCAACGGCCCAACGGGCGGACGCCTTTCGGATGTGAAGCCAGTCAACACGGTGGTCGCTGGCACAGATATGGTTGCAGTCGATAGTTACGGTTTTACGAACCTGCTCGGGCGCGATGTTGAAAAACTCGAATACCTGCACAAGGCGCATGCGCGTGGTCTCGGTAATATGAATTGGAAGGACCTGAAATTGAAAGAGGTGGAAGCATGAGCTGCAGTGAAGGAAGTGGAAGCTGCGGTTGCGGCGGTGACAAGTCGAAGCCCGACTCAGCCGAGACACCGGTCGATCGCTACATCAAGTCTGGTAGTGCTCCGGTCAAACCGGCTCCGGCGCAAGCGCATGCAATTCAACGGTTCGGCAATTGGTTTAAGAATCAAGTGATCGCTGACATGCGGATCACTCGTGTGCGGGTGCTTTCACAGACCTTCTTCTTCCTACTTTTCTTGTTTTTTGTGATTGTTACGGACCTTCGCTACCTGAAGGGCTATCCTGTCTCACTCTTCCTTGAAATCAATCCGCTGGTTGGCTTTGCAACCGCGATTACTACTACCACCGTTTATAAAGGCCTCATCCTCTGCACACTCTTACTGATTCCAACCTTCGTGCTGGGACGCTTCTTTTGTAACTGGATTTGTCCATATGGCACTCTCCATCAATTGACAGGCTGGCTCTTTGGTCGTCGCGACGATCAAGCCCGCATCGAGAGTAACCGCTTCCAAAAATTACAGCAGTTGAAGTATGTTTTCCTGATCATGATGATCGTGGCCGCCTGCTTTGGCAGCCTGCAGATTGGCTTACTAGATCCGATCTGTCTCTTCCATCGCTCGATGAGCACCGCGGTGCTACCTGCGCTGAACGAAATCTTCCCTGACACGGTGTATGTCAAACAATACTACCACGTCGGCGCTTGGGCGATCGGCTTGATGCTGCTCTTTTTTGTGGGAATGAATGTGATCATCCCGCGTTTTTTCTGCCGTGTGGTGTGCCCTCTCGGCGCTTTTCTGGGCGTGGCGTCCCGTTTCTCTCTCTGGCGGATTGAACGCGACCCGAACAAATGTATCGATTGCGATGCGTGCTTAAAAAATTGCCAGGGCGCAAGCGACCCGCACACGCAGCTGCGCAAGAGCGAGTGTTTTGCCTGCATGGAGTGCATCGAAGACTGTCCGGTCGATGCACTCTCTTTCAAGTTCATGCCGAACCGAGATCATGAAATCACCGCACCACCGATTACTGGCCGGCGCGTGGCCATGGCATCGCTCTTTGGTGCTGCCGGTTATGCGGTCACCCGCTCCTCTGGAGCCTCAGACAAGAACTTCAGTAAGAAAGTAATTCGCCCTCCGGGTTCGATGAAGGAAGACCAATTCCTCGAGCGCTGCATCAAGTGCGACCAGTGTATCCGTGTTTGCCCGACGAATGTGCTGCAACCAACCTTGATGGAAGCAGGCCTCGAAGGTATCTGGACACCGATCCTCAACATGAAGATCAGCTACTGCGAACTGAACTGCACCCTTTGCGGCCAGGTCTGCCCGACGGGAGCCATCCAGCGGATCTCGATCGAAGAGAAGACCGGAATCGGCGAGCACACCGAGCAAGGCCCAGTTAAAATTGGCACGGCCTTCTATGACCGCGGTCGCTGCCTACCCTGGGCGATGGAAACGCCCTGCGTGGTTTGCGAGGAAGTGTGCCCGACCTCGCCAAAGGCGATTTTTTCGCGCGAGGTCACCATCACCAAACGCGATGGCAACCCGATCACTTTACGCCGCCCCTATGTCGATCCGTCTCGTTGTATTGGCTGCGGTATTTGCGAACACGAATGCCCGGTCAAAGACCATGCTGCGATTCGTGTGACAGCCATTGGCGAAACCCGCTCGACCGAACGCGGGCTCCTCATGGATGGAGGCGACCCGACCAACATTCGCGACCTCGTTAAAAAACAACGCTAAGCTCATGCCCGCGAAAAAACTCAAACCACAACCCGCGACCCGCGAAAAGACCTGCACCATTTGTGCGGCGACCTATACCTACCCCGCAGTAGGCAGCTCCGCCACGCGCCATGTCTGCGAACTATGTAACGCACTGAGCGCCCCACAACGCAAGGTGCTCATTCGCATGGCCAAGCGTATTCAGTCACTCGAACGCATCGTCACCAAGTTAGAAAAACAAATAATCGAATAGCCCCCTTCCCCGCCCAGAACCGGCGATGAAAATCTCTCACCGTCACCAATCAAGGAGGACCGCACTATGAAAAACGAACCCAAAACATCCCGCCGCAATTTCATCAAAGCATCTGTCGTGCTACCGACAGCTGTGGCGGCTCTATCGGGGAAGGCATCTGCCGCCCCTGCTGCAGGCAAACCAGCACTTCCGAAACGCAAGCTCGGCAAGAACGGACCAGAGGTCACCATGCTAAACCTGGGCGGCATGATGAGCGCGCACAGCCCGCAGTATCTAGATGTCGCGTGGAGCATGGGTATCCGTTATTTCGACACAGCGGACTGCTACATCAAAGGCGAGTCGGAGCGCAACATCGCCAAGTGGCTCAAACGCTACCCCGAACGCCGTAAAGAGCTATTTCTCGTAAGTAAGGACCACCCCAAGAAGGGGCCCAAACAGTTACTTGAGCAAATTGACAATCGCCTGAAAGCATGTGGCACCGACTACCTTGACCTGTTCTTTATCCATGGCTTGGGCCCCAAGTCTTATGGCAAAGACGCGGTCAACTGGCCTGAAATGGACGAGGTTCGAGAAGTCTTTGAAAAAATCAAAAAAGCAGGGAAAGCGAAAATGTGTGGTTTTTCCTGCCACGATAAGCTCCTAGTCGATTGCCTGAACTCAGCAGCGCGCGGCGGGTTTGTCGATGCGATCATGCTTAAATATAGTCCGTTTCACGAAAAGGATGGAGCCTTCGACCGTGCGCTCGATGCCTGCCACAACAAAGGCATTGGCCTGATCTCGATGAAGGAAATGAAGCCCTTCGCCAAAGCGCCCAAGAAGAACCCGAAAATCGATGAAGTCGGACTGACGACCCACCAGGCCTTACTACACGCCGTATGGAGTGATCATCGTATTGCATCCATATGCTCCGCGATGGAGAATGTGAACCAGCTCGAAGAAAATGCTATGGCAGCAACCAACTTCAAGCAGGACCTTCCAAGCGAGCAACGTGAGGCGCTTCAACAAGTCGCGACCGTGATGCCGGTGCCCATGTGCCCGGGCTGTAGTGGCTGTGAGCGCTGGGCACATAAGACTGAGTATGCCTTTCAGGATATTTCCCGCTATGTCACTTACTATGAGCAGGACGGCGATGGCGAAGCCTATAAGCTGTTTCGCGATCTAGATACACCCAGCCGTGAGACGGTCGGCGTGGATCTTGCAGCCATCCGCGAAGACTGTCAGTTCAAGGTCGACTACGCTGAAATCGCCAAACGTGCCGAGCAGTATTTTGCTTGATCCGAGAATGGATGCGAACTCCGGCACACTTGTTTTACTGTCATCTTCAGCTTTAATCGGCGTGGTGCATACCTTGTTGGGGCCCGACCACTACTTGCCCTTCGTTGCGCTAGGCAAGGCTAGGAAGTGGCAACTAAAGAAGACGCTTTGTGTCGTGGCACTCTGCGGACTGGGGCATGTCGGGGCGTCGCTATTGCTCGGGTTCATCGGTGCTCTGGCTGGTTGGTCCCTAGGAAGTTTGGAGGCCTTTGAATCGACTCGGGGCGAGCTGGCAGCCTGCTTGCTAATTCTGTTCGGCTTATTCTACCTGATCTGGGCGATTCGCCATATCAACATGCAAACAGCGCACATGCATGTCCACACGCATGACGATGGCACCGTCCACGAGCACCCGCATAGCCATGTGGGCACACACGCGCACATGCATGCGCAAACAGATGGAGCTCGAAGTATTACCATTTGGAGTCTTTTTGTTATTTTCGTATTTGGCCCCTGCGAAGCATTGATCCCACTACTATTATTTCCCGCTTTAGGTGAACACCTAGGCCTCGCCATTGGCGTAGTCACTCTGTTCGGGCTGGCAACGGTGTTAACAATGCTAGCAACCGTCTGGATTCTCAGCAAAGGACTGGACACCTTCAAGCTTCCAGCGTTGGGGCGTTACGCGCACCTATTGGTTGGCCTCGTTTTACTAGGATGCGGCACTGCAATTCAATTAGGCTTATGATTGAGAATACGAGATCATTCGAAAAGAAGCGGAAGAGGCCCTTTTTATGGCTTACAAGTTAAGGGATTTTATCGGCTATTTCAGCGCCTTCGCATAAATCAGTGAGGTGCTTCCATCCTCTCCTGAGAATGGCACGGACTAGAACTGCATGCTCGACTCATACGCACATGGTGAAACATATACGCCCAGTTTGGGAGAGTGTCTTTTTCTTCTAAAATTTCGAAGAGCCGTTCGGCACCCGCGCGGGTGTCGTAAGCCAGGCGGCGAGCAAGTCGAGCAGGCTGACAAATAGAAAGCCCTAACGAACTTGCCCACACGACGCTCATGAGATACGTTTAATTCACTGTCTCATATTCAATTCGCCCCCACTTCAAACCTCAGCTCCCACTTGTCATGCCACTCGTTCAAGTCACCTCTAATCTCGCGCTCACCGACGCGGAAAAGTCCAACTGCCTACAGACACTCTCCAAGGCGGTCTCCGAACTGCTCGGAAAGTCCGAAGACTTCGTCATGACCAGCTGGATCAGCTCAAAGATGACAATGGCCGGCACAGAGCACCCCACGATCTTCGTCGATCTTCGTGCCATTCGCCTGCCCGAAGATGCCCCACAACGGCTCACGCCTGAGCTCTGCGAGCGCATCCGCCTGACCACCGACATTCAACCCGACCGCATCTATATCAATTACCACAACGAGCCACCCGCCAGCTGGGGCTGGAATGGTAAGACCTTTGGCTGAGAGATCCATGCATCACCAACCAAAGGCCTTCCGAAAGCGAACCACACACGGCCTCCCCTCAAAAAGCATCTGCCGAGAAAGCGACGCGAATATCTATTAACAGAGATTAATGCCTCTACTAAATTCTCTCGGATATACCTATCGAGGGGGATGAGAACGACAACGCAGCTCGCCCGTTTATTACAAAGCAACCGGCGCACTGCTCCTCACAAATAAATCCGACAGGCACTGACTTAAACGCCTGCAGGTGGTTCCTATCGCTGCCCCCATAAAGAGAGGCCGCAGGGCAAAGACCCCAAGGAAGTCATTGCAAAATACAGCAAGGGCTAAAAACGAAGTATTCCAATCATTGCGACACCATCAGGTGCACTCAATTAGAAACAACAGCCACAGGAGCGGCGCTTCTACGCTGGAAAAAGCCGACGACTCCACTACGCTTCGCGCATGAATTCTGAAACTGTCGCACTCATCGGCCTCGGCCTCATCGGCTCCATCTGGGCCGATCACTATAAAACAGACGGCTGCTTGGCCGCGTCGTGGAATCGCACGTCGAAGCCGGAACTCGACCTGATGCAAGCCACGCTCGCTGAGTGCGCCGAGCGTGCGACGCTCTTACAAGTGTGCCTCTACGATGCGGCGTCGGTCGAATCGGTGTTGGACCAACTACTCCCCCACCTCACTGACAAACACTGTGTGATTCAGTCCTCAACGATCGACAGTTCCAGTGCCGAGCGCATTGCACTGCGGGTGCGTGCCACCGGTGCAGCTTATGTCGAATCCCCGTTTACCGGCAGCAAGCCTGCGGCGGAAGTGCGCAAGACCGTCTTCTTTATGGGCGGCGAGCCAGCCGACATCGCACGCGTGCAACCCACACTCGCGCAGATATCCGCTCAGCAATTTCACATCGGCGCGCCCGCTCAAGCAGCCACGATCAAGTTGGCGATGAACTTACAGATCGCTGCCATCAGCCAAGCGCTGTGCGAGAGCATTACGATGAGCCGCCAGGCGGGGATCGACGACGACTGCTTCTTCGAAGTGATGAAGCAAAACGTCGCGTGGTCGGGCTTGGCCGCGTTGAAGGAGCCGAAGCTACGGGCAGACGATTTGAGTCCGCAATTCTCGATCAAGAACATGCACAAAGACATGCGCTTGGCTCAACAAAGCAGCCAGGGCGAGCTGCCTATCTTAAAACAGGTCTGCGAATGCCTGAATAAAACTGAAGCCGCGGGTCACGGCGAAGACGATTTCATCTCCCTGATCAAAGCGCTGAAGAGCTAACAAGTGACACGGGCATTCTGCTAAAAAAACAGATTGAACCACCCGCTTCGCTAGAGGACAAAGAAGGGAACGGGTGGTTAAAAACAACCGTGCCGAAGCGCTGACGGCATTCAGCAAGCTGAAGCCCTACGACTCTTCCGCAACAATCGGCGCGGTGACAACTGCAGGCGCTTTTCGACCGCGCCATGCACGTAAACGCTCCAATGCGTAGATGGCGAAGATCGCATACAGAGTGACCGCAATAAAGAGTGAGATCCGCACCAAGAAGGCCATATAGACATTGCTGCCATTGGCGCTGTCCTGCACGGCTGGCCCCAGTAGAATCAGCATCGTGATCACAGTATTCACCCAAAAGGATGCGGGGTAACGACTGGGAATCACCTGATACAACTTGCTCGCGAAATAGAAGCTAAACAACAGCATCCATAAAAAGAACATCCACAGGTTGACCATGATCCCCAGCCCGAACCAAAATAAGATAGCGAACAAGCCTGCCAAGAAAGTCGACCCGAGCAGCTCACGTGCGGCGTGACTCGCATCCGTCACCGAGTCTTGCTGGCCGAGCGAGACCGACTTCATGATAATCGGCAAATATTGACCAGGATTCGTCAACGCCAACAAGTAAGCGGGAAACACGATCAAAGTTGCACGCCACGCGAGCCAATTACTTTGTGAATCACTCGGCTTCGGCGCAGCTTTTTTCTTAGCCGCCGACGGCTCCGCCGCTGGCTCGGGAAATATAAAATAGGCGACATGCTGACAAGCCCATGCGATCACGATGGAGCCCATAAGCGCCTGCACCACCAACTGCGCCAAGGCCGTGCTAGAATAGCCCGCAGCAGTCACGAGCGTGAGCCCGATCGTCAACAACGAAGCGACAGAGCCCTTGCCCAGATTCACTGCCAAGAAATTACATAGAAACAATCCGAGCACGATGAGGATTAGCCCCGTCATCGAATACTCGTTCAGCATCGGGATCAGCAAAATACCAATGCCCGTCGTCAACGCGACCAGTAGCAAGACTACCAACAGTTTCTTCACTCCCAAAGGCGCACGTGGCGGCAAGGTAAGCATCAACGCAAAAATGGGCGGCAGATATGGCAAAGGAAACGCAATCCCATACGCAAAGGCCAAGGAGAGTGCCATGCATAAGCTAAGACGAAACGTCCGCTGAGCTGGAGGAGTAAAGGCCATCGGGAACCCGCTTAATATGCGTAACTCAACCAACTTTGCAGCCGGACAAAGCACTCCCCGATCGTCTTGAGTAGACCACTTTCTTCAGAGTAAGCCATGACCGAAACTTGCCCGCCGATACGTAATCCACCACGCAGTGCTTCGTCCTGCGCCAAGTCAAAAGAGATAATCACAGGGAAGCGTTGTGACTGTCTCAACCAATCACGATTATTCGAAATAGCTGGCAATGAACCTGGCGCAGCACCATTGCCAGCGTCAATACCTAGGCCGATGCTTTGTATTTCCCCCTCGAATACACGACCAGGAAACACATCAAAGATGATTTCAACTGGAGTTCCGGGCTCAATGTGCCCTAGGTTATTCTCAGTCAAAGAGGCATTGATCCACACATTACTAAGCGCCACCAAGGTCATTACAGGTGCACCCGTATTTGCGAATTGCCCGACCTCAGCGCGAAGATCCGTCATCACCCCACTGGTCGATGCGCGCACGGTGGTATTTTCGAGATCGCGTGTGGCCTGGGCCACCGCACTGCGCGCAGTCCTCAGCGTAGAATTCTTAGATTCATCCTCATCCCCCATTTGCTCGACCGCCTGCCGCACGCCAGCTTCAGCTGCAGCGACACCCGCCTTGGCCTGCTCCAAAGACGCCTCCGAGACCTCTAAGCGACGCAGCGAAATGGTGCCTTCATCATCTTCACGTAACCGCTTTAGGCGATTCAGATCTTTCTCGGCTTTGACCTGATTTGCTTGAGCTGAAAGTAAATTCGCCCGAGCCGCATCGATCGCCGCATCACTGGCTTCGACCTGCCGCTCCGAAGTCTCTAAATCGGACTGCGCCTTCGCCAGCGCAATTTCATACTGAGACGGGTCGATTTGAAAGAGCTTCTGCCCTTCCTCGACCTGCTCATTGTTATCACGCACCCAAACCTCCGTAACAACACCGGCGACTTTAGGAGCCACGCCCACCACATAACCGTCCACTCGCGCCTGCGAGGTATATGGCGTATAACGATCTGCCGCGAGATACCATACTAGGCTCAACACGATGACTAAAAGCACCAATAAGCCGCCAAGCTTAACACTTTTTTTAGCGGGCTTGGCTGGCGCAGGAGAAGCCTCTTCAGCTGGCGGCTTCGCTTCTGGTGTGCCCTCAGGTGTTTCTTGTTTCTTCTTACTCATGAATCACATCCTCTCCATTTGGTAGTTGAGCTGCAGGTAACGGTGCTTGAATCAAATCCCCCCAATCGCTACGCGCTTCCATTCCTTCACGCGTTGCCTCGGGCAACATTTCCTCAACCGAGTCCGGCAGCCAACCTCCGCCGATGGCTCGATAGAAATCGACCACCGCACTGATTTGCTTGCCGGTATTGATCAGCTCTTGCTCACTCTGCGAGGCTACAGACCGCTGCGCATCCAAGACGCGCTGAAAATCGGCATAGCCTTCTTTATAATTACGATTCGCAAGCTCCAAGGAACGACGCGCCGATATCAACGACTGACCAAGGGGCACCTGCTTCTCACGTGTTTTAATGACGCTCAGAGCCGCATCATCCATTTCACGCGCAGCGCCCAACAATACATTCTGAAAAGCCTCGATCGCGATTTGTAAGCGCGCATCCTGCACGCGCACGTTGTTTTTAATGCGACCGTAATCGAAAATATTCCAAGTAAAAGACGGCCCGACCCCCAAGCTCACGGTGTCTTCAGTATTATCGAGTGTATTGCCCGCAAAGCCAATACTGCCGAACAGTGAAATCGATGGATATAAATCCGCCTCAGCCGCACCGATTTGTGGTGATTGTGCGGCGACCTGCCAAGCAGCCGATCGCACATCCGGGCGGCGCAACAATATCTGAGCAGGAATCGCCTTCACTTTAGTCTCTGTGAGTGTTGGCAACTCCTCAGGTAAGTTCGCAAGCTCTGGTAATTCCCCAGGTGGCCGTCCTAAGAGCGCACACAGCGCATTGCGAACTTGGTAAAGCGTCAGTTCCAGATCGGGGATCGTCGAGAGCGTGGCTAGATATTGCGTCTTCGCCTGCTGCAAATCCAACTCCGACTGTTGTCCACTCTTAAACAGCTTCTCCGTAATATCGTAACTACGCTTTTGAATATCAGCATTCGAGTTCGCGATTTTGATACGCAGCACCGACGTGCGATATGCAAAATACGCATCCGCCACTTGAGCAGAAAGTAAGACTTGAGCATCACGCTGATTCGCAATCGAAGTAAAAAAAGCCGCATCGGCCGACTCAATCCCTCGCTGAAACTTACCCCAGAAATCCATTTCCCAGCCGACCGCTAAGCCCGTATTATAACTAGAAAAACTCTGTTCTTCGTCAGTATCAGTCTGCTGCGTATTGTTATAAGCTGCGGCGCCGCTCGCTTGTTGCACCTGCGGATAGCGCAAACTATCAGCGATGCCTAAAGTCGCACGACTCTCCAGAATACGTAAGCCTGCAATGCGCAAACTCGGATTTTCGGCACGTGCCAATTCGATCAACTCGTTCAGCTTCGGATCTTTAAATAAGTGCCACCAATACTCTAAATCCACGTCTTCCTGAGCCACCGGCGCTCCGAAGCTACCATACAGGTCGGTCTCCCAAGACTCCAACCAAGTAAGCTCAGGCTCTACATAGTCGGGCCCCAAGGTTCGGCATCCGCTAAAATACAAGGCCGCACACGCAGCCAAACTCATACAAGCGCTCTTTCTCAACAAACGAGGCATCATCGACTACGCTTCGCCGACAACAGAATCCGCCTCAGCCAACTCTGCTTCTCCATGCGGATCTTCGTCCACCCAGCCCATGAAGACTTGATAGCCGACAGCCAACAACACCGCACCGATAAACAGTCCAATAAAGCCAGCAGTGATCATACCGCCCAGAGCACCAATCAAAATCACTGGCATTGGCGCATCCACGCCACGACCCAGTAACATCGGCTTGAGCACGTTGTCCGCGAGTGCCGCGACTAGGAAGAAAATCGTAAAGACCACATTCATCACCGTCGAGGCATCCCCGACCATCCACATATAGGCTATAATTGGAATCGCCAATAGCAGCGCCGGGAGCTGTAAAATACCAAAGATCAGCACGATCAACGTCAGCACACCAGCAGCTGGAATATCGGCAAAGATGAAGCCAACGCCAAACAGCAACGATTGAATCACGGCTACACCGAGTACACCGACAGCAACCGAGCGCACCGTCGCGGTGCACAACTTGCGCATATCTTCACCCTTCTCAGGCCCGCAGGCTCGGCGGTATATTTTCTTAAGTCCTGCAATACCAGACTCGCCAAAAGCCATCATCACTGAGGCGACAACAAAGGCGGCAAAGAGCTTAAGCATCGAACTAGCACCACTCACCGCAAAACCGAGTCCATCCTTACTGTATTTCACCAACAAGTCGTGGTGGCTCTTAATTAACTCAGGCAAATTCGTCGCTGCCGCATCCCAAGCCTGATACACACGCTCCCCGACGACTGGCCAATCTGCCACCGACTCTTTGGGCTGCGCGATCTCATACGTCTGATTGACCAAGGCATTATGCGCATGCTGTGCCCGCGACAGAATCGAATTCGCAACGAAAAACATCGGCACTCCAAAGCCCACCATCAGCAGAACTACCATAATAGTCGAAGCTCTGCCGTCCCTACAACTGAAGGTCCTCACTAACTTCTGGTGCACAGGGTAGAGTGCAACCGCCATAATCAAGGCCCACAGCATGATGCCGGTAAACGGCGCAAACACCCTGGCACAGAGCACCACAATGAAGGCAATCAGGCTGAAACGTATCAGAACCTCCATAAAGGTCTTCGCATTTATCATTCGGGTCGATTCGGCAGTATCACTCATAGTCGTATGTTAAAGGTTATGATCGGTTAGTATTGGTGCAATATAAGCGTACAGAACCGAATATGTCTAGGGCACAGAGTATGTTTCTCTGCCTGACCTGCTCCCCCCGTCACGAATGAGCAACCACTCAATCAGGCGCCATGAGTTTAGAGCGCATCAGGAAACGAACGCCCAGGGGGAGCTCAAGAGAGAAGCTAGCGCCCCGAACCAATCAGCCAAAGAGCTGCCTGCGCAGACCTTGAATCACCGCGAGGTCGCCCCAGTCTGTGCCACGCATCGCATTCACTTTCGGTGGATGTTTGCGCCCTCGCTCCATTTGCCAAGCTCCGGTAAAGCCGCGCACAAACTCGGCGGATCCAAGTATCGCGCCATCAGTAAAGTAGCGCACCCGGCAGCGCAATATCGCAGCCTTCGGTAAGTGACCATCTTCCTGGTCCAACACCTTCAGTGCCCGCTTACGCGTCATCTCAGATAAACTAGGCTCAGAGGCACGCTGACCAAAGATCAGCGACCGGTGCGCACGCAGTGCCGAGTCAATCCGCCTTGCACCATGATCGCTCCAAACATGAATCAGCCCCCTCTTCGCTTCCACCACACCAGCCACTGCTTCCGCATAGCCACAGAAGCGGTAATCCTTGGGATCATCGACGATCCCCGCACGCACAGGATTGAGATCAATGTAAGCAGCCATCGTTTGCAGTGGATTCCCCTGCCCCTCGACTAACACCGATTTAAAGCGATCGGCCCACAAGGTGCCATAGCGCTGGTGCGAACGATTATACCAGACAGAGAAACGCTGTTTCACCGTTTTCATATACTCCGAGACATCGCCCATTCGCGCTCGGAGTTTACGACGGATCTCATCCCCCTCCTCACCGCCCGCTTCTAGTTGCGACTCCATCACCTTCGTCGAGGCGGATTGAAATTTGGTCGGCTTGGGATACAGCACCTTGTAACGTCGCATCAGCTCTGTATCTGAGAGAGTTACTTGCTCAGGAATATGCAACAACACGTGGAAGTGATTCGTCATCACGCAATAGGTCAAAACCTCTGCTCCACAGAAGTCAGCCACCTGCCACAGCATCTTGCGCAGCATCTCCTTCTCGCGGTCTTTAAACAGCATCTCTCCATTCACCGTGCGCGTCATGCAATGATACACGGCAGAAGCACCACTCACCTTATGTCGTCGTATTCTCATGCCATACAAGGTTGCCAAATCAACTGAAATGTCCAACGACTCCTGCGCTTTTAGCCTAGCACTGCTATACTCTCTTAGCCTGGCACTGCTATACTCCCTCTGCTATACTCTCTGCTATACTCTCTGCTATACTCTTAGCCTGGCACTGCTATACTCCTCTCTGCTATACTCTCTGCTATACTCTCTTAGCCTGGCACTGCTATACTCT
>CAJQOS010000114.1 GCA_905479975.1 uncultured Puniceicoccaceae bacterium | reverse complement strand
ACCGACACAGCCGCCACAGTGACAAGCCCCAGATACCATGACTTGCGAACCACCCGCACCCCAAAAGGCAAGGTCACGTAGGAGCGTGGCTTCTTCCGATGCGATCGGCTACGCACCTTTGCCTTGGAAACTTTCCCGGCTGGTGAATCATACCCCTTTCGAGGTTCAACGCTTTGCCCATGAGAGGACACTTTTCGTTTCCTAAACATTATACAGCTCTAAACTATTGAAGACGCCCCAAATGCTGCGCGGCTGCCTGAGCGAGCTGCGTGCTATTTTGTAGGGAAAGCTTCACCTTAATGCGCTCCTTAAAAGTATCCACTGTTTTTTTGCAGATCCCCATATTTGAGGCGACCTTTGCAGTCGTGTAGCCCTGCCCTACCAGAGTTAATACATGCAATTCTCGATCTGATAATTGATCGATACCACTTCGCTCAGAACTCTTTTTCCGAGACGTATAATGCGCCAATAACTGAGTCGCAACCACAGGGCTCACCGCGACCTCCCCAGCGACGACCTTACAAATACCATCCAATAGCACATTCAAAGACACCCTTTTCATTAAATACCCATGCGCTCCAGCGTTTAACACACGCTGCGCGTAGATCGCTTCTGGCAACTGCGACAACACCAATATCTTCTTATCCGGATAGGCGCTCATACAGTCCGAGATACAACGTAAGCCATCGCCGCCATCAAATACCAAGCCCATGAGCACCACATCCGCCTGAATCAAATCGAGACACTTCGAGAGTTCCCGAGGATGCCCGATACTACCGACAACATCCAAGCCGTCCATGGTTTGCAATACTCCCTCCAACCCATCACGCAAAATCGCATGATCATCGAGTAAAACAACTGAGATCTCCTTTTGGCTCATCTTAATATAACACTGACTTAGGAATGGGGAGTTATTAAGCTCAGTAAGATTACTAATCTAAGCAACTAAAAAAACCACCCAAACTGATACCCCAAATAAACACCACTAATAATAATAATAATAATAATAGTCATCACTATTATAGCGCCTGCCCTCCAGATCAAATCCTTAAACTAGTCCTTTGGGACTAGTTCGACCGTTTGGAATATATAAGAATTCAATGACCACCCCCGAAGCGTATGCAGCAAACAGGAATCTTTCCGTTCGACACAAAAAAACGGACACCCGCGAAGGTGCCCGTTTGAAATACTTAAACTGCCGAAAGGAGCCTACAATGCTTCGGGCCCTTCTTCGTCGGTGCGGATACGCACGGCGCTCTCGACAGGAATAACGAAAACCTTGCCATCACCAATCTTGCCAGTCTTGGCAGCTTCGACGATGGCTTTCACTGCCTTATCAGCGATATCATCACCGACAACCGTTTCGATCATGGTTTTGGGCAAAAAATCGACGGTGTATTCACTACCACGATAGATCTCGGTATGGCCTTTTTGACGACCAAAGCCTTTCACTTCAGAAACGGTCATACCGTCGATACCGACTTCAGAGAGCGCTTCCTTCACATCTTCGAGTTTGAAGGGTTTGATAATTGCTTTAATGAGCTTCATATTAACTGATTCAGGTTGGTTTTAGAAATTGCTAGAGATGCGCCGCGACTACTCGAAGTGATATGCAGTCTCGCCATGCTCCGCTTGGTCTAAGCCTGTATACTCCACCTCTTGATCCACACGCAACCCTGTAGTCTTCTTACAGATAAATACGATGATCACAGTCGCAATTGCCGACCAGGCAATCACAGCAGCCAAAGCGATCACCTGCGTGACCAACTGCTCACCCATATTGAACTCACCAAAGCCACCAAATGTCGCAGTGCCAAACACCGCAACCAAGACAGTGCCCATGATACCGCCCACACCGTGCACAGCAAAGACGTCCAAGGTGTCGTCGATCTTCATCTTCTCCTTAACAATACCACACATGAAGTAACAGACCACCCCAGCAAGGAAACCGAGCAAGATAGCCCCAATAGGGCCCACCTGACCGGAAGCCGGTGTAATGGTCGCCAAACCAGCCACCATACCCGTAACAATACCGACCAAACCAGGCTTGCCAGTCTTCATCCATTCAATGGTCATCCAGGTCAAACTCGCAACGGCCGCCGAAATATGCGTGACCAGCATGGTCATGCCTGCGGATTCATTGGCAGCCAGTTGGCTACCAGCATTAAAGCCAAACCAGCCGACCCACAGCATCGACGCACCGATCATCACCATGCCCGGACTATGCGGCACGTGCAACTTCTTCGGAAAACCTTCACGAGGCCCAACGAAGTATGCCAACAGCAATGCAGAAATACCCGCAGTCGCATGCACCACGATACCACCCGCGAGGTCGATTGTATCACGCGCAAAGAGCCAACCACCCTCAGACCACACCCAGTGAGTCACCGGCGCATACACCACCACCAGCCACAGTGCGGTAAACAGCAGAATCGCACTGAATTTCATGCGCTCCACGAAAGCTCCGACGATCAAGCCGGGAGTAATAATCGCAAACGTCATCTGAAACATGACGAACACCGTCTCCGGGATGTCACCCGACAGACTACTCAAGCCAATCCCCTGCAAGCCGATCTTCGACAAGCCGCCAGCCCAACCGCAGCCATCGTCAAATGCGATACTGTAAAGGACGACCACCCACATAACCGACGCCACACACGCAATCGCGAAGCAGTGCATCAGCACCGACAACACATTCTGCGCGCGGACCAGACCGCCGTAGAACAGCGCCAAGCCGGGCAGAGTCATGAACAGCACAAGCACAGTCGCGGTTAGCATCCATGCAGTGTTGCCCGAATCGGCAACCGCCGAAACTTCGACCACCTGCTCGGTGACTTCGACGATATCGACGCTTTGTGAGAATAAAACAGCTGGTGTGAACGCAAGTAACATCAGCATAATAAAACAATAGGTATTTTTCATTTATATATATAAGTGGTAGTTTGAGTCGTTGAAGGGATGCATTGGCTCCTTCATCGGCAAATCTTAGTAATGCAAAAAACCGACCACCCTAAAAAGGGTGGTCGGTGAAATGCAACGAGTGCTCTTAATTCAGACTAGAGCGCCTCTGGGCCCGACTCGTCGGTGCGGATACGAATCGCGCTTTCGACGGGGATCACGAAAACTTTACCGTCTCCGATTTTCCCTGTCTTAGCAGCGGCAACAATTGCTTCCACTGATTTCTCAGTATCCGCATCGTCGACGACGATCTCGACCATAACCTTCGGGAGAAAGTCGACTGTATATTCGCTACCACGGTAGATTTCAGTGTGCCCTTTCTGGCGACCGAACCCCTTTACCTCAGTAACGGTCATACCTTCGATGCCGATATCTGCGAGTGCTTCTTTTACCTCTTCGAGCTTGAAGGGCTTGATGATTGCTTTGACCAATTTCATAATAATTTAATGTATGTGATTTTTTCGTTAATTGGCTAGGCTTAATTAGCGAGTACGTGCACCGCTAAAGTCAGGATAGGCTTCTTGACCGTGCTCGCCGATGTCGAGACCTTCAGCCTCTTCCTCGGGAGATACGCGAACCCCCATGACTACCTTAATGAGACCGAAGACGGCGAACGAGAAGACAAAGGCGAAGGCGCCGACCGACAATGTGCCGATCAACTGAATACCGAAGCCCGCCGCGTCACTAAAGAGCGCCACTGCTAATGTGCCGAAGATACCGCAAACACCGTGCACGGAGATCGCACCGACAGGATCGTCAATCTTGATCTTATCGAAAAAGATGATGGAGAAGACAACTAGGATACCAGCGATCAGGCCAGTAATGATGGCCCAGAATGGCATGATAGAGTCAGCACCGGCAGTGATGCCAACCAGCCCCGCAAGGATACCATTGAGCGCCATCGAGAGGTCAGGCTTCTTCAGGAAGATCCAAGAAGTAAAGATTGCACCGAGACCACCCGCAGCCGCAGCCAGAGCAGTTGTTACGAATACAAGAGAGACCAAGTATGGATCAGCACTGAGAACAGAGCCGCCATTGAAGCCGAACCAACCGAGGAACAGCAAGAAGACACCGATCGTCGCCAGCGGCATACTGTGACCAAGGATCGGACGAATCTGACCGTTGACATACTTACCAGCACGAGGGCCGAGAACCAGCACACAGGCCAGAGCCGCAAAACCACCGAAAGCGTGAACGAGGGAAGAACCAGCGAAATCATAGAAACCACGCTCAGCCAACCAGCCACCACCCCACTGCCATGAGCCAGTAATTGGGTAAATAAAAGTCACCAGCAATGTTGCGAAGATCATAAACGAAGAGAGCTTTACGCGCTCAGCAACCGCACCAGATACGATGGTCGCCGCAGTCGCAGCAAACATGCCCTGGAAGATAAAGTCAGTATACCAAGTATAATCGGCATACTCAGCAGTCATGAGTGCAACAGAAGGATCAACATCGAACCAAGAGCCCATTGCAAAGAATCCTCCAATCGTCCATGCATCCCCAGGATACATCGCATTAAAGCCCCAGAGCGCATACGTAATCAGCCCCATCGAAATGATGAACACATTCTTAAACAGAATGTTCACTGTATTCTTCGACTGACCGAGGCCAGACTCAACCGCAGCGAATCCAAGGTGCATGATAAACACCAAGGCTGCCGAGATCAGCAGCCACAAGTTACTGATTGTAAAGAATGCAGCGCCCGGCGTTTCCATGAATGCGGCATAGCCGTCTTCAAAAGGAATCGCGTCAGCAACTGCTTCAACGACTTCAGTTGCTTCAACAACAGGGAGTTCCTGCGCACCGAGAGCCCCGGCGAGCAAAAACGCCGAGCTACCGAGCAGCAAAGCGAGAAGGTTTTTCTTAATCTTCATGATACTATTTTGTCTGGTTGTTTTTGTGTGTTGTAGGAATTAAGTAAGTCCGAACCCAAAAAGTGGAGTCGACTGAGCACGCTAAAATGCGAGCTTGCCTACACTTAGCAGAGGCCGTGCCAATTCACAAAAACACCAAAAAAATAAGACAATCGAAGAATGACCAGCTCATCCACCCAGCATTACCAGCTGATTAACAGGAACTTGCCCACACAACGCCTAGAATGACAAAAAATCAACCATTTCAAAAAAAGCGGCGCGAAGCGCACAAACAAAGCCCCAATAATCATCAACAAGTCATTAAACTTTGATCCCTCAAATGGCAGTGGTGCACTGCGATGGATAAATCAGCGATCATGCGCACAACGATTAAAAGCGTTGAGCCACAAAAAAACCGATAAGTCATTGATACTTATCGGTTTATTTTCATGGCGGAGAGGGCGGGATTCGAACCCGCGGTGCCATTACTAGCACACATCCTTTCCAGGGATGCACAATCGGCCACTCTGTCACCTCTCCCCAAGAAGCCGCTGAACAAATTCCCTCACACAAATAGGTCAACAGAAATCGAAGATCATTCGACTAATAATCAAAAAAACAGACATTGACGCTTTTATACACCACTTCTAGCTTCCCCCACCTTTTAAGTTCGAAAAACCTAATACACACTGAACCATGATTCATTATAAATCCTCCTGCGCCCTGCTTGCCCTACTGACATCCAGCTTATCGGCTGCGACCAACGAAGCTGCGGCAACGAAGAATACGCCCGAGTCTCCTTTTAATACGGTCGGTATTCGTGTCGGATTTGACACGGACACGAAAGTCAGCCTCACCAGCTACGAGCTCTACGAAACATCCGCCCCGCAATGGAGCTGGGATCTCGGCGAAGACATGACCACTGGCATCGGCTACGAAGCTGCAATTGGCGCCCTTGCAGGTGAAGGTGAAGTCGCGGCCTATATTCATTTCGGATTCGCGGTGGAGTTCGCACATGAGGCACTTCCAGTCGCACTCGTCCTAACCGCAGGACCATCGCTCTACTCTGAAGATACTTTTGGCGGGTTCGATCTAGGCGGAAATGTCCAGTTCACTAGCAGCGCGGGTTTGAACTGGCAGGTTTGCAAAGAATGGTCAGTGGAATACCGCTATCAGCACACATCGAATGCCGGACTAAAGAGCCACAATCCAGGCCTAGAAATGCACGCATTCGCATTGTCCCACAACTTCTAAAGTGATTTGGGTATATCGATTATTGTATCTTCCAGCACTCCTCATTGCGCTCCCTTACTACGGATTGCGCATGTGGCGGCGCGGCGGCTACGCGAAGAGTTTCCAACATCGACTCGGCCGTTTTCACAGACTGAGCCCTCCAGCTACTGATAAAAAGCGCATCTGGCTGCAAGCAGTGAGCGTGGGAGAGATATTGGCCATCGGCCCACTCATCAAAGCCCTACAGGCTGACAGCAATGTTGAAATAGTGCTGACAACGACGACCAGCACCGGCTATGCCGAGGCGCGCAAGCACTACAAGAACCTAGTCTACAGCATTGGCGTGTTCCCGCTCGATTTCTGGATATTTTCGCGCTTAGCGTGGACACGGATCCAACCGGACGCGATTATTCTAACCGAAAGCGAACTCTGGCCAGAGCACTTGCATCGCGCCCGCAAAAACGGAGTGCCCACATTTTTGATCAATGCACGCATTTCAGATACGAGCTTCAGGCGCTACCAAAAGGTGCCCAGACTTGCGAAGCGCCTCTTGGGGAAATTGGACCACGTATTCGCAGCCAGCGACCTCGATCAGACACGGCTACTCACCCTAGGAGCCAATAAACACACAACTGTATCTACCGGCAGCATCAAATTTGACGTATCGATCAGTCCGCAGCTCGACGAAGCGGCCCACTCAACCCTCTGCAAAGAGTTAGGATTTAGCAGCGCACCCGATCAACCGCAGCCCTTCATCCTACTGGGATCTTCGACATGGCCTGGCGAAGAAGCGGCCTTACTACGCATCCAGCAGAGCGTCATCGCCACAGGCGTGGATTGCCGCCTACTCCTTGTGCCTCGCCATGCCGAACGCGGGCCGGAACTGGCGCGACGACTCAAAGAGCAGCCACTCTCTTGGCAGCAGCGCTCGCAAGGCCAAGCACCTCAAGAATCGATCAGCATCCAACTCGCCGATACAACTGGCGAGCTAACTCGCCTCACTCAGGTTGCCGACCTAGCCTTCATCGGCAAAAGCCTCCCCCCGAATATGGGCGGTCAAACACCGATCGAAGCCGCAGGGCTCGGAATCCCCATCCTAATGGGGCCGAATATGACGAATTTTAAAGATGTCGCGAAATCCTTGGTGCGAAGCGGTGCAGCTCGCGTCGCAGCAGATGAAAGCAGCCTCGAAGCACTCGTCCTCGAATTAGTCAAAGACGAGCGCGCGCGCGCAGCGATGTCTCAGTCAGGGCGAGATTGGCACGCAAAGAGCAAAGGTAGCAGTGCGCGAATTGCCGAATCCATCCTAAAGGCGCTTCAATAACTGAATCGAATTTCGCCCGTCGAGAGCTTCACGACGACACACTAACTGGCTGGTGCAGCATCGTATTCCTCCATATCAGGCGGCACAGCACCCAAGGCCTCTTCCATCGTCGTCAAGCCCTCCTTCACCTTAAGCATACAGTCTTGGTGCAACGTCTTCATGCCGTTACGCATGGCAATACGCTTCAGCACGACCGCTTCCTCTTCGGCATTAATCGCGGCAACAAGCTCCTCACTAGTGGGCATCAACTCGTGAATACCGACACGCCCCTTGTAGCCATTACTACCGCAACTCGGGCAACCGCCCTCTCCCGCACGCGGAACCTTTCCGGACCAGCCCAAAGCACGCTCCATAATTGCAGCCTCATTGCCAACCTGTTGATGCATCTGCTTACACGATTTGCAAACGCGACGCATCAAACGTTGCGCACAGACACAAACCAAAGAGGCTGAGATCATGAATGGCTCAACGCCCATTTCAGTGAGTCGCGAAATGGTCGTGGGCGCATCATTCGTATGCAACGTGCTGAAAAGCATGTGTCCGGTCAAAGCCGCTTCGACAGCAATGCCAGCAGTTTCTTTATCGCGAATTTCACCAACCAAAATGACATCCGGATCCTGTCGAAGGAACGCACGAAGCGCAGTAGCAAAGGTCAGGCCGATCTTGCGCTGCATTTGCATCTGCAACAAACCGGGCAAGGTATACTCGATCGGGTCCTCCGCCGTTCGGATGCAGACATCGACCTTGTTAATTTCATTCAACGCAGAATAGAGCGTCATCGACTTACCGGAACCCGTGGGACCACAGTGCAAGACCATACCATAAGGACGCGTAATGAGCTCCCGATACTTACCTAAATTCTCCTCCGAAAAGCCCAATGCGGGCAGAGGCAAGGTGCTCTTCTGCTTATCCAAGATACGCATCACCACACCTTCACCATGGTTCAACGGCGCCGTCGCCACACGTAAATCGACATCAATTCCTTTTTTGTTGAATTGCTTAAACTGAATACGGCCATCCTGCGGCAATCGTTTCTCTGCAATGTCCAGTTCGGCCATCACCTTCAAACGTGCAAGCAAAGCACCTGAAGCGGCCGGCGGCATCGATAGCTGATGCTTCAATACACCATCGATACGCACACGCACACGCGTCTCATCTTCAAAAGGTTCAATGTGAATATCACTGGCACCTGCAAAATAGGCTTCTTCAATAATACGATTGCCCAGCTTAATAATCGGCGCGGACTCCTCATCGGAAAAATCCTCTTCCGATTCCTCATCGCTCTCAAAATCCATGCCGAGCGCTTCGACGACATCACTAAAACCAGCCGCCTGGTGTTCTTCGTCATCCCCCTTTAATGCATCAGTAAGCGCACTCTCAAGTCCCAACAACACAGAGACGCGCATACCTGACATCTCTTTGACTTTATTAATAATCTCAAGATCGAAGGGGTTACTAACTGCAACGATAATATAATCGCCAGCAAAGCCCAACGGCAGGACGGTGTTTTCACGGCAAAAGTCCTGCTCTAATTTAGCAAACGTCGTATCATTCACCAAGCAATGCTTCACATTGATCGGCGGCAGGCTAAACGCTTCCGCCTTAGCCACTAAGACCTGGAATGGAGATATTTTATATTCTTCAAACAGTAAGTTCTCTAAAGCGACTCCCGAAAAATCTTCGTCGGTGTCGATAATCGTCTGGCATTGAACATCCGACAAGTGCCCCATCTGGAGCAAATTTTTAACGATCGAAGCTTGGATACGAGCAAGTGCCATAAAAGAACAGGGTTAGGGTCAGTCAGTTAAACTCAGAAGATTGCAACTGCAGCAGATTAAAGATTCGCCAATTTCGGATTAATCAAAGGTATTTTCCGTAAATCGTCTTCCGTCTGCGGGCTAGAACCAAGCTCCAACCGACGGGCTAATGCCTCCACGGTCTCTCCCGATGCCAGCAGCGCATCCAATTGATTGACTTGCGCATTTTTAACAAACGCAGCCAGTCGCGCCTCGGGTGCGGGAACCGCCACGTCTCCAAGCATGCCTTTCAGCGTATCAAGCGTCATCGGACTATCTTCACTCTCCTTAACTGCTTTAGAAATAACATCCTGAACCTGCTGGTAATTCCCAGGCCATTCGAACGCTAAGACAGCATATACCGCTTCCGGAGTGAACTCAGCAGCCTGCGGCTTCGCAGCACGATCAGCAACCAGACGAGCAAAACGTCGAGCGTATTGAGCAACATCTGCCGGACGTTTACGCAACTCGGGCACGACACACCCAGCAGACTCTGTCATTTGTAAAAAATCAGCCTCTGGCATGGAGCCCTCCAGCAGATAAACAACAAGTGAATCCTTCGCCACTTCTACAGCCTGCAACACCTTCTCAAAGTGACCTTTCGCTTCAGCAATTTGATCAGGCGAAGAGAGACGAACAGAGACGACATCACTCATCTCCTCATGAGCAAGCAGCTCTTTCACCTTCCCCGCACCGCCAGTCGTGAATGCTTCAAAATCAACTGCCTGTATCGGCTTATCGAGATTCCCACGCCAGACGGAAATATCCTTCACCGCAAGAGCAGCATCGCCACCGCTAGGCTCAAGCATAAACAAATGCGCTCCGCTCCGACAAACACTCCAGGCATCCTGCATAAAACGTTTTGAGATCGCACTACCAGCGCTAAAGAAGCGCGGCTCCTCAGGGTAGCTGCGCAACTCCTTGGCCGCCTGAGCACCACTGCGGGCAGACTCACGGGCAAATGCTTCTTTTTCATCGGCGGTCATCGCCTCAGCAAACTTTGCGACATGGGATAAGAATGCTGCGGTATCCAAAGGCTTTTCCATCACCAAGGTGACACTCATATTCGCGACCTTGACGAGTTCGGGCGTATTCATCAGCCCAGAAACCAAAATAAAAGGAAGATTTGGATAAAGCTCTCGGGCCTTCTTGAGGAAGTCCGCCCCATCCATCACTGGCATCTTATAATCCGAGATGACGAGATCATACGGAATCTCCTCTAACTGATCAATGGCTCGTTCGGGGCGCGTAGCCATATCGACCTGATAATTATGCTCACGAAGTAGATCCTGAAGCATTTCAGCATAATTCTCTTCGTCGTCTAAAACCAATATTCTTCCAGCCATAGTCTAAATTCTCCTTAAGGGTCTATCGGTCTCCCAAGTTTACTTTAATGTCGCCTCGATCACAGTCGTATCGGTGCCAAAGAAGGCCGCCACCTTTGCCCGGGTTCCTCCCAAAAGAACCGAAGCCGCTCGCACATAATCGACACGTGCACCTGATAGACGCGCCTCAAAACGAGCCCGAGGTGAGGCCGCCGCATTCGATTGCAGTGCGGCAGTGACTGCTGCAAGCGTCAGCACATCTCCCGGACTAGATTCCATTACCTGCCGCACAGTCGCACGCAGTTGCTCATAATTATGATCCCATAAATGCTGACTCAGAAACTCTCTAGCAGGCGCCTCAAAGCGAGACACCGAACCCAAGCCCTTTTCCTTGATAATATCCACGACCATCTGCTGAGCCAACACCGCAATATCCGATGCACAGTCACGCAATGCAGGGACACGCACTTCCGCAGTGCCCATCAGGATATACAAATGCTCATCAATACGACCTTCATCGAATAACACATCCAAATCCCCACTGACACAAAAGATCGTCCTCGACGGAGTCTCAATCGACTCAAACACGCCCGCACATTTAGACAATGCTGCGACCAAGGGCTTTTGCTCATCGCTCATCGACTCCACATCCAACAGCACACAGGTAACGCGTTCAGCCCCCGCAGCCTTTGCCTCATCAAACAGGGAAAGCACCTGCTCGGCATCAAACGACCCAGGACTCAGGTATATGAAATGCTCTTTTTCGCTCTCGTAGAAGTTTCGTATATCTTCACAAATCAAGCGAAAGTGCGTGCCCACCTCGCCAATCAGAGAGAGCGTCGACTTGAAATTACGAAGACTATAAAGGCGTTCTGCAAAATCGATCGACGTCCGCGATTTACATGGAAATGAACGAAAAGCGAACCCCATTTGCGCATCGCCATCAACCTGATCCGCAAGTCCTGCCATCGCTGAACCTGAGTCCGAATCGGAGTTCTGTTTGAAACGCCGAGACTCCTCAATGAGTTCAGACGTGCGCTCCAGTAAAGAAAAAATATTCAGTGGCTTGAGAAAGACCCCTCCGACGCCTCCACTGATAAGAGCTCGAATCGTATCATTTTCCAAAAAGCCGGAAACCATAATGACAGGCACCTCTGGCTTCAGTTTCTTAATCTCGGTCATGAACTCCGCGCCAGTCATTTCCGGCATTTTATGATCAGTCACCACCAGATCATAATCTGTATTTGCAAACACCTCGACCGCCTCAATGGGATCTTCCAGCGACGTCACAATGTAGTCCGCTTGCTCGAAAATATCCGTCAACAAGCTATTAAAATCTACATCATCATCTAAAATTAAAACACTGTAAGCCATATATTATATTATTATCCCATCCCCCTACTCTGTTTCGGCAGTTTCTGCGGCAGCAGCAGCAGCAGCAGCTTTTTCAGCGGCAAGCACATCCTCCAACCGCTCGAGGCCTCGACTCATCGAAGCCATTGAAGTGCCATACCACACGACTTTACCATCCAACAACTCTTCCCAGTGCTTCACGACAGGGGCACTCATATAGTAACAACTCGCGACCATATAGGTCTCTTCGACCTTATCAAAAGGGATAGTCGAAGAAGCCCAACACAGTGAAAGGTCAATCTCAGTCGAAGGCAGTGAGCGCAGTTCGACATGATTCAAATCAATCAAGCCGATACCATGCTCCTCCACGATGTGCTCTAACAGGCGAGCTTCATCCAGCACTTTTAGATCGTAGAGCAATGTCGTTAATATTAAGGCGTTTTTCAACAATTCCGGCGTCTGGATCGCGTCCATAAACTTCTCATTTGCCGCCTCCAAGTCGCCACTCGACAACAAGCCCTTATTGACCAAGGAAGATCCAAGAAAACGGTTACTGCGAAGAATAAGTGCTCGATGTTGCTGCATTAGTAGAATTGCTGATAAACATGCGGCATAAAGCCCCAACACGTCAAGACGTGAGAGCACTCAATCCCGGAAATACATGAATTGCGACCATACACATGCAGCGGTTCCCTACGAACTCCCAAAGAACCCCGTAGCCGACGCCACATCAAAGACGTAGGAAATCCCAAGAAAGTGATGCACCCCAAATTGAACAAACACACAGAATCCCTCGCTCAAAATACACTGCAAGCGGCATCATAAACAAAAAAAAGCCCGCGACGAATCGCGGGCTTTTTGATCAATTTTATCGGACAACCATTTAGACAAACTTCTTAAACAGAAGCGTCGCATTATGCCCACCGAAGCCAAGATTATTACAAATCGCGACATTCACCTCTGCTTCACGCATCGTGTTTGGCACACAATCGAGATCACAATCAGGATCAGGCTCTTCGTAGTTAATCGTAGGTGGAATCTTACTATCGCGAATCGCAAGCGCACAGACGGCAGATTCAATACCACCGGCAGCACCTAACAAGTGCCCTGTCATGCCCTTCGTCGAAGTCACTGGAATCTTGTATGCGTGATCACCAAGCGCCTTCTTAACCGCACCTGTCTCAAACTTATCGTTGTAAGGTGTAGAAGTGCCGTGTGCATTGATGTAATCCACATCCTCTGGCTGAAGACCAGCTTCCTTAATCACCTTAGAGATGGCAAAGGAAAGTGCCTTACCTTCTGGATCTGGCGATGTAATGTGATACGCATCACACGTCGCACCATAGCCGGCAATTTCGCAAATAATATTCGCACCACGTGCTTGAGCATGCTCAAGCGTCTCCATCACCAAGACACCAGCACCTTCACCCATCACAAAACCATCACGGCCTTTATCGAAAGGACGGCTAGCGCGAGTAGGATCATCATTATACTGAGTGCTCATCGCTTTCATAGAGCAGAAACCGGCATAACCGAGTTCCGTCACAGCAGCCTCACTACCACCGGCAATCATCACATCGACTTCGTTATCGCGCAGCAGACGGAAGGCTTCACCGATGCTATGCGTGCCAGAAGCACAAGCACTGACGATACCGTAATTGGGTCCACGAGCACCGACCTCAATCGCAACAACACCACTGGCCATATTTGCAATTAAAGACGGGATCATAAATGGAGACACCTTACGCGGCCCCATCTCGAAGAGACGGCGACTTTGCGTCTGAGTCGTCAACATACCTCCAATGCCAGAGCCAATGAGCACACCGAAGCGGTCTGCATCCAGCTTAGTGGGATCGACACCTGCATCGTCCAAGGCTAGCTTAGAGGACGCCACTGCAAACTGAGTAAAGCGGTCATTTCGACGGGCCTCTTTCGGATCCATGAAATCACCTGGTTTAAAGTCAAGAGCCTCCGCCCCGACCTTAGATGCGTAATCTGTAGTATCGAATGATTGAACCAGATCGATACCACTTTTACCTGCAAGCAGACTATCCCAGAAGGGTTCGACTCCGTTGCCATAGCTGGTGACAGTTCCGATGCCCGTTATAACTACTCGTTGCCTTTTAAACGCTTCGTCCATGGTATATTATAAAAAGTAAGCCGCGATTAAGCGGCTTAAGTGGTGAAAATTATCAGGAAAGCTTATCCAGCTTTTTCAGTGATGTATTTAACAACATCGCCCACAGTCTGAAGCTTCTCAGCATCAGCCTCAGGGATTTCGCCGTCGATCTCGTCCTTGAATTCTTCTTCAAATGCCATGATCAGCTCGACTGTGTCGAGAGAATCAGCACCGAGATCGTCAAGAAAAGACGCTGCTGTTGTTACCTGCTCTTCATTTACGTTGAGCTGGTCTACGATGATTGTTGATACGCGTTGTTCGATTGTTTGTTCTGACATAATAATTTCTAGGTTAGGATTAAAGTCTTTTTCAGCATCACATGACCATACCACCGTCAACTGTAAAAGTCTGACCAGTGATATAACCTGCTTCGTCTGAGGCGAGAAATGCGGTTGCGTGTGCGATGTCTTCTGGCTTGCCCATACGCTTCATGGGGATGACTCCGACAATGCCTTCTTTCTGCTGCTCATTCAACTCGGCAGTCATGTCCGTGGCAATAAAGCCAGGAGCCACGGCATTCACCGTGACATTACGAGCGGCAAATTCCTTTGCGAGGCTTTTCGTGAGGCCGAGCATACCAGCCTTTGCAGCTGCGTAGTTCGCCTGACCTGCATTACCAGTCAAACCGATCACAGACGAAATATTAATAATGCGCCCCCAACGCTTACGGGTCATCGGACGAGCCAGGTGCTTAATCCAGCTAAAGCAGCTGGTCAAATTGGTATCGATCACATCACTCCAAGCATCATCGCCCATACGGAACAGCAAGCCATCCTTGGTAATCCCAGCGTTATTCACCAGAATGTCGATATTGCCATGCTCTTTCAAGAGTTGCTCAGAAGCAGCCAGAACCGCCCCATTATCCGCGACATCCACCGCAAGCGATTGGGCAGAACCACCGCTCGCATTGATTGCATCTGCGACAGCCCCACAGGACGAAGCCGAACGGCTCACGCAAATCACATGATGCCCTTTGCTCGCGAGAAGCTCAGCGATGCTCTTCCCAATTCCGCGGCCTGCTCCAGTGACGAGGGCTATTCTTTTATCAGTCGTTTCAGTCATTCAAAAAAGTATCTGTAAGTTGCTCTTTGCTATCAATAAAGTCTTCCGCATTATTTTGATCAGGGGCAAGCACGAATGTTACTTTTATCGAGCAATATTGACAGCAGAGCTCTAAGTGGACTCAAGTGCTCGTATGTCAAAGCCCGAAGAACAACGCATCCAGAAAATTATAGCCCATGCTGGGATCTGCTCACGCCGCGAAGCAGAGCGCCACATCGAAGATGGTAATGTGCGCGTAAACGGCAAAATCGCCCAACTCGGCGACAAGGCACTTCCGGACGCAGCGATCTTCGTGAACAACAAGCCGATCCTGCACAAACAGGAGCGCTCGATCACCTTGATCATGAATAAGCCCAAGGGCTACGTCTGCACGAACTCAGACCCCTTCGCCGAACGAACCGTCTTTCAACTCCTGCAACCCGACCTCCAACGACTGCGCCTCTACTGCGCTGGCCGACTGGACAAGGACAGCGAAGGCCTGCTCATCATTACAAATGATGGCGACCTCGCCAACAAGATCGCCCACCCGAGCACCGAAATCACCAAGCGCTACCGCGTCGTGCTCAACAAAGACTTCAAAAAAGCAGACATCCCAAAGCTCCTGGCAGGCGTTGAGTTCGAAGGCGACTTTCTCAAAGCGGAAAAAGTCCTCCCCGCCCCCGACCTCGGCGAAGGCTCCGCACGCCGCCTCGAAGTGCACCTCCACCATGGTAAAAAGCGCGAAATCCGCCGCCTCTTTGAAGCACACCGTTATTTCGTCAAAAAGCTCGTCCGCGTGCAAATCGGCGGCATCGTCCTGAAAAACATCCCCAAGGGCGGCATTAAAATCCTAGGCAAGAAGGACATCGAGCGCCTCTTTGATAAGAAATAGCCCCGCAGCACTATGTATTCTAGGCGACAACGTTTCCAACTCGCATGCTTAGCAGTGCTCAGCACAGCGCCCCTACAGGCCCAAGACATCATCCTGCGGCTCGCTCCATCCGAAGCCGCGCCCATCGTTGCGCGAATCGACAGCAACACACGAACAATTCAAGCAGCACGCCCTGTGCTTGAGGCCGACAAAGCCCGCAACGGCTGGAAATGGATCGAGCACACAGCAACGCTCGACGGCTACATCCCAACCAGCAGGCTGTCCAAGAACTTCGAAATCGCACTCAATACACACGTGCGCGCTACGCCAAAGGCAAATGCCCCAATACTGACGACCATTCAGGCCAACGACCGCATCCAGATCACCGCCAGCAACGACCAGTGGTCGACTGTCCGCTTTCGCAAGGCTGTGCCCGTATACTTCCGCGAGCACACCCTACCGACACACACCGCCGACAAAGTCCCGGGGCACGCACTCCCAGCGCGCCCCACGATCAACCCCTACGCAAAGACAACGAACATCAACCCCAACGCGCTCGCTCCGGAAAATGTAAAATGGCGCGCCGCCCCCGCAGGCACCCCCGACCCAGTGCTGCCAAAGAAAAAGCAACTCACCCAACGACGCGCAAAGCCAAGCAGCATCATGACTGGATCGGCAGACCTGCAAGCATCCGAACTGCCGCAAACCCCGGAAGTCAGCAGCGACGCTCCCATACGAAACGTCAACGGCATCCTCGTGCGCGAAATCACCAACTCCGGCCCACGCTACCCGATCCGCCTAAAAAAACGCGACGGGGAACGCATCGCCTACGTCGACATGTCGCATATATTCATCAGCGACCTACGACCATTCCTCTCTAAATACGTCCAAATCATCGGTGAAGTCAGACCAGTCGTGCCCGGCAGCCAAGATCTTATAATTCAAGCTCGCACCATCCGCATCGCCGAATAAACCTTCCCCATTCACCCCAATTCCCAACACAAACCTCTGACACACAAACCAACCATGCAACTCATCGACGGCAACGCTATCGCAGAATCCATCATTGAAGAACTGACTCAAGAAGTCGGCGCCCTTCCAGGCAAGAAACCAGTCATCGCCGTCATCCGTGTCGGCGAGGATCCCGCATCGGTTTCCTATGTCCGCAAGAAGGAGAAAACCGCTGCCCGCATCGGCATCGGCAGCCGCATGCACATCCTCCCCGAGGACGTCAGCAAGGAAGACCTGTTTGCTCAAATCGACGCATTGAACGCAGACCCCGACGTCAGCGGCATTCTGATCCAAGCACCACTGCCAAACCACATCGACGAAACTGAAACCTTTAATCGCGTCCTGCCCGGCAAAGACGTGGACGGCTTTAACACCGTCAACATCGGCAAGCTGTGCCAAGAAGACAACAGCGGCTTCGTCGCCTGCACCCCTGCCGGCATCGTGCAGCTCATTAAGCGCAGCGGCATCGAGACAGAAGGCAAGCACGTCGTCGTGCTCGGCCGCAGCCAAATCGTCGGCAAACCCGCCGCCCTACTCATGATGCAGAAAGCCTGCCCAGGCAACGCCACCGTGACCGTCTGCCACTCCCGCACCGCCGACCTGCCAAGCATCACGCGCCAAGCAGACGTGCTCATCGCCGCGATCGGACGCCCCAATTTCGTCACCGAAGACATGGTCAAAGACGGCGTCAACATCATCGACGTCGGCATCAACCGCGTTGAAGACGCCAGCAAGAAGAGCGGCTACCGCCTCGTAGGCGACGTCGAGTTCGCCACCGTCGCACCGAAGTCGGCACACATCACACCCGTCCCTGGCGGCGTAGGCCCCATGACCGTGGCCATGCTCATGTATAATACCCTGAGCGCCTTCAAAGCCAGCCAGGCTGCCGAGGGATGAGCGACCAACCGCCGCCACTCAAACCGAGCAATGTGCTCGATTCCATCCTAAGCGACGGCGGCTCCATGCCGACTGCACGCTTAGGCATACGTACGCTGGCGTTTCTAATGGACTTCGTGCTACTCACCGCACTGGCGACTTTGATCATCTGGAAAATTGCCATGCCTCAGGCACACCCCGGAGCCTTTGCCGAATTCAATGACTGGACCCAAGCACTCGTCATCCAGTTCAGCGAAGACGGCATGCAAACCAGCTCCGAGCTGCCAAAATGGAGCGACAACCTGACCGAAGCGCTCACCTATGCCCGCGACCTACAGCTATTGATATTTTGGCTCTATTTCGCAATCGGAGAAGCCTTCTTTGCCGGTAGCTCCCTAGGAAAACGCGCTTGCCGACTACGCAGCATCAGCACCGTCACCATGGGCACACCACCAGTCATGGCAGGCATCGTCCGTGGAGGACTAAAAACATTAACGCTATTCTTCGCATTCCCCATCGCACTACTTGCCACACTTGGAGCACTCTTTTTCAACAAGCGACGCCAAATGGGGCATGACCTTCTCAGTCGAACCGCGGTGATCGATGAGAAATATTTAAACATGCCCGAGCAGCCATCCGCGTAGTTTACCCTTCAAATTGATTTTACTGTTTTAACTTCTTAAAAATCAGTCTATCTCTATCCGCTCTCGCCCACTGAAAAACGGCATCAGCCAACATTAGCCCCAAACAAACATCATTTTGAGCACCAAACGTAAGCCCAAAATCCTCGTCGTAGACGACCAACCGATCAACATCAAGCTGTTGCAACGCAAACTTGAACGCCAGGACATGAATGTCCTCGTAGCCTACAATGGCCGCGAATGCTTGGACATTGTCGAAAAGGAGCTGCCCGATCTGATTCTGCTCGACATCATGATGCCCGAAATGGACGGCATCGAAACTTGCCAGCACTTAAAGGCAAATCCGGCGACCGAAACGATCCCCATCATCTTCATCACCGCGAAGGCCTCGAAAGAAGGAAAGCTCGAAGGCCTCGACGCTGGCGCAGTCGATTACATCACAAAACCAATCGACCTAGACGAAACACTCGCTCGTGTGCGCACACAGCTACGCCTGCAAGAGATGTTCCACGAGAACCTCGAACTACAAAAACGCCTTGGCGACGTTCGCAAAGCAGCCGCAGTCGGAGCCATCACTCAAGGAATTGCCCATAATTTAAATAACCTGCTCGGCGTCGTCGTCGGCTACCTCGATCTGATCAAAAACGGCTATGACAGCCCCGACATGGTCAAACGCAGCGTCATGTTGATGGATCACGCGATCAACCGCATGGTAGGCATCATTCGCCAGCTGGGAACCATCGCCAACAACGAGCGCATCGAACTGTCCAGCCACTCAATCGACACTTTGCTAAGCAACAGTATTGAGCGCCTAAAGAAAGAGCATGAGATCCCCGCGCAGATCGAGATCGAGTCCCAACTCGATGAAAGCGCCACCATCTCCGCAAATCCCGAAACCTTCGAGATCATTCTCGGCAAGCTCCTCATCAACGCATGGGAAAGCTACGCCAAAAATACCGCAGATGCTGACAAAAAGATCAAACTGACCGCCCGCATCTCACGCGACAAAGGCCCAGCCGTCCTAGAGATTAAAATCATCGACGAAGGCACCGGCATCGATCCGGAAGTCACTGACACCTTATTTGAGCCCTTCATCACTACCAAGACCTCAGTCGGTCGCGGCATGGGGCTCACCATTTCACGGCACACGATCCGCAACCTTCAAGGCGAAATCACCCTCAAGCCGAACGCGGACTGCGGCGTAACTGCCACAATGACACACCCTCTCTAAGCCAGCATGAGCATTAAAATCGTATTTATCGGAGCAGGTCGCATGGCCTCCGCCATCGTCCGCGGCCTCCTCGAAGAAGAGCACTACACACCAGACGAAATCGCCTGCACCTGCGGCGACGACCCAAGTGGCCCCGAGCTCGCCGAGCAAACAGGCATTCAATTCGCCAAAGACATTAACAAAGTCATCCGCAAGACAGAGACCATCGTGCTCGCCTGCAAGCCACAGCAGCTGAACGCGATTGACGATGAACTCGCGCAAGCCGCACATGGAAAACTCGTGCTCTCGATCCTGGCTGGCACACCACTCGCACGCCTCAGCGCGAAGTTCTGCAACGCACGCAACGTCGTGCGCACCATGCCAAATACTCCGGGACAAATCGGCGCCGGCGTCACCGCCTTCGCTCCGCTCGCACCACTCAGCCCGAAGGATCAAGACATTGTCGAAAATGCCCTCAGCTCGCTGGGCAACTTTCACGAAGTCGAAGAAGTCGATCTCGATGCCGTCACCGCCCTCAGCGGCAGCGGCCCGGCCTACGTATTTGAATTTGCCGCCGCCTTACGCGAGGCTGGCATCCAGTGCGGACTCGACGAAACACTCTCCAGCTCACTGGCCATCGATACCCTACTGGGCGCAGCCATGCTTCTAGCTGACAGCGAGCAGAGCCCCGAAGCCCTGCGTGACGCAGTCACCTCTCCCGGCGGCACCACTGCGGCGGCGCTCAAGACATTTAGCGACAACGACTTTCGAGGCCTAGTCGCTAAAGCACTCGCTTCCGCCAAAGCCCGTTCCCTTGAATTAGCAACAGAGTAGACCCAGCCCCTCTGGCCTCTGGCTTCTGGCTTCTGGCCTCTAACACAACGCCCTAATAATGCGGCGGTTTTTCATTGGCAGGCATATCGCCCGCACCAGCCACCCCGCCGGATGATAGCGCACTGAGCTGCGCCTGCTGGCGCTGCACCAACTGGCTCAGCGCATCGAGCCGCTTTGCCAACTGATAAAATTCGGCATCTTGCTCGGTGACATGGCGCTCTAAATGCGCCAATTGACTTTGGAGTTCAGTAATAGATTCGATTTGGCTCATATTTCTCACATTCCATGTGAGCCAGATTGACACTAAAGGATCAACCCGAGAACCATAGAAATACAGCTAAATTCGAGAACCGTGCCCTGCCCGACCAATGGACGAAACAGCCAACATGTAAATATTCAGCAAAAAAGCAACGACGATAAATCCCCAAAAAAGGGAACGGTGGGCCATGCATTGCCCAGGCTAGACCCAACAGAACCCCCGCCGAATTCAACCCACGAATTCAGGTAAAACCGTGTAATAAATTCAATAAATTCACCTAATCGGACTAATTCCCCCTTGTCATTTCAAAATATGACGGTCACGAATCGAAAATACATCTAGTATATAAACCTTATACTCATGAAACAGTGTGTCGTATTCCTAGCTATTTTGGCATTCTTCAGTTCCCTACGGACTGAGGCTGTTATTGCGTTGAATACTTCGACCTCCAATTTTAATGCGTTGAATTTAGGTGGGCCATGGCGGAGCAACTTTTCGTCTGTAAATTCGTCTAAGCTACTTGAGAGTGCTTGATTGTTATTACGTTTTACTGGTGAGTTAGTTCTGGGTGCTGATATAAGCTTTGCCGGTTTCCCATTCTTCTGAGATTTCCATGAGTAT
>CAJQOS010000113.1 GCA_905479975.1 uncultured Puniceicoccaceae bacterium | reverse complement strand
AAAAGACTGTGCGTGAAGACCCGAATACATCTTACACCGAGCACACTGAATTGGAACAAGCCGAACGTCTCTGGGGGGAGCACTTACTATGAGCCTAGCCAGTAAAATCGCCACACTTGAGCAGAAGCAACAACTCGCGGTTTGGAAAAAGACTTCCAGTCCGAAGGATCGTCGAGTGATTCGAAAAAATATCACCAGCTATTTATGCGAGCACACTAAAAAAGGTGTCGATGCGAAGGCGGCAATCGCCAACAACCATCCGAACTGCCTGAAGAAAGGCGTCGATTACCTGAGCAAGGAAGAGATCGGACGACTGCGCGCCTTCGGATTTTTACGCGAAGATGTAATGCGCCATACAGGCCAGGTTCCTCATCAGATGAAAAATGACGACTTGGTCGAGGCCTGCCTAGAAGTGTGGGAAGAACGCTTGAGCCGAAAGAATATCCAAGTAGTCGCCCATAAATATGTTCTATCTCTGAGGCCCGAGCTATGCGAGGTGATGGCGAAGACGGGGCACACTGCCGACGAACTGCTCGTTTCCGCCGTCTGCGAGACGATGCGGCGCTACCAGGAAAAGTATTATCCCAATCAAAAAATCGGATATTTGATGGGTGTCCATCACGACAAGGCTCATATTCACGCGCACGTCATGCTATTTCCGACGACTAGCACTGGCAAACTACTCAGAGTGACTGATGAAGGTCCAGGGCGCAGAAGTCGTAAGCCCTTCAAGGACATGCTAAAATTCGCAACAAAAGCTGTTGATCGATTTTACGCCCGTGAGATCAAAGGGCAGAGTCCTGCTTCGACGCGTAACCCATCGCGCTACATGCAGTCTAAGTTGCTGGCTTGTGCCGCTTGGTCGCGGGTACGTAGTGATTCTAGACTGGAAAAATATCCAAGCAAAGCCAAGCGGATGTGGCTGTATCGTCAGTATGAGGGGTTACTCAACGGAGACACGCAGGAACTACGAAAAGCGATGAAAGAAGCCTATCAAAGTCAGGACAAGTTGTTCGGTCAACTTTTGAGGCAACGAAGAGATTCACCAGAATCGTTGGGGGCATACAAGACGGCTAATCTTAAAGAGAGAGCAGAGCAGGCGAGGGAACTGAAGGCGCTCCATGGGGAAAAAAATCAACTTTGGAAAAAGATGCGCCAACAAAGTTCGACGAAGCATGAATTGTTTAAAGACATGAGCCAGTGGGGCCATTATCGCTTCAACCGAGGCTCGTTCACTGAGGGAGGTAATGGCATACGTGATCCGCAAGTTGCCAACTGGCTAGTAGAGACAATGGCCCGCAGCGATCAATTCGGCGCACTCGTCCGCGATTATGTCGCAGAAAAGCAAGCGCAAGACGAACGAATCGAACTGCCTAAGCAGTATCTCCGGCTTATGGCGAGTGGGCAAAACCCCGTTGCCGCAGAGAAGTTTACCGAGAAAGATCGCTTTGCCCGCAAGTGCATCGAATATAGTGCAGGTAAAATTGTGGGGCCAGCGTTTTCCATGCTGGATCATTACTACCGCCAAGAAGCTTCACTATCTAAATATTCCCAGAAGGATCTAGTTCGAGAGTTTCTCCAAGCTGCAATTGAGCTACACAAAGAGGAATTAAAGGTCACTAAAGAGCGTGCGCACGATATTGAGCGGAGAATTCGTGAGCTACGCATTGATCAGGCGGCTTCTAAGGTTCAAGCGGATGTAATCGATGCGGCTGAACGTGGCCGACGCCCTGCGTTTTTGGAGGAATTTAGGGCGTGGCAAATTATGGGAACAGAAATTCCGCTCGATAGCCTAGAAACGATCAAACTAGGCAGACAAAATAAATTTAAGCCCGAAACAAAGAAGAGTGAGACAGACTTCAGAGCCGAGATTTCGCGTAATTTACAGAAACTGCGTGAACAGCGAATGGCATATGATGAGTTGAAATATCGTGTTAAGGTGCCAAAGCCATCTCAGGAAATCGCACTAGGTGTGGGTGCAGGGGACGTCAATCAAACCGCCTCAACTCCGGAAATTCCAACGAAGGAAGCAGATCAAGAGATCGTGGCACCGGTTCCGAGAAGGGATGAGTTCCAAGGAATGGATGAGATTAAAAAGCAAGGAACTCCTAGGACAGAGCAGATCGTGGATGATGATTTTGGGATGGATCGTTGAGCGCATTGAAGACGGTGCAGTTCCATAATTCACATTATCGAACTAAAATTCATGGCTCACAAATATCTAACTATATCAGATTACAAACGCTGGCAGTTTTGCCCCACATCAACATTCCACGGATGGCAGAAGTGCCCCTCTAAAAGTGAGGGCGATGGCTTTTTGAAATACCTGGCTAAGGAAGGCAAGGGTGTCGGTCAACTAGCACGGCGACTATTCGCTGATGGGCGTTTGATTGATGAACCTAATTCGGCGCGTGCGAACAGTATTACGCGGCGCGCTTTGAAGTTTGATTCTGCGACCTTATTCGAGGCCTGTATAATCCGCGGCGATTACGTCACGCGACCTGATATTCTGATTCGCAAAGGCAACACGCTTTATGTAGTCGAGGTGAAAAGTAAATTGGGAAAGCTGCGATGGCATCAGGAGGGAAAAATGCTCATTAATATGTACGGCGATGTGCGTGCGGGGTACCGTGGGATTGTCCACGATTTGGCCTTCCAAACTGTGATCCTGCAGCGAGCGTTTCCGCAGTATACCGTGGTGCCATATTTCCTGCTGCCAGAGGAAACGACTCAAGCCGGAGAGCAGGAGGTCGCAATGTCACAAACGACTCTGGAGTCTTGCATTGAGAACTCCGACGAATGCTCAGTTAAGCAGCGCCGCAAGCACTCGATTCTCAAGTTCTTTGATGCCACCGAAGCCATCCATGGAATTGTCGAAGAGGTTTCGCTGTCAATGGATTCAATGGCTGCGGCGTGGCATTCTGGCCAGCGACCAGAACCCACTTTGAAATACCGTTGCCGAAACTGCGAGTTTAGGCTCAAGGACGGACGCAAAAAGGACGATGGTTTTCATCAATGCTGGGGGGCACTGGCCGACCCCGACCCGCATCTGTTTTCTCTGTATCAGCTCTACAGTCTGAAGCAGGCCGATAATAAACAGGCGCTGTTGGCGGATCAAAAAATCACTGAAGGTAAAACATCACTCTTCGATGTTTCCGAAACAGAATTGCACGGTGAACATCAGAA
>CAJQOS010000112.1 GCA_905479975.1 uncultured Puniceicoccaceae bacterium | reverse complement strand
GCGCACGTATCCAACCAGACGATGTCGCCACCATTCTGTTTTCCAGTGGATCGACCGCTGAGCCCAAAGGCGTGATGCTCAGTCATCATAATTTACTGTCCAACATCGAATCGTTCCGCTCAGTCGTTAGCCCAAAGCGCGACGATGTGATGCTGGCCACGCTTCCCTTCTTCCATTCATTCGGCTACACCGTGACCTTCTGGTTCCCGCTCCTTTCGGGCATCACTACCGCTTGCCACACCAATCCACTCGAAGGCGAGAAGATCGGTAAACTCGCAGAAAAATACAAGGCTTCGATCCTGCTCACCACACCGAGCTTCCTGCTCGCCTACACGCGCAAGATCAAGCCAGAGCAATTCGCCAACCTGCACTACGTCTTTACTGGAGCTGAAAAACTGCAGCCACGCATCGCCGCCATGTTCGAGAAACGCTTCGGCGTGCAGCCGCTCGAAGGCTACGGAGCCACAGAGCTTTCACCCGTCTGTGCCCTGAGCCTGCCAAACGTCGAAGTCGATAACCTCGAAGAGACGGGCAACCGCGAAGATCGCCTCGGTCGCGCCCTCCCCGGCATGGCCATGAAAATTGTGCATCCGGAAACTGGCGAAAACCTCGCACCTGGCGAAGAAGGCCTCATCTATATTAAAGGCCCGAACGTCATGATCGGTTACTTAAAGAAGCCAGAACTCACCGAGTCCGTGCTCCACGACGGCTGGTATGATACCGGCGATATTGGCCTAATGGACCCCGACGGGTTCTTCGCAATCACCGGGCGCCTCTCACGCTTTAGTAAACTCGGCGGCGAAATGATCTCCCATGGTGCAGTGGAAAAAGCACTTCAAGAAGCCCTCAAACTAGGGACAGATGCGCTCGCAGTGGTCGCAATCGACGACGAGCGTAAAGGCGAAAAGCTCTGCGTGCTTCATTGCGCTTCAGAACTCAACGAAGACTCGGTTCGCGAAATGCTCAAAGCACTCGACATCCCCAACCTCTGGAAACCAAACCCCAAGGACTGGCAACTCGTTGAGGCACTCCCACTACTGGGCACGGGGAAACTCGACTACCGAACGATGAAAGAAAAAGCAGCTCAGAGTTAACCACCGACGAGCAATCGCGTCTCGGGCAAGCGAATGAGTGAACAAAAACGCACAGAAATCGGCTGAAATTAGCTAAAAAAATGCTAAAGCTACGTCACATTAGCTCATCTTAACACCCATGCGTTGACCTTTCCCGAATACGAGAAAGTCTAACAAAGACTCGACTATCCCTACCAAGACGAGAAATCTACCAACATTTCTGTTAACGACTCGAAGCTTACCATTCATACACTTTTGACCAAAAGATACGGCAATGAGCATTCACATACTAACCCAAAACCCTGAAGTAAAAACTCGACTGGGAGCCTTCCTTGAAGAAATGGGGAAGGAGTATGTATTCCATGAGACCCTTTTGACTCTGGAAAAAAAGCTCAGCCGTTTAAAAAAGACAGATGCTGTTTTTTACGACTTGCAACTGGAAGAACACATTTGGGCATTTGAGCCGATCTACCTCGGGTCTCGCAAGACACACATGGTCGTCTTCGAACCAAGCGATACCGGCGCAGTGAGCTACAGCCCCATGGGCAACGAGCACTTTTTAATACTCTCGAAAGACGATGCCAGAGCAAAGACACGCCTAGTCGCTCTCTTCCATGAACTCACCAAACTGTCAGCTCCACGCAAGGCCGCCAAAAAGAAGGTAAAGAAGAAAGCGGTAGCGAAAAAGAAAGCCTCCGCTCAAAAAACCGATACCACGGCCTCCGCGACCTCGAAGAAGGTTACTCAAGCCGGGGGAGAAGCATCGGCGGTCACACAAAACACACGCTACCTCCAGTCTCAAAGCGAGGCGATGCACGCCTTTGTGGGAGAGCTTCAGGCCGCTGCGGGCAAGCATAAATTCATCATGCTTCAAGGTGAAGACGGTTCCGAATTCGAACTGGCCGCACGTGAACTCAACTTTCAGGCAAACCGCGACGTCAGCCCACTCATCGTGCTCGACCCGATGAATCTAAGCTCAAAAGAGCTGGAACTGATCGAAGTCGAAGCGAGACATTCCAAAATCGACCAATACTGCTACCTCGGGCTCACCCTCGAGCTAAACAGTCAATCGGTGTCTGAAATCGCAGCTTTCCTGGGGCACTTAAAAATGCAGCTCAAGGAGCAAAACACTTACCTGCACTTGATCATCGGCCATGAGATGGGCTCGGAATCCTGCTTCCCTGACAACATCCGCCCGACACTCGACGCGGTGCGCGGCACCAGCCACCTGCTCCAAATTCCGGACATGGCCGACCGAGCGGACGACATCTCAGCGATCACCCACTCTATTTTCAGCATGCTGCGCATGGCACACCCCTTCCTGCAAGCGCGCTCGATCGACAGCTCCGCCATCAAACACCTCGAAGCCGAATGCGCCGACCTGGATTATTCCAGAATCACACGCGTGCTACGCAATGCGATGGCTCTCGGGCGCAGCCCAATACTGACCAAAGACGAGCTACTGAGCTTCCGCGACAACAGTCCGACCACTCAGCACTTAATGGAAAGCCTCGCTGACGAGAAATTCTTCCCCTCGACTCAATAAAGTCAGCAGCGCTGAGCACCGCCTCGGCGGATGATAAACCCCAAGGTGTGACTACGAGACCGACAGTCCGGCATTGTCGGCGGCGAGACGATACACGCGACTGCTCACGCCATTGGCTTCGTAAACCTGCTGCATCGCAGCGCCGACTTGAAGCGCATGCGCCTCATCAGTCACACAAACCACCGTCGACCCGCTACCACTAAGCCAACCGGTAAATGCACCATCGTGGCAACCAGCCTCGATACTTTCGTGTCCAAATGGATTGAGCAACTCGCGGTATGGTTGATGAATATAGTCATTCACCGCATCCTTGAGGCGTGTAAATTCACCGGACACGAGCGCTCCAACCAAAAAGGCCAAACTGTTCGCACTGCGAACCACGTCATCGAAAGCAATGCTATCCGGCAGCACACGGCGGGAATTCTCGGTCAGCACTTCATACGCTGGCGACACGGCCACAAAGACCAACGACTCCGGCAACCCGAAGCGCACATGCTCACGATAGGCAAAAGTATCTGGATCTGTGCGAGCGATACAAAAGCCACCTGCAAATACCGCGCAGGCATTATCCGGCGCATTATCCAACTGAGTCGTCAGGCGAATCATCGCGTCCTGATCTAGCGGACTGCCAGTCAACTGATTGAGCCCTGCGACAATACTAGCACGCACCGTCGCACTCGACCCTAGGCCACGAGCAAGCGGCACATCGCCCCATATCTCATAGTCAAAGCCACCGCATTCGACGTCAGCGACATCAAGAAAGCCACGCGCCGTCGCCTCAACCATGGCCTGAGTGCCCTCGGCAGCTTCGCCAACGCACACAATCTCCGCGTCCTCGCGCAAGGTAATGCGCACAAAGTTATACAGTGTCAGAGCAATACTAAGCGTATCAAAGCCAGGGCCACAATTCGACGTGCTGGCCGGAGCCTGAACAAGAACGGATTTTTGAGACATGAGCGTAAATTTCCCTATTTATGGCGGCGCATCTCGCGCTCGGCCTCACGCATCGTGATCTTCTTCTTCAGCGTCTCACGCTTATCGAATAGTTTCTTACCCGTACAGAGCGCGATCTCGACCTTAATTAATCCGTGTTTCAGATACATGCGCAGCGGGATCAGCGACTTGCCGCCCGCCTCCATGGCACCAAACAGCTTATGAATTTCACGGCGGTGCAGTATTAATTTACGCTTCCGACGTGGTGGATGGTTTGCAAAATTCCCGAACTTATATTCGCCGATATGAGAATTATAAAGCCAGCACTGGCCTTTCTCAATACGACAAAAACCTTCCGTGATCTGCGCATCGCCAGCACGAACCGCTTTCACCTCGGTGCCTTGCAGCACAATGCCCGCCTCAAGACGGTCACCCACAAAATAATTGTGGTTGGCCTTGCCGTTGCGGATTTCCTTAAAACGGTCCTCCGGTGACTTTTTTTTAGCACACACCGTAAAATCGCCCTTTATATACAGGCAAAGCTAGAATTTGGAATCAGAAGAAAAAACTACGCGCAAACGCCTATGCGTCGTCGCCGTGCGTCTCTTCGTCCAGTTGGTAAGTGATCTTACCTTCCATGACTTCGCGCAGTGCGAGATCCTCAGCCGAAAGGCGTTCAAGTGACTCGATCAGCGGCTTGTAGCCACTTTTAAGTTGTTTCGCACGACGCGAAATGACATTGATCAAAATCATTGGATCAGGGATTACCAATTGTGCGGCCTGTAAATAATCGTCTCTCAAAGTGATAGCTCCTTCTTAGTGTTGAATTTGGAAAAGCAGCGAAAAGTGACGCACCGCCGACCATTTGCAATAAAAAAGCTAAATAAGCTGAAAAGACTGAAAATTCCAATTGACAGGGACTTCTCCCATTCTACTGTTTGCCGCTTTTCCAAAATCATGAAAACAACTTTAGCTACTACATCCGACCACACCAAGAATTGGTTCGTGGTTGACGCTGCCGAAGAAACACTCGGTCGCATCTCCGTAAAAATCGCCAACGTATTGCGCGGCCGTCATAAGGCTATCTATACTCCGCATGCAGACACTGGCGATTTCGTCGTCGTCATCAATGCTGAGAAGATCAAAGTATCCGGCAAGAAGAACAGCGATAAGAGCTATATGTTCTACTCTGGCTGGATGGGCGGCGAAAGCCACGTCACAATGGCAGAGATGCGCGCCAAGAAACCTGAGTTCATCATCGAACACGCGGTTAAAGGCATGCTCCCTCGCAACATTCTTGGTCGCAAGATGCTCAAGAAGCTTAAAATTCACACTGGCCCGACGCATCCTTACGAAGCGCAACAGCCTAAGCCACTCGTCTAATCTTTAGAATACTATAATGAGCGAACAAACATTTGTAACCGTCGGCCGCCGTAAAACAGCGCGCGCACGTGTCCGCCTTACTCGCGGCACTGGTAAAGTCATCGTTAACGGCAAAGCGCCAGCGGACTACTTCAAGACTGAAGATTTCACACGCGCTGCACTTTCTCCACTGACAACAGTTGAGATGGCTGATGAAGTTGATATCACAGTTAAAGCAGAAGGCGGCGGCCTCAACGGCCAAGCAGGCGCAACTCGCCTCGGCATCGCTCGTGCGCTCGAAAAACTCAACAGCGAACTTCGCGTGCCTCTTAAACAAGAAGGCCACATGAAGCGTGACCCACGCTCCCGCGAGCGTAAGAAGTCAGGTCAGCCTGGCGCACGTAAGCGCTTCCAGTTCTCGAAACGTTAAACCGCCAAGCGGCAAGGACGCATTTTTTGCAAACCCTCCCAGGCCGTCCTACGTGCCTTGGAGGGTTTTTTCTTTTCCCAGATACTGGCTCATCAGCCACCAGCTACTCCATCATTTTAACTGCCGTAGGCATCACTCGCCGAAGGCCTCACTCTCACTTTCACTATCATGAACGCAGCAGTCATCGGAGCATCCGGCTATTCCGGAGAAGAACTAGTTCGCCTACTGTCACGTCATCCAGATGTGACATTGGCCGCCGTCACTTCGCGTTCGCTCGCGGGCAAGCCCGTCGCAGACGTCATGCCGGGGCTACGTCACTTAGTCGGCGACCTAGAATTCACCAATTCCGACCCCACAGAGCTAGCCGCTCGGGACGACCTTGATGTATTCTTCCTAGCACTGCCTCACGGCGTCGCGTCGGAATATGCTGATCCCCTCTTCCAAGCAGGAAAAGTCGTCATCGACTTGAGCGCAGACTTCCGTCTCAACTCCACTTCCGTTTACGAGGACTACTATGGTCACCCGCACCCAGCACCGCACCTTCTAGCAGCCGCTCCCTACGTCATTCCCGAGCTCGCGGACGACAAATGGAAGACAGCGTCACTCATCGCCTGCCCGGGCTGCTACCCGACCAGCGTGCAGTTGCCACTGATCCCATTACTCAAAAAAGGCATCGTCAAACCTGCTGGCATCGTGATCAACAGCTACAGCGGCGTCAGCGGCGCAGGCCGTAAGGTCGCCGAAGACTTCATCTACTGCGAACGCAACGAAAGCATGAAGGGCTACGGCATGCCGAAGCACCGCCACCTTTCTGAAATCGAAGAACAGCTTGAAAAAGCTGCCTTCGCCGATTGCATCGTGCAATTCAACCCGCACCTAGCACCCATGTCGCGGGGCATATCCACGACCATCGTGGCCAAAGCCAACGGGTCGTTGCAAAATGTTTACTCAGCATGGGAAGCCGCCTACGCCGACAAACCTTTTGTCAGCGTGCTCCCAACCGGCACGTATCCAGATACCAAATACGTAACTGGCACCAACCGGGCAGACATCTCTGCGGTCTATGATCCACGGACAGACAACTTCATCATCACCTCTGTGATTGATAATCTCCTCAAAGGAGCCAGCGGCCAAGCCGTGCAGCTCCTCAACCTAAAGTTCGGTTTCGAAGAAACAGCCGGACTGGTCTAGTTCAGAGGTCAGAAGTCAGAACAACACCTTTCCACCTTAATACATTCCCACTTTCCCACAATGACTACTGTTAAACTCATCGAGAATTCAGGCGGCCTTGCGGACTGCCCCGGCTACAAGATCGCAGGTGTCCCAGCCGACATCCGGGAAACGGGCGACACTGAACGGCTCGACATGGCGCTCTTCATTTCTGACGAGCCCTGCAGTGCCGCGGGCGTGTTCACGCTCAACGATGTCTGTGCCGCACCCGTCAAAGTGTGCCAAGCCATCCTCGCAAAGAGCGCTGACAATATCGCAGGCTGCATCTCTAACAGTGGCAACGCCAACGCCGCCACCGCCGAGCAAGGCATGATTGACGCGAAGCAAATGAGCGCTGTCGCTCAGATAGAAACCGGCATCGGCGCACCTTTCCTCGTCTGCTCCACTGGACGGATTGGCCGAAAGCTACCGATGCAGAAGATCGAAGCCGGCATCGCGGCATCCGCAAAGGCACTCAGCAGCGAGCGGCAATCATCACTCAATGCAGCCGACGCCATCCTCACCTCCGACACACGGCGGAAGGTGGCCACCGCGCAATTCGAATACGCAGGCCAAACCATCACAGTCTCTGGCATGGCCAAAGGCGCAGGTATGATCGAGCCGAACATGGCAACGATGCTCGCCTATGTCGTCACCGACCTTAAGGTCGACGGCGCACTGCTCAAAACAGTGATCAAAGAAGCCTGCGATAAGACATTTAACTGCATCTCCATCGATGGCGACATGAGCACCAACGACACAGTGCTACTCTTCGCAAACGGCAAGTCCGGCATTCAAGCCGAGGCAACACCCGAGCTCCTTGCCGCATTCAAAGACGCGGTTTATCAAGTCTGCGACAGCATGGCCGAAAAGATCGTAGGCGATGGCGAGAAGGTCACCAAGCTCATCGAATTGACCGTCAAGGGCTGCAAGACCAATGCCGACGCCGAGAAAGTCGCCCGCGCAGTGGGCAATTCACTCCTCGTCAAAACCTCATGGTATGGCTCCGACCCCAACTGGGGACGTCTTGCCGATGCCGCGGGCTACGCTCGCGTGGGCCTCGACGAAACCTGCTTCGACATCCACTACGACGACTGCCCCGCCCTGATCGGCGGCAAACCACAGGACGAAAAACTCCAAGAATGGAAAGACATCGTTTCGAAAAACCGTTTCCGCATCACACTCAACTTAAATCAAGGCGAAGGCACCTTCCGCCTGCTCACTGCCGACCTCAGCGAAGCCTACGTAGACTTCAACAAATCGGAGTAGTCGCTTCGCTCGAACGCTCAACATTCAACGTCCAACCCTGAACGTTCAATTTACCGTTCCTAATACACTTTAAATAATTCACTGCGGCTTTGCCGCTAAAAGACAATTCAACGTTGAGCGTTTAATGTTCAGCGTTCGACGTTCCATTTTTCTTAAAATGATAAACACCGACCATCTCAACGCGACCACCAAGTCTGCTGTGCTGCTCGAAGCACTCCCTTACATCCAGCGGTTTCGCGACTCCATCTTTGTCATCAAATATGGCGGCGCGTTTATGGACGATGCCGACCCAAAGGTGCGCACGCGCGTCGCAACCGACATCGCATTCCTCTCTGCAGTCGGGATCAAAGTCGTCGTCGTGCACGGTGGCGGCAAAGCGATCACCCGTGCCCTCGCCGAGTCCAATGTCGAGACACGCTTTGAGCACGGCCTGCGCGTGACTGACAAAGACTCCGTCAAGATCGTCGAGCACACACTCAACAAAGTCGTGAATCTCGACATCTGCGAAATCTTGCAGAAGAAGAGCGCTCGCCCACTCGGCATAGCTGGCAACGACGTGCTCGTGTGCAACAAGAAGGACGTGGTCGTCGATGGCGAACACGTGGACGTCGGCTTTGTAGGCGAGACACACACCGTCAAAACCAAGATCATCAAGAAGGCACTCAACGACGGTTATATCCCAGTGATCTCACCGATCGCTTGCGACGAAGACGGACAAGTTTACAACACCAACGCCGACGCAGCCGCAGGCCGTGTGGCCGCCGCACTCCGCGCCCGCCGCCTCGTGTATCTTTGCGACGTGCCTGGCCTGATGCGCGACATGAACGACCCGGAGTCACTCATCTCCTCGCTCAAAGCCGATGAAGTCGCCGACCTCGTCAAGGACGGCACCATCAGCAAGGGCATGATTCCAAAGACAGACAGCTCAGTCAAAGCACTCCGCAGCGGCGTGCACCGCGTGCACTTCGTCGACGGCGAAAACCCACACAGCTTACTCCTAGAGATCTTCACCGACAAAGGCGTCGGCACCGAAATCGTGAACGGATAGCCCTTCGGGCTGTTCTCAAGTTACCAGTTCATCAGTTACCAGTTCTTCAACTGAAAACCGGCAAACAGTAAACCGAACAGCTTTTATTACCATGCATCACCCCACTTTAATGAAAAACTACGGTCCGCCCGCGTTCAACGCAGTGCGGGGCGAAGGCGTGTATCTTTACGACGAGAGCGGCACACGCTTCTTGGATTTCGGTAGTGGCATCGCAGTGACCTCCGTTGGCCACTCGCACCCGAAATGGGTCAAGGCCGTGCAAGAGCAAGCCGCGACCCTCACCCATTGCAGCAACCTTTACGGCATCCCAGGCCAGCAAAAGCTCGCGGATCGGCTCGTTGAAAAAGCAGGCCCAGGTCGGGTGCTATTCTGCAACAGCGGCGCCGAGGCCAACGAAGCACTCATCAAACTCGCACGGCTGCATGGCAAAAACCTAAGCGGTGGCGAAGAAGCGAAGCGGTTTACCGTCGTTGCTGCTGAGCACGCCTTCCACGGCCGGACATTCGGCGGCATGGGAGCCACACCCCAAGAAAAGATTCAAGGCGGCTTCCGACCCATGCTGGAAGGTTTTAAATTCGGCCAGCTCAACAACATTGACAGCTTCGATAAGTTAGTGGACGACACCGTCGCCGCTGTATTCATCGAATCCATACAAGGCGAAGGCGGCATTTTTGAGGCCGAAGACAGCTTCCTACAAGAACTGCGGGCACTGTGCACCGAGCGGGGCGCGTTGCTAATGCTCGACGAAGTCCAATGCGGCATTGGCCGGAGCGGACACTTCTTCGCCTTTGAAAAGAGCGGCGTCAAACCAGATGCCATCGGCATGGCCAAAGGCCTCGGCGGCGGCTTCCCGATCGGCGCGATCTGGGTATCCGAGCCGTATGCAGAACTCTTCCAGCCCGGCTCACACGGCACCACCTTTGGCGGTTCGCCACTCGCCTGCGCCGCAGCCAATGCCACGCTCGACATCATCGAAGAAGACAACCTGCTCGACGAAGTCGCCACGAACAGCGCCATCTGGCACGAAGGCCTACAAGATTTAATTAAAAAGTATCCACAGCACATTGCTGGCATGCGGGGTGCTGGATACATGGTCGGTCTTCCGCTTCACACCGATGCACTTGCCGTCACGGCCGCCGCTCGGGCCAAAGGTATGCTGATCGTCCCCGCAGGTCATAATACCATCCGTCTCTTACCCGCACTCACAGCCACCCTGAAAGAACTCGCAGTGAGTGTCCGCATTCTCGACGAAATCTTTGCTGAGCTGGATTCTTAATTGCTACGCCATTTCCGCGCAGCTCCATTGTCATTCTTAATTCCAAATTCTTAATTCCTAATTGAATCAGATGCACCATTTTCTAAAAGTTACCGACTTCACGCTCGAACAAGCACAAGAAGTCTTCTCACTCGCCAAGTCCCTCAAGGACGACCGGTTCAACACACCCGCGTCGCTCAACAAGCAGTCATGGGGGCTACTCTTCTACAAGAGCAGCACGCGGACACGTGTTTCCTTTGAGGTCGGCGTCAACGAACTCGGCGGCTTCCCCATCGTGCTCAACTCCCAGAACACCCAGATAGGCCGCGGCGAAACCGTGGAGGACAGCTCCAAGGTATTGTCACGCTACCTTCACGGCCTGGTCATTCGCGCCTACGAGCACGAAGTCGTCACCGAATTCGCCAAGCACGCGACCATGCCGATCATTAATGGCCTGACCGACTTCAACCACCCCTGCCAGCTTTACACCGACATCTTCACACTGCTCGAGCGCTACTCGCCTGACGCAGTCGATATCAACACGCTCAAGGGCAAGAAGGTAGCCTTCCTCGGCGATAGCGCCTGCAACATGGCCAACTCCTGGATTCTCACCGCCGCGATGTTCGGTATGGAACTGGTCGTCTCCGGCCCCGAAGGCTACGAGCCCAAGCAAGCCGTGATCGATGCACTCAAAGCCGACGACCTACCAGTGAATTACACTTACACCTCCGATCCCAAGGAAGCAGTGAAAGACGCCGACGCGATCTACACCGACGTGTGGGTATCGATGGGCGACGAAGCCCAAGCCGCACAGCGGCTCAAGGAAATGGCACCGTATCAAGTGAACGCCGAACTCCTCGCACTCGCCAAGCCCGACGCCTACTTCATGCACTGCCTCCCAGCCCACGCCGGCGAAGAAGTCAGCCAAGACGTCCTTGACAGCCCACAAAGCATCATCTTCGACGAAGCCGAGAACCGCCTCCACGCGCAGAAAGCGATCATGGCGAAACTGGTTGAGCTGAATTCGTAGGCTCTATTACGGGTGAGACCTTCTATTCTCACTTCATCCATGGAATTTGCCGTACTGACGAGATCTCATCGGCATTGGATACTCTAGCTCAGATGATCCACCTCGCCCAGAACCCAGCAG
>CAJQOS010000111.1 GCA_905479975.1 uncultured Puniceicoccaceae bacterium | reverse complement strand
TATGTAGAGCGGCATCGGGGAGTAATTTGAGCTTTTAGGATAGTATGCGTAAGGATTGCATCGCTTCGTCGCTGACCGTTTTCTGACGTTCAGCCATGTTTGCTAGGGTGAGATCCTCGTCGAATGTTGGGATGACTGCTTTCATTCGTCTGTGTCCGTCAGTAGTCTTGAGCTTGTCGGCGAAGCACTTCTGCACGATTTGAACGATGACGTTAGTCGACACTGATGCGCCTGGCGAGGCGCCGAGGAGAGCAGTGAGGCTGCGGTCGGCACTGGTCACCATTTCGGTGCCAAAGTGAACGATACCAGCGTCACCATCTTCTTTTTTAATCGCTTGGACGCGAATGCCAGCGTCAATGAGTTTCCAGTCTTCAGCTTTCGCGTCTGGGTAGAAGTTGCGCAATTCGCCTAGGCGCGTCTCCATGCTCTGAGTGCCTTGCTGAACTAGGTAGCGGACGAGTGGAATGTTGTGCAAGCCGACCTTGATCAATGACCCGATGTTATCTAGGCGAATGGAACCTGGAAGATCAAATGCGCTACCTTTCTCATGTAGGAATTTAGTAGTCCATGATGCGTAGGGTCCAAAGAGCAGTGCCTTCTTGCCGTCGATGATGCGGGTGTCCAGATGTGGGACTGCCATTGTTGGTGCCGCTCCGGGGGACATGCCGTAGACTTTTGCCGTGTGTTGGTTTACGAGTTCTGGCTTCTCGGAGATCAACCATTGGCCTCCGATCGGGAATCCGCCGAAGCCTTTTGCTTCGGCAATACCTGATTTTTGAAGTAGTGGAAGGCTGCCCCCACCGCCACCAATGAAGACGAACTCCGCGGTGTTGGTGATTGTCTGTTTTGTTTGAAGGTTTTTTACTTTAACTTCCCATTTTTCGCCGCATTTGGTGAGGTCGGTGACGCGGCTTTGTGTCGCAAATCCACAGCCTTCTTGTTTGCCAAGCCATTGGATTAGCCCATCTGCTAGTGCGCCGAAGTTGACGTCAGTGCCGTGCGGCATGCGTGTCATTGCGACTGGTTCGTTGTCGCGGCCTTCCAGGATGAGTGGTGACCATTTGCGGATAGTGTCACGGTCTTCCGTGTATTCCATTTCCTTGAAGAAGTGGTGCTTGGTGAGCTGGCGGTGACGTGAGCGCAGGAAGTCGACTTGTTCCTGTCCATAGACGAAGCTTAGGTGTGGCACTGGGTTGACGAAATCCTTTGGATCTTTAATCATACCAGTGCGCACGGCGTGGCCCCAGAATTGTAGCGAGTGCTCGAACTGGTGGAAGATCTCGATGGCCTTACTGACATCGACTTCGCCGTCGGCGCCGTAGTCGGGCGTGTAGCTCAGTTCGCAGAGTCCAGCGTGCCCAGTGCCTGCATTGTGCCAGCCGTTGGATGCCTCGCAGGCGAGCCCATCGGTGACTTCGTAGAGTTGAATACGTAGGCTCGGATCCATCTCTTTCAGAACGGCTCCGAGTGTGGCAGACATGATCCCGCTTCCGATTAAGATGACGTCAGGATTTTCAATGTGTATTTCGCTTTTCATTTACTTATTAATTTTTCACTTAAAGTTAAGTGATGTTCGCGAATTTGGCTTTGGCCTCTCTCCAGATGACTTGATCCTCGGGTTCGAATGTTTCGACGAGTGAAGAGTTGAGGACGATTTTGCGGCCTTCAGAGAGATTGTTAATTTCACCATCGGCCAGCATTTGCGCGAGGATGTTGCCTAGGCCGGTCGCTTCAACCGGGCAGGCTGCAACTCTTACGCCGATTGAATTGGCTGCAAATTGGTTGAGGAGTTTGTCTTGGCAGCCGCCTCCTACGATGTGGAGTGTCTGCGGTTTGTGCTCGGTGTATTGGATCAACTTCTGCCAGACTGTTGCGTAGCGCAGCGCGAGGCTTTCGTAAATGCAGCGGATGATTTCTCCCTTTGTCTCAGGGATGGGTTGCCCAGTTTCATGGCAGAAGGCTTGGATCTTTTCCGGCATGCGATCAGCCTCAATGAAGCGCTTGTCGTCCGGGTTGATCAGGCTGCGGAAGGGCGTGGCTTCGGCTGCGAAGCCTGCCATTTTGCTGTAGGGGACATCTTCGCCGCCAGCGCGCCAGTAACGCTTGGTTTCTTGGATGAGCCAGAGCCCGCAGATGTTGTTGAGAAAGCGGACGGTGTTATTGACGCCGATCTCGTTGGTAAAGCCGTCTGCGAGGGACTGCTCATTGATGACTGGCTTCGGTAGCTCTAGTCCGAGTAGTGACCAGGTGCCGCTACTGAGAAAGGCTGGCGTCTTAGCTTGGCTCGGCACTGCTGCGACGGCGCTTGCTGTGTCATGCCCTGCAACTGTGATGACTTTCACGCCCTCTAGGCCTGTTCTTGTGGCGACCTTGTCTCGTAGCTCGCCGAGCACGGTGCCGGGATCGCTGATTTTTTTAAAGAGGCGCTTGGGAAGCCCGAGTGTCTCGATGAGCTCGAAGTCCCAATCTTTTGTCGTGGGGTTATACAGCTGGGTGGTGCTGGCAAAGCTACGTTCCTGTGTCTTCTTGCCCGTCAGCCAATATCCCAGCATGTCGGGGATGAAGAGCATGTCCTCTGCGCTTTCGAGTGCGGGGCTTCTGCTTTCAACTTCTGAGAGAAGCTGGTAGAGTGAGTTGAAGAACAGGGACGGCACACCTGTCTTGTTGTAGATCTCTTCTTTTGAGACTTTCTCAAAGGCTTTTTCCATCATGCCGTCGGTGCGGCTGTCGCGGTAGTTGTAGGGAAGACCCAGCAGGCGACCGTCTTTGTCGAACAGGCCATAGTCCACGCCCCATGTGTCGATGCCGATGCTGACAACGGAATCACCATACGTGTCAGCCGCGATTCTAAGACCCTCAAGAATGTTTTGGTAAAGCTGTGTAATATTACAATGCACTCCAGTGGGAAGTTGGAGTCCAATGTTATCGAAGCGATTGAGCTCGTGGAGTTCGATGCGGTTGCCGTCGAATTCTCCGGCGAGGACTCGACCACTGCCGGCGCCGAGGTCGACTGCGAGATATACTTTATTTTGACTCATGGTTGGGTAGTTGTGAGTGGGTGTTATTGGGCGAGTGTCACTTTGCAGCCTTGAGCTCTGAGCGCTTCGACGCATTCGGGGGAGGCATCGCTATCAGTGATAATGTGGGTTAGGTCTTTAAGTTCTGCGAAAAAATACTCGGAGCAGGTGTTTAATTTGCTCGAATCGACCATCAGCACGACCTCTTGGGCAAATTGCACGAGCACTTCTTTGAATCCGGCCTGTTCTTCGAAGCCTTCGCTGGCGCCACGGAGCGTGTCCAGGCCGATGCAGGAGATGAAGGCGATGTTGATGTTGTGGCGCTGCAGTGTGACGTAACTGTCGCTGCGAGTGAATGTCTGCGTCTTTGGGTGGTAGCGACCTCCGGTTGAGATGAGCTCCACGCTGCCCATGCGGGCAATGTGCTCCATCACGGCAAAGGCATTCGTCACGACGCGGTAGGGCAGGTCAGGTAGCGCGGATACCAGCTCAAAGGCTGTGGTGCTACTATCGAAAGCGTATGTCCGCCCGGGGGTGATTAGCTCTAGGGCTGCTCTTGCGATCGCTTGCTTGTGCTCGACGTTCTGTGCGCGGCGCTCTGTAAAGGACTGTAGTAGGGGGCGGCCGTTCAGGCTGCTGGCTCCACCGTGCACACGGGCGAGCTGATTGTTGTCCGACAGTATCTGTAGATCGCGCCGAATCGTCTCGTCGGTGCATTGAAATTGCTCCGCAAGGTCTACGGTGCGGACAGTTCCTTGTTCTTCAAGGAGTTGCAGGATCTGTTGGTGGCGTTCTTGGGCGAGCATGACGTGTGTGAGTGTGTTTATTTGGGTATTTCTTTGTTTTTGCAAGATATATGTTGACTTATGTTGGTTTATTTGGATTTTACAGGAATTCCAACATTTCTCCAATCACTTCAATATGAGTAATCAACTTTTAAATCGTGCACAGGTCGAGCAGATGGTTCGCACCAGTCTCCAGCGTAATCCTGTTGCGAGTGGCGCATTGAAGCCTGCCGGTGGCCCGAATCCTTTGGTCGTTAATATCAGTGCACGCCACTGTCACCTTTCTCAGGCCTCTGTTGAGGTTCTTTTCGGCAAGGGGCACCAGCTCACGCCGATGAAGGATCTATACATGGACGGTCAATATGCTGCGAAGGAATCGGTCACTATGATCGGCCCGCGCAGTCGCGTCATTTCGAACCTGCGTATTCTCGGTCCTTGCCGTGATTTCGATCAGGTCGAGCTCGCTTATACAGATGCGATCTCGCTTGGCTTTAAGATTCCAATTCGTAACTCCGGCGATATCGAAGGCACACCCGGTTGCATGCTGATGGGGCCTGCCGGCTTCCTCAAGATGGAACAGGGCGTGATTCGCGCTGCACCGCACGTTCATATGCATCCAGATGATGCAGCGCATTACGGCGTCGAAAATAAATCTTACATGAAGCTCCGCGTGGGAGGCGACATTGGTGTCACCTTCGATAATCTCTTCGTTCGTGTGGATCCTTCTTTTAAATTGGAAGTCCACATCGACACAGACGAAGGCAACGCTTGCGGCTTCGGTGATGACACTCCTTGTGAGCTCATCAAATAAATAACTCTCATTTCAACACACATAACCACAAACCAAAATATATCATGAGTGAATCCATCGGATTGGTAGAAACAAAAGGGCTCACTGGCTCAATCGAAGCTAGTGACGCTATGGCTAAGGCAGCTAACATTAGCCTTGTAAAACAAATCTCCATTGGCGGCGGCTTTTTGACCGTTCTCGTCAAAGGTGATGTCGGCAGCGTCAAAGCAGCCGTCGAAGCTGGTGCTGAAGCAGCAAATCGCGCAGGCGAATTGGTTGCATCGCACGTTATCGCACGTCCACACGACGACCTGCTTAAATACTTTCAAGCATAACCCTAAAGGGAAACAAATATTATGGCTAAACAAGCAATAGGAATGATCGAGTGCAAGGGGTTCGTATGCCTCATGGAAGCATCCGATGCCGCACTAAAATCAGCTGACGTTACATTGACTGGCTGGGAAAAAATCGGAAGTGGTCTCGTGACTGCTTTCTTCTCTGGCGATGTCGCTGCTGTTAAAGCTGCGGTTGAAGCAGGTGCCGACGCTGCAGGTTCAATGGGTGAAGTGGTTGCCGTTCAGGTGATCCCTCGTCCACATGACGACCTTTCGAAACTCGGTAGCTGGATTGGCTAACACAGTTTTTCAGTGATTGGTTTTCCGGTTTTCAGTTTTATTACTGAGAACTGGTCAACCGAAAACAGCTTAACATTTTTCTAATGAAGATCCTAATCGCCAACCTTGGTTCCACCTCCTTCAAGTATCGTCTTTTTGAGATGAGCGATACTGTCGCCACCCTGTTGGCTGATGGAGGCTTTGAGCGCGTCACTGAATACACCCCGTGTATTGAGCAAATGCTCGAAACTCTGGTTGGCGACGGGCATCTTCAATCCGGTCAAGATCTGGACGCGGTCGGTTTTAAAACCGTCCTCGGTAAGGATCTCAGTGGTTGTGTAACTGCGGATGAGCGCGTCCTTGAAGCTCTTGATGGCTTCAAGGAGGTCGCTCCCGCACACAATCCGGCCTACTCTGAAGGTATTCGCTGCTTCGCTGAAAAGCTTCCCTCTGTAAAACGTGTCGCTCTTTTCGAGACTGCGTTCTTCCAGTGGGCAGACGAGGCATTCACCACTTACGCCATCCCACAAGCTTGGCGTGATTTGGGGATTCGTCGTTATGGCTTTCACGGTGCGAGTCACAAATTCATTGCCGAACGCTCTGCTGAGATGGTTGGTAATGATGTCGTGGCCGAACGTGCACGTCGTCTCTATGTCGATGGGCCAGGCGAATACACAGGTGATCCAGTTCGAGTGATCTCTTGCCACCTCGGTGGTAGTAGTTCCGTAGTTGGCATCAACAATGGTGTCGCAATCGGTTCGAGTATGGGCTTCAGCCCGCAAAGCGGTTTACCGCAAAACAACCGCGTTGGTGATCTCGACTCCATGGCGATTCCTTATGTGAGTAAGATGCTCGGGCTTTCCGTCGAGGAAGCTGAACGTCAGCTCAACAAAGAGAGTGGTCTTCTGGGTCTCTCAAAGGTGAGTAACGATGCACGCGATATCGGCGAAGCCGCTGCCGCTGGCAATAAGGATGCTCAACTCGCTATCGATGTCCTCATCGACAGCATTCGTCACTGGGCAGGTTCGTTCTTCTTCAAGATGGGCGGAGCCGAAGTGATCTCATTTACCGCAGGTATGGGAGAAAATGATCCCGAACTGCGTGCAGCAGTTTGCGCCGGCCTCGAAGGTCTTGGCGTGAAAATCGACGCCGAGCGTAACGCGAAAGTCATTCGTGGTGCGGAAGGTGTCATCAGTGCCGACGACTCCACTATCAAGGTGGTCGTCATCCCGGCAAACGAAGAGCTCGTCATCGCTCGCGAAGTCGTTCGCAACATCGAGGCAAGCTAACAAATTTCTAAACAAGTAATAATTAATTCAAATCAACCCACATAATATCATGGCAAAACAAGCAATCGGAATTCTCGAAACTAAGGGCCTTGTCGCTCTTGTCCAAGGCACAGACGCAATGCTCAAATCAGCAAACGTCGAACTTACCGGCCCTATGAAGGGTGTCGGCAGTGCTCTTGTAAGTGTAGTAATCACAGGTGACGTTGCTGCAGTTAATGCTGCGATCGAAACTGGTGCAGAAACAGCTGGCCGTTATGGCGAAGTTGTGAGCGCACACACAATCGCTCGTCCGCACGAAGATGTAGAAACAATCGTTCCTGCTCTTAAAGCTTCCGCTAAGCGCGCAACTAAGTAAATCCGATGTATCTGGGAACAATCATAGGGTCCGTCGTTTCGACGAAGAAGGACGAGAGCATGCGGGGGCGTAAGCTCCTCATGGTTCGTCCGATGTTGGTCGATCCGGAAGATCCCAGTAAACTCAAAGCCGGCAGCAATACGATTGTCGCGATTGATACGCTGGGCGCCGGAGAGGGCGAGCTCGTGATGTTTGCCCAAGGTAGTTCTGCTCGTCAGGCCGATGGCCTCAAAGCACTACCGGTAGATGCAGCCATTGTCGGTCTCGTCGATAACGTAAGCATTCTTGGTAACAAGACTTACGAAGCGAAGAACGGTTAAACCTAAAGGAAAAAGGATTTTTACATGAGTCAATTGAATGAAGCAGCGATTCGTAATGTAGTGAGTGAAGTGCTCGCGCAGATGCAATCCAACGGTGGGCTATCGATGCCGACCATCCAAACTCGTCCCGGTAAGCACGGTGTCTTTGACGACGCCGATCAAGCCGTGGCAGCAGCACGTGGTGGTTTTGAGCAGCTCCAGAAAAAAGGCTGGGCCGCTCGCAAACAGATCGTCGATCTCGTTAAGAAAATGTGTGTCGCTAACGCTGAGCGTTGGGGGCAGATCGAGTTTAACGAAACCAAGATCGGTCGCCTTGCGCACAAACCTGCGAAACTTCAGGGTGTGCAAAATGTGCTCGGACCAGAATACCTCACGCCGCAAGGCATGAGTGGTGATTTCGGTATCACAATGGACGAAGCCGCTCCTTGGGGCGTCATCGTTGGTGTGACTCCGCTGACGCACTCTGTGCCGACCATCGCTGGTAACATCGTCAACATGGTCGCTGCCGGTAACTCGATCGTCTTTAATCCGCATCCAGGTGGTGCCGCCGTCGCTGCACTCGCAATTAACGAGTTCAACGAAGCGATTAAAGCCGAAACTGGTATCTCTAATCTGCTCTGCACGATTGAGAAGCCTTCCATCGACTCCTTCAATGCACTCTGCACGCATGACGACGTCAATATGCTCTGCATCACTGGCGGTCCTGGTGTGGTGGATGCTGCGATGAAGACTGGCAAGCGCGCAATTTGCGCAGGTCCTGGTAATCCTCCTGTTCTGGTTGACGATTGCAATGCACTCGACTTCGACCGTGTCGCTCGCGACATCATCGCTGGTGGTGGTTTCGACAACAACTTGCTCTGCATCGGTGAGAAACAAATCATCGCAGTCGGTGACTCGTATCAAAAGACGCTTGCAGCGATGCAACGCCAAGGTGCGGTGCTCCTCAATGCGCAGCAGCTCGAAGCAATTAAAAACGAAGTCTTTGATTATAAGAACGGCGTAGGCTGTGGCACTCCGGTTCTTAACCGTAAGTGGGTCGGCGCAAACCCCGACGCACTCGCACGCATCGCTGGTCTGGATATCGACACTAAGGTTGAAATGCTCATCGCTGAGACTGATGCCAACGATCCATTCGTTCAAGAAGAACAAATGATGCCGTTGCTGCCAATCGTTCGTGCCAATGACTTCGCTCAAGGTCTTAGCATCGCTAAGCAATCTGAGCACGGTGATAAGCACTCCGCGATGATCCACACCATGAATGTCTCACGTATGACTGAGATGGGACAAGCGATGGACACTACGATTTTCGTTAAGAACGGCCCTTGTTTGGCTGGTCTAGGTCTCGGTGGTGAAGGCTTTATCAGCTTCTCCATCGCAACCACAACAGGTGAGGGCATTACAACGCCACGCACCTTCACACGTTACCGCCGTTGCACCTTGGTGAATAACCTGAACATCGTTCGATAGTTCTAGGGATTCCTCATTCCTAATTATTAATTCCTAATTCTGAGTAAATGATCCTCGCACGCGTAGACGGCCATGCTGTAACCAGCTTCGGTCATCCCAGTCTCACAGGTCGGACAATAGTGCTTTGCACTCCGATCGATGAGACTGGCGCGGACGCGGGCGCACCGTTTGCGGCCATCGATCCAATGGGCGCAGGCATTCATGCGCGAGTGTTTATTACAACGGACGGTTCTTGGACACAAGGCACCGTGCACGATAATCATTCGCCGATTCGTAACCAAATAATGGGGATCGTTGATTAATTCATGAAACCAGGAAAAGTAATTGGAACTGTCACGCTCGGCGTTCGCGATCCCGCATTTCGCGGTGGACGTTGGGTGGTCATCTCTCCGATGGGAGCTGACGAGTTGACAGGGAAGAATACGACTGATGTTTCCAGTGCATGGTCACTCGTTGCCTATGACGATCTCGGAGCTGGAGTAGGGGACGCCGTTCTCTACGTCGAAGGAGCCGAAGCGATGCAGCCGTTTGACCGCCCGATCCCATTAGATGCGATCACCGTCGCACTGCTTGATTCCTATCAATACACACCACCGACAGAATAATTTAAATCAAGGACCGGCTGCTTCAGCTGCCTCCCATTTTCCCTGCCAATGCGGCGACTAAAGTCGCCGATCCCAGTTACTTTTTTAAAAAACTAAAGACAAAATATTATGAGCAAACTATACACAGCGAAAGATCTCGAAGCAATGATCGCGCAAGGCCAATGCCTGTCGACCGTTCCCTCAAATGCAAAGCTCACGCCGATGGCACGCGACATCCTACGTAAGCATAAGAAGTCCGCACCAGTTGCAGCTGCAGCTCCTGCCGCGAGTGGTAGCAGCCCACGTATCCACAGCCCAGTATTGCCAAACGCAGTATTTGATTGGACTCCTGGCGCTGACCCAAAGACAGCCGCAGAGCTCGAAGCATTTTTCTACTCTCCTGAGGTTCAGGCACTCAAAGAGCGCATCTGTGGAATCGGTGAGCGTATCTGGAACAAAGGTTATGTCGATGGCAACGGTGGTAACATCACTGTCCGCGTGGGTGACAACCTCGTGCTTTGCACACCGACACTCATCTCTAAAGGCTTCATGACTCCTGACGATATCTGCATGGTAGATCTCGATGGTAACCAAGTCGCAGGCACACGTCCTCGCACATCTGAAGTGAACACTCACTTGGCGATTATGAAGAATGAGCCAAATGCGAAGTCTTGCGTGCATGCTCACCCAATTTACGCAACCGCCTTTGCCGTTGCCGGTGTCACACCTCCTTCTTGCCTCATCCCTGAGCCAGAAGTCTTCCTCGGTGAAATCGGTTTCGCTAGCTACCAGACTCCAGGTTCTCCTGAGAACGCGAGTGAAGTTGCTAAGCTTGCTAAGAAGCACCAATCCATCCTGATGCAAAATCACGGTGTGATCTGCTGGGGTAAGGACGTCGAAGACGCTTACTGGAAGATGGAAAACACGGATGCATTCTGCCACACTGTAACGATCACCATGCAAATCGGTGGTCCAAAGCAATACGGTCCAGACAAGCTCAAGGAACTTATCGAAATTCGCCAAAAGCTCGGCATGCCGGATCACCGCCTCGACGAACTCAAGGAGTGTGAACTCTGCGACGCCGCTGCTTACACAGTGCACACGAAGCCACAGCCCAGCGCTGAAGCTTGTGGTTGCGACCTCCCAACAGGCGATGTTGACGAAGCACTTGTCCAGAAGATCACTGATATGATCTTGGACAAAATGAAATAATTTTTTTCAACCAAAGACATATACTACCTATGAAAAAAGATCCTATTCGCGTCGCAGTTACTGGAGCAGCTGGTAACATTGGTTATGCACTTCTATTCCGCATTGCGTCGGGTGCCATGTTTGGCCCAGACCAACCGGTTGCTTTGAACCTCGTAGAAATCGAGCCTGGTATGGGCGCCCTTAAGGGTGTCGCTATGGAGCTTGATGACTGCGCTTTCCCGCTGCTCACTGAAATCGTTCAGACTTCGGATTTGAGCGTTGGCTTTAAGGACATCGACTGGGCATTGCTCGTCGGTTCCGTGCCTCGTAAAAAAGGTATGGAGCGTGCTGACTTGCTCGGTATCAACGGTAAGGTCTTCGTTGGCCAAGGCAAAGCGATCAACGACAACGCAAAGCCAAGTGTGCGCGTTGTTGTCGTCGGTAACCCGTGTAACACGAATTGCCTGATCGCCATGAAGAGTGCTCCAAGCATTCCTGATGAGCAGTTCTTCGCCATGACTCGTCTCGACGAGAATCGTGCGAAGACTCAACTCGCTCAAAAAGCTGGCGTGCCAGTTGCTGAAGTCTCCGAACTGTGCATCTGGGGGAATCATAGCCCGACAATGTTTCCTGACTTCTACAACACCAAGATCGGCCGTAATAAAGCAACTGACGTGATTACCGACGAAGCATGGTTGAAAAACACCTTCGTGCCAGAAGTTGGCACACGCGGTGCGGCAATCATTGCTGCACGTGGTGCGTCTTCTGCGGCTTCCGCTGCCAATGCGATCGTCGATACCGTTCGTGATCTTAGCACGCCAACTCGTGGTGACTTCCATAGTGTTTGTGTGATCTCCAGTGGAGAATACGGCACACCGGCTGGCATCATTACATCGCTACCAATCAAGGTGGACGCTGTTGGTAAATGGCGCGTCGTCGAAGGTATCAGCCTGACAGATTACGCGAAAGAGAAGATCGCTGCTTCGAATCAAGAATTGCTCGACGAGCGTGAGATGGCCTTCGGTCAACTCGGCTTGAGCATCTAATCGAGCGTATGCTTTTTAAATCATCAGGCGTCTTTAATCGGGCGCCTGATTTTGTTTCTGCTACTGACTAATCGAGTCCTCTTTAACAATCAGAAAAAATCAATTTTATATGAGTATCAGTGAAGAAGATATCAGCCGCATCGTCAGCGAGGTCATCGCAGGTGCATCTGCTGCCGCCACGCCTCAGCCCGCAGCTCAACCGACTGGCACCGCTCCCGTCGGTAAGACGGCGCGCGCCGCCGTATTGGTCGAGCCGCGTAAGCTTGAGATCAAAGAATTTCCGATCCGTGAGATCGGTCCCGACGAAATTCTCCTCAAGGTCGAAGCTTGTGGCGTCTGTGGCACCGATGTGCACTGCTACAAGTCCGATCCGTTCGCCCTCACTCCAAACGTCCTCGGTCACGAAGGCACGGGCGAAGTGGTGCAGGTTGGCGAAAACGTGAAAATGGACAGCGTTGGCAAGGCTGTGAAGGTCGGCGACAAACTAGTCACCAGCCTCATGGAGACCTCGCCGAATTGCTTGGTCGCTAAATACAATCCAGCAAAGGCAAACCTCAGTGACGAACTCAAGGTGTATGGTTTATTACCGGATGAGCCAAATGATCACTTAAATGGTTATTTCGCCGAGTATATGATCATCCGCCCAGGCTCATCGTTCTTCGTCGTGAATGATATGAGCGTCGAGCTGCGTTGCTTGATCGAGCCGGCGGCCGTGGTGTGCCACGCGCTCGAGCGTGCCCGTAGCTGTGGTAACAATCGCCTGAACTTCCGCTCACGCGTCGTCGTGCAAGGTTGTGGCCCGATTGGCCTGCTCATGATCGCCGTGTTGCGCACTGCAGGCGTGAATAACATTATAGCACTCGACGGCAACCCGAGCCGCCTAGAAATGGCTCGTCGTCTCGGTGCAGATGAGCTGATCAATTACAAAGAATATTCCGGTATCGATGAGATCGCCGAGAAGGTGCAGAGCCTGACCAAGGGACTCGGAGCACACTGGGGCTTCCAAGTGACAGGCGTGCCTGTGGCTCACGCCAACCTTTACAAGCTCATCCGTCGTGGCGGAGGTATCTGTGAAGTTGGCCACTTTGTCGATGGTGGTGAATGCGCGATCAACCCACACCGTGATATATGTGCCAAGGAGATTTCTCTAGTCGGCAGTTGGGTTTACAATAGCTTTGAGTATCCAAGCGCCTATCACTTCTTGCAGCGTGCCGAGCGTATCGGACTGCCAGTCTCTTCGCTGGTCACGCACAAATTCCCGCTCGATCAGATCGACGAAGCCTTTCAGGTGAATCTTCGCCAAGAAGGTGTGAAAGTCGTCGTTGAGGCGAAGATGTCGGGCGAGTAGGGCGGCGGGGGCACGGTTGCGGTCTATTCGCTTGCGTTTCAACACTCTCCAAATCTTATATTTAGAACCACTCCTGCCATGCGGCGGGAGTGGTTTTTTTATTGAGCGGTAGCGCGTATTCTCACTTGTCAACTGGCAGGGCAGCGCTCACAAATTCTCTTTTTATATTTATGCAAACCCAAGATCTGACCCTCGACAATATTGACATCTATGGTGGCACACAGACACGTGTGGAGACCAATGATGACGCGATTAATAGCTACGCTGATGAAATGGCTGGCGGCGCGGTGTTTCCGCCAATCACCGTGTTCTACGACGGTGCAAAATACTGGCTGGCAGACGGCTTTCACCGCTTCTTGGCCGTGCAGCGTAATGAGGCAGAGTCGATTGCTGCCGAAGTGCATGAAGGCTCCCGCACCGATGCGTTGCGTCATGCGCTCGGGGCGAATTCCACCAACGGCATCTACCGCTCCAACGCCGATAAGCGTAATGCCGTCGAGATCGCTCTGGAAGAGTGGCCGAACATGTCGAACAGTGTAATTGCCGAGCTCTGCCGCGTGTCGGGTGATTTGGTGCGCCGTAATCGTATTGCCATGGAGAAAATGGAGCGCATCGCGCCTCAAGAGAGTGTCACCGGCAAGGACGGCAAGCAGTATCCCACCGGCATTGAGCAGCAACCACGCGGCAAGTCCGAGCGTAGCTCCAGCGAGGGCGAAGGCGGCGGTGGCCGTAGTAGCGGCAAAGGGAAGGGCGAGTTTGGTGCGCCCGGTGGCAGCAATGCCGAGATCGAGCAAGATGCCAAGATCATGATCCGTAATGGCGAGATCAAGCACTCGGAGCTGGATAAGCTCAACTCTGCGACGGCATTGGACTACGCCGATACCGCCATCAACGTGCTCGATCGTATGAAGCCCGAAGACCCACGCCTCAAAGAAGCCATCGGCCGCATTGAGCGCTGGTTGGCGAACCAGAAGGCGCCAGTCGTTTAATTTGTAATATTACAATTGAGATTTCTTCGTAAGTCGGTGACTTTGCTGTCGTGACTGATGCACTGACATTCGACACCCGCCGTGTGCGGGCAGATTTTCCTATCCTCGCTACGGAAGTGCGCGGCAAGCCGTTGACGTATTTGGATAGTGCGGCGACCGCACAAAAGCCGCTCTCCGTGATTGAAGCGGTGGATCGCTACTATCGCGCGGAGAATTCCAACATCCATCGCGGCGTCCACTATCTGAGCGAGCAAGCAACGGATGCCTATGAGGCGACGCGTGCCAAGGCTGCGGCGTTTATTGGAGCCGCGGATCAGGATGAGATCATTTTTACCAGTGGCACGACCGAGGGGATCAATTTAATTGCGCACGGCTTTACCGAGTCCGTGCTGCAGGCCGGTGATGAGATTCTGATCACGCACCTGGAGCACCATGCAAACATCGTGCCGTGGCAGATCGCTACGCAAAAGACGGGCGCCATTTTGAAAGTGGCTCCGGTCGATGATCGTGGCGTGCTCGATATGGAGGCTTTTGAAGCGCTGCTGTCGGAAAAGACTAAGCTCGTCTCGGTGGTGCATGTGTCCAACGCGCTCGGCACGGTCAATCCGGTGAAGACCATCATCGAGAAGGCCCATGCGCTTGGCGTGCCAGTTCTAGTGGACGGCGCGCAATCGACTCCACACATGCCAGTGGACGTGGCCGAGTTGGGCTGTGATTTCTTCGTCTTCTCCGGTCACAAGGTTTGCGGCCCCACTGGCATCGGAGTGTTGTGGGGCAAGCGTGAGTGGCTCGAAAAGCTGCCGCCGTATCAGAGTGGTGGTGATATGATCGAGAAGGTCGATTTCGACGGCACGACTTACAAGGGCATCCCAGGTAAATTCGAAGCAGGCACGCCGCACATCGCGGGTGTGATTGGAATGGGGGCAGCTTTTGATTATTTGAACGGTCTCGATCGTGCGGGAGCGTTGGCGCATGAGCTGGCGCTGTTAAAAGCCGCGACGGAGCAACTGAGTGCGATTGATGGATTGCGCATTATCGGCACCGCGCCTGAAAAGGCTTCAGTGATTTCGTTTCTAATCGACGACATTCATCCGCATGACATCGGCACCTTCCTGGATGCGGGCGGCGTTGCAATTCGAGCGGGGCATCACTGCACTCAACCCTTACTCAAGCGCTTCGGCGTGCCAGCGACGGCGCGTGCGTCCTTTGCATTTTATAATGACTTCGAAGATGTGGAGCGCTTGGTCGCCGCGTTAACCAAAATGAAGCAGTTCTTCTGCTAAATCAGCAATTAGTCATCTAGCGCAGCGCCCATGTCCGACGACCTACACGACCTGTACCAAGACATCATTCTCGACCACAATAAGCGGCCAAGGCATTACGGTGCGTTGGCCGATTATACGCATACTGCGGAGGGCTACAATCCGATCTGTGGTGATAAGATTACAGTGTATCTAGTGGTGCGGGACGGGCGCATCGAAGCGGTGCAGTTTGAGGCGGCGTGTTGTGCGATTTGTAAATCGTCGGCTTCGATCATGACCGAAGCGCTGCTGGGGAAGTCTCTGCAAGAAGCCGCCGCGATGCAGCAGCGCGTTACTGAGCTTTTATCAACGGATATCGAGGTCGATTTGTCGGTGGATGGCGAGGTCGCCGCGCTTGCCGGTGTGCGGAAATTCCCTGCACGTATCAAGTGCGCCACTCTGCCGTGGCATACCTATCAGACTGCGCTAAAGTGGGAATGCGAAACTTAGTGGGTCAGAGCGGAGGGGGGCAAGGTGCTGTGACTGCCATGCTGCAGAATCGCACAAAAAAAGCTCACTGCGAACAGTGAGCCTTTTAAAATACTCGGGGAGGGACTTGAACCCTCACGCCTTACGGCACTAGAACCTAAATCTAGCGTGTCTGCCAATTTCACCACCCGAGCGAAAGTTTTATGTAGTGGCCTCTTGCGGGCCATGATGTGTGTGTCGGGTGGTAAAATTGGCAAGCCAATTGTGGTTGTCGTTTCGCGGACGAAACTCGGAACACCACCCGAGCGAAAGTGAAGCTGATGTATGTGGCTGCTGGATCGTCCCTTGTCAATATCTGGGTGTGAAGAATTTCGATTTTATTTCGATGATGCTCTGCCGTCTGCCTGAGGGGCAATGAACACCCACTTATCGGAGCAAGATGAAGGCAAGTAGGGCAAGGAAGGGAATGGGGTAGCTCCAGCGGCAGAAGTGATTGAGTCGTAGCGCCTTGGCTTCGTGTCCATGACTGTGCACCCGAAAAACGGTGACGACTTCGATGAGACCAAGAAGCACCATTAGTGTCGATCCGAGCAAGAAGTAGTCCATCGTGGTTAAGTAGGGCAAGTTGGGGAGTTCGCCCTGAATGACGAAGCGGTGCGCAATGAGCGTGAGCATTGAAGTCACGGAGACACTGATGCGTGGGTTGATCGATGCGGGCGGTATCCAGAATACGAGCCAAGCCATGCACACGATGATCGTTGCAGAGGATAAGACTGATCCTGCGTAATAGCCGACGAGGCGCTGCACCGGCAGTTCGAGTCGTAGCCCGGGGACGGATATGCCGAGACTGGGAATCGTGTAAGGCCGTTCGACCAACGTCACTTCACCCACGGACCAGTCTGCAATCGTTAAACGCTCCGCTTGCCCGGTCCATGTGTCATCACGCACGAGTTGCACTTCGTGGGTTTTATGGCCGCGAGAGAGAAATTCGATGGAGAGTATTTGGTGGTCGTTGGGGAAACGGTGCAAATCAAAATGTGAGGTGAAGGTGCCGATTAGGCGCTGACGATAGCTGACAGTGCCATCTTGCTGAACTTCGACAGTTTCAGGGAGCGTGGTAGTGGTGCCTCTTGAGTTCGCTATGAGCATTTGCGGATTCCAGATGTCGTGCAAGGAGAGGACCTGGGCTTGCTCGTTGTCATGTGCTAGTCGTGGATCTGTCCATGTCATCAGCACAGTGACATCACCTGTGAATGATTGATCGGCACCTACTATTTTAAGGATGTCGATGATGTAGGCAGACACCTGCACTACGGTTGGCGCAGCTGGAGGATCATGCTTGATGCCGGCATTTTCCGCTGCTGTGACAAATTGATGAAGTAGGCAGCTAGCGAGTATGACGTGAAGGAGGTGTTTTACGGTCATCTAACAATGGGGTTGATTATTACAGATATTGATGGCCTCGTTGGCTCTAAAGGTCAAACCGGAGTTCACCCTTAACTCCCGATCACAGCAATGGCATCTTCGACGCGTTGGGCGGCTTTTAACTGCTTGCGGCGCTGCTCCGAATGGCAACTCTTGGCAATCTCTGCGAGCGTGGAGAGGTGCCCTTCAGTATCGCCAGTCGGGCTGAGTAGGAAGAAGACAAAGTCAATGGCTTCATCTTGACCGGGAATTTCGAGTCCATTCTTGAGCGAAGCAATGTAGCATGCGCGATAATTCAGATCGGGACTGTAAACGTGCGGAATCGCAATGCCGTGACCGAGGAAAGCCGGGAAGACACGGCCTTGAGCGCCGAGGTCTTCGAGTATGGTTTCTTCGGAGATGCCTTCAATGGCTTCGGCTGCGACGTGGGCGAGTTGCGTATAGAGCTGCTCAATCGTCTCGCACTCGAGCGTGAGATAGCCACCGCTTTGCAGTGCACGCAGGAGGAAGCCTTCGGAGCGACGTAGGCAGATCACTTCGTCCTCTTCTTTGACCAACTCCTTGAGCGCCGCGTCTTGCGGAATCGCTTTGAGCTGTTTGCCGCGGCGTATGTAAAGCGGGTGCCAGTCTCCTGAGGGCAAGGTCATGCCTTCCTCCCATGTGACGGATTCGAAGCTGCTTTCCTCTTGGAGTAGTTCGCCGCCGATCACGGCTGGGCGGGAGAGGTCGCCGAAGACGGATTGACCGGTTAGTTGGTCTTCTTTGGTGGGACTATCGTTGGGAATCCAGCCAAATACCTTCTCATTATCAAGTTCGTGCGCCCAGCGTTGCATGAGGATTTGGTTCAGCTCGACATTGTCAGTCAACGCCAGCACGTAGCCTGTGCCAAAAAGAGTCTGCTCCTCTTCGTAAAGTTTTTCCGCTTCCATACCATCGCGAAGCAGGGCAGGGAGGCCTTCCTTTCGGGCCAGGGCGATATTACGCGCATTGGTATCCAGCAGGATGACATCTTGCTCATCTTCGCGTATCAGTTGCCGTGCAAGTTCGCGACCAAAGTGATGTGCGCCGATGATGACCCAGTCATTGGGAGCAGGGCGTTGCACTCGGAGGATTTTGGCAACGATTCCAGCAGAAAGCCCCTGTATCAGCACAGTCGCACATATGATGGAATACACGAAAGACTCCATCAGAGCCGCGCCTTCGGCGTCGCCTTTGGATTGTAGCGACAAGGCGAATAGCGATGCCATCGAAGCCGCCACGACACCACGCGGTGCGACCCAACTGAGCAACGCCTTTTCGCGGATGTTGAGCGATGTGCCCCAAGAGGACACATGGACACCGATCGGGCGAATTAACAAAATAACGGAGAACAGCACCCAGCCGCCGCCTGCATTAAAGAAATCGACGAACTGCTGCAGTTCGAGTCGCGCGACCAGTAACAGGAAGAGTAAGCCGATCAGCAGATCGACGATCTCAGCTTTGAAAGCTTTGACCTCACGTAATTGACGCGGCTTGTTGAGCCCGACGATCAGCCCCGCAATGGTCACCGCGAGTAGGCCTGCCTCAGGTTTGATCAATTCCGTAGCGCCGAAGAGTAACATCGCGCTGGCAAGGGCAAAGGCATTGACGATGTTATCAGGCACCCAGTCGTGCTTCATAAACCAGTAAATGATATAGCCGCCGATGAATCCAATTCCGCCGCCACTGACGATACGGATCAAGAAATTCGGCAACGCCACGGTGCCGCCACCTTCGACCACCCACTCGAAGCACAGAATCGCGATGAATACACCGATCGAATCGATCAGCACCGCTTCCCAATGTAAAATGCTGCCAATCTTTTGCTCGACACGAATCCTACGTAGCAACGGCACGATCACGGTCGGGCCGGTCACGATAATCAGGCTGCCCATCAACAACGCGAAGGAGGGCGAGAGATCAAACACCAGAAAGGCCGTGAGCGCCGAGCCCAGCCATGTGATCAATACGCCGATCGTCAATAGCCGTTTAATGACAGTCGAGGTGTGCGAGAAATCCTTAATGTCGAGCGTCAGTCCGCCCTCGAATAGAATCAGGCCGACCGCCAGCGATACGATCATCGGCAGGAATTCGCCCAATTCATTTGGGTGCAGAAGGTTCAGGCCTTCAGAACCAAGTGCAAAGCCGCCGAGTAACAGCAGCACGATTGTGGGCAGGTGCAGACGGCGCGATAAGACCGTGAGTAAACAACCCGCACCGACAGCTAGGCAGAGCGCCCAGAGTGCGTGTTGAGTCGTGGCCATGGCGAGTGTGAACATAGTGTTGATATCGTTGTTCGCTGATTGTTGTTAGTTTGGCTCGGCTGAAGTGGATCAATGCTGCAAGCAATCAACGATCAATCTTCAACGAGTCACCACGCTCCGACTTAACTCTCGAAATTCTGGCACATGCCCAGGGCTGGCGAGACTTCGGAAGCCTTACCAATCACTTGCGCAGGCACGCCAGCCACACTGGTATGCGGCGGCACGTCTTTGAGCACGACGCTGCCTGCACCGACCTTGGCACCTTCGCCGATCTCGACATTGCCCAGAATCTTTGCGCCCGCACCGAGCAGCACGCCAGAGCGCACTTTCGGGTGACGGTCACCGCGATCCTTGCCCGTTCCGCCGAGTGTGACTTCGTGCAAAATGGAGACGTTGCTCTCGATCACCGTCGTCTCACCAGCGACAAAGCCAGTGGCGTGGTCAAGCAAGATTCCACAGCCGATGTTGGCTGCAGGGTGGATGTCCACCGAGAACGTCTCAGAGATGAGGCTCTGCAAATACAGTGCCAATTCCTTGCGGTCGTGCAGCCAGAGGTGGTGAGCGACTCGGTAGCAGACCAACGCTTGAAAGCCCTTAAAATAGAGCAGCGGCGTGAGCGCATCCGGGCAGGCGGGATCACGCTCATAGACTGCGATCATATCACACGCGACATGCTGCAAAATCATTGGCTCATGCATAAATGCCTCGATGAACACATCGTGCAGCACCTTGACCGAAGTCGAGTGATTCACCAGTTTACGGGCGAGGCGGAAAGTCAGGCACTCGGCAAATGAACTCCGATCCAGAACGGTCTCCTTCAATAAAGGCTTGAGCGCAGGCTCTCGGGCGACGATTTGTGCGGCTTCGTGGCGTATCTCGCCCCAGTGGGCTTCGAGGTCAATTGGTTGCATAGTGTAAAGTTAGGTAGCGTTTCTGGTAGTGAACACACCATGCAAATATTACGGCTACGAGCTAGCCTTCAATTCCACACGGCACAATGTCCAAGTCGCATAGACTCCCTGCGCATCGCGAAATTGCAACTCATAGTCTCGAAAAAAACGCATCATTTGACTGGGCGATATTTTTCGCGAAACCGCCGTGCCCGTGCTGTGCAGCGATTTCCAGAAATCCAGTGCGCTCGGATAGTGGTAGCGGCGCTCATCAGTTTCCATGCGCACGATCTCTAGCTCCGCGGATGCAAATACCGCCCGCCAAGCCTCGTCATTGCGCCAGATCAGAGGGCTGTCGCCGCCTGTCACCGCAAACATCTCTGGCAAACTCGGCTCAATAAAGAAGCCAGCCAGAATACGCCCGTCGGATTTCAGCAACTCGCGCCAGTGCTGCATGACCTGCACAGGCTCTTTCGCCCATTGCAGCACACTTGAGGCTGCGATAAGATCCCATTGCCCGCGGTCTTCAGGCTGGGCTGCCCATGCATCGCGCACACAATGCGTCGCCGAGGGATACTTTTCCTGGCAAATCTCGACCATGGCAGGCTCGATGTCGCTGCTTTCCAAATGCTCAACTTGATCCACTAGATGGCGGGTTAATAAGCCCGTGCCAGCGCCAAACTCCAAACAGCGCCCAGCATCAGTCGCCGATGGCAACCACTGCGCCAGCCACTGGGCCGCACGTGTTTGCACAAATGCATGTGCCTCATAGCTGCTCGCCTTTTCCCCGAAAGAAGCGGCAGCATTTGCATTTCTAGGAGTCATGGTCAGCGGCATCGTGGCGATTTAGTAAGTTTCGATCAGTGGCAACGAGGCAAAGAGCATCGTGAGATGCGTGGCCGCAATCATCGACCAACTCACACTTCGGCCCGTGCCAGTGCGAGTGAAGAACAGTGCCCTGAACGAGGGCATCCGTCAAACCGACGTAACCTTTTGCGCGACATAATCGAGTTGTATCTACTTGTCGCCCAGCTAATTGCTCTAGTCCTCAGCTGAGGTCTTTGACCGAGTCGGGCAATTGGTCGGTCGTCTTCGATTAAGTAGCCACTAAGCCCCTTGATTGCACATTTGGAAGACTTGCCGTAATTCGTCCCAGTTCGGGTCGTCTTCGACTGTGAGATCGATGGGTAATTGCGGAATCGTTGAAAGCGCTTGGTTGATCCGAATGCCGACTTCGCTGACGTCTGATAGATAGAAATTCCACTCCCGGGTGCCCGCAGTGGTGAAGACGAACGCAAGGATCGCCAAGCGATCCGGATCGAGCGCAGCAATCAACATGTCTTCGAAATCCTTCATGTCCGCACTTTGCGTGTCGGTCGGCATGCCAGTGGCATCCGCTGCCTCAAATTGCCAGACGATCGTCAGCCGTCGGGGGTAGGCCTCATCGCCCAAAAATGCCTCAAGGCTAGGGCGAAAGCGCAAGACAGTCGGGCGTTCAGGGTTCTTTCCTTTGGCAATATTCCAAGCGTCTGTGTTGGCGGCTTCTAATTTCATTTCTTTATGCGGTCAGTGTTTAATACGATTTGAAACGTTAAAGACGCACCTGCGGATATTGTCACGCTTTTCTGCTGATGCTAGACGGCGCGACCCTCGCATGCCGTGCGATCTGGAACAAGAGTCGAATCCGGCATTCTTGCTGTCCAACAAGAAGGGCGTCCTCGTTTGGACGCCCTTCAGGAGTTTAAGTTTACTACAGCCTAACGATGCTCTGCCCTTCGGCAGGCTCAGGGTCGCGAATCACTCAGCTACAGCCGAGTGATGTCCCGCAGTTCAAGCAACAGGCACAGGTGCCGGTGACTTTCACTTTACCGCTGCCACACTCAGGGCAGGTTAGGTTGCCTTCACTCTGGGTAAGGAATTCTAACTGCTCGGTGTCGATCTTGGTGGCCTCTTTTTCGATGGTGGAGCTGCTTGGGTTTTGGTCTTCGAAGGCGTCGTCCATCTGGGCGAGGGGGCTCATCTTTTCTTTGTAGCCAGGGATGAACTCCATGCCGAGCTCGCGGGCGACGTAATCGATCACGGACTTTGCGAATGGGATGTGCGGATTCTTGGTCATGCCTTCCGGTTCGAAGCGGACGTGGCTGAATTTCTTGACCAGTGTTTCGAGTGGCACGCCGTATTGGAGGCAGAGCGAAACGAGGGTGCCGACGGTGTCCATGAGGCCGTTAATCGTGGAGCCTGCCTTCGCCATTTGAATGAAGACTTCACCCGGCTTGCCGTCCTCGAATTTACCGACGGTGATATAACCTTCGGTGCCGCCGAGCGAGAACTTGTGTGTGAGCGACTGGCGCGTGTCGGGCAGCTTGCGGCGATACGGCTCGGTGACGACTTGCACCTCTGGCTTCTTCTCTTCAGCGACGTCCTTAGTCGTCTTGATGGGTGCCGAGCGTTTGGAGCCGTCGCGGTAGATAGCGATGCCTTTGATGCCTTTCTTCCACGCGTGAATATACGTTTCACGGATTTCCTTGATGGTGGCTTCCTGTGGCATGTTGACCGTTTTGGAAATCGCGCCGGAGAGGAACGGTTGCACGGCAGACATCATATCGATGTGTGAGGTGTAGTGCAGGTAGCGTTGGCCGAGACCGGAGCGGAAGGCGGAGTCGAACACTTCGAAGTGTTCTTCCTTGAGGCCTGACTTGAGTGCTTTGCCGCCGACCTTGACGTCTTCGACGGTGCCGTATTCTTCGACGTGCTTGCAGACTTGTTCGATGGCAGCTGCTGCGTAGCCCATGGTTTCCATCGCGAGTGGGATGGACTTGATGGGGATGGTCATCATGCCGCCGCCTGCGAGTGTCTTGTAAGCGACGAGGCCGATGGCTGGCTCAACGCCGGTGGTGTCGCAGTCCATGAGAAAACCGATGGTGCCGGTCGGGGCGAGCACGGTGACTTGGGCGTTGCGGTAGCCATAACGCATGCCGAGGTCGGACGCTTCCTTCCAGGCCTTGATTGCAAAGTCAACCAGCGGCTTGGGGGAGTTGTGGTCGAGTGATTCGGCGTGGCTCTTATGGAGCGCGATGACGCCCTGCATGGAGGCGACGTTGTCTGTCTCTGGTGGATTTGGCACACCATAGTGAGCGGCTTCGTGATAGCCGGCGAACGGCCCTTTGAGTGCCGCGAGCTCGGCAGATGTCTTGTAAGCGATGCCGGTCATGCTGGCGGTAATGGCCTTCGCGAGACCGAGTCCCGAGTCGGATGCATACGCATAGCCGTAAGACATGAGCAGTGCGCCGAGGTTGGCGTAGCCGAGGCCGAGTGTGCGGAACCAGTGGCTGTTGTAAGTGATGCCTTCGGTCGGGTAGGAGGAGCGATCAACGACGATTTCTTGCGCGATGATGAAGATCTTGGCGGCTGCGGCGAAGCGCTCTGCGTCGAGCCCTTCCGGCGTGCGGAACTTCATTAAGTTGAGCGAGGCGAGATTACACGCGGAGTTATCGAGGAAGAGATACTCGCTGCACGGGTTGGTGCAGTTCTGGCGGCCGGAACCTTTGCAGGTATGCCATTTGTGGATGGTGTCGTCAAACTGCATGCCGGGGTCGCCACAGATGTGGGTGCCTTCGGCTATCTTATCGAGCAGGTAGGAGGAGTCCTTTTCTTCGCATGGCTGACCGTCGGTCACGCGGCGTGTGAAGAATTTATTGCCGTCGATGGCAGATTGCATGAATTCGTCGGAAGCACGGATCGAGAGATTCTCGTTCTGGTATTTGATCGAGCCGTATGCGTCGCCGTTGAAGGACGGATCGTAGCCTTGCTCGATGAGTGCCCAGGCCTTGCGCTCTTCGACTTGCTTGGCTTCGATAAATTCTTCGATGTCGGGGTGCCAGTCTTTGAGCACGTTCATCTTAGCGGCGCGACGGGTCTTGCCGCCGCTCTTTACCACGCCGGCCACGGCATCGTAAACGGAGAGGAAGGAGAGAGGGCCGGAAGGCTTGCCACCGCCGGAGAGCTTTTCGCGGGTGGAGCGGATGGTGGAAAGGTCGGTGCCGGAGCCGGAGCCGAATTTGAACAACATGGCTTCGGCGCGTGCGAGTTCCATGATCGAGTCCATATCATCATCGACGTGTTGGATGAAGCAGGCGGAGCATTGTGGATATTCGTATTGGCTCTCGGCGCGCATCACGACGTCGTGCTCCTGATCCCAGTAGTAGTTGCCCTTGCCGGAGTCTTTGCCGATGCCGTAGTTTTCGTAGAGCCCGAGGTTAAACCAGACGGGGGAGTTGAACGCGCCGTATTGATTGATCAGCAGCCACTTTAACTCGTCGTCAAATACCTTGGCTTGCTTCTTGTCTTTGAAATAGCCGTCTTTGAGCCCCCATTTTGTAATGGTGCCAGCCACACGATCGACGACTTGTTTGAAAGAGGATTCGCGACCGCCGGTGAGTGGATCGGTGCCGTGGTCGATGTCGCCGTAAAAATATTTGGAGGACAGGATTTTGGCGGCGAGGTCTGAAAATGCGGCGGGGACTTCGATATTTTCCTGCTTGAAAATCGCTTTGCCTTTATCGTCGGTAATCTCGGCGGTGCGGTAGCTCCACTCGATGTCATCATAGGGATGAACAGTGTCGGAAGAGAAGGTCCTGGGGATGCTCAGGTAGTGCTTTGGGGCCTTTGAGGCGGTAGAATCAGGCGTGTTGTTGTTTTCTTTCATTTGGGCGTTGGTTAGATATTGTTACTATATGTAGTGCTAGGTTCATGCCGGTTGACTAAACCTAGTGTATTGATGGCGCTTTTTTCAAAACAAAGCACCTTCATTTTTTGATCTATAAGCGCTTTTGAGCTGCGCTGGTCGCCTAAATAAGATGCGCTTATCTTTTATTGGAGCATCTGATTTATGTGGGCAAACGCGGCGGACTCGATGGGTAGTGGGCTGGGATAGGAAATGGGGAGACGCGCGTTTCACAATCAGCCAAATTTGTCTGCTTTCCGGGTTGCGCTGGTGGGATCGCGGGCTACTGTTCTGTCAACCCTGCGGTGTTCGATCTTAATCGGAGTATCTGTCCTTTACTCTTTTGAAATCGGGAACTGAAACCTTGGAGGTGGCTGTCCAGCCGTCAACCGGAAGACAAAGACTGACAAGGAGGTTCCCACCTTAGACACAAAAGGCCCAAGAACTCCCCCTTAACCGGCACATGTGGGGCCCTTTTTTATAAAGGGTAGTTATCATGAAAACGGCCGCAGTGCATTGCGCACTGCGGCCGTTTTTTTGCCCACACCTTCATCCTACTCTTAATCGTAATCCAGTGTGTGGAAGAGTTAGAGTATGATTCGGATTAAGGTGTCTGATTTTCGCTCAGGGACTACATCCGCTCCAGTGGTTTGATGCCGAGAAGCTCTAAGCCAGTCTTTAAGACGGTGCGGGTGCGGGCGCAGAGTAGGAGACGTCGGGCTTTGACGGCCGGATCGTCGACCATAACCTTGTCGGCGTTGTAGAAGCTGCTGTAAGCGCCTGCCAGTTCATACAAATAGGTGCAGAGGAAGTGTGGCCGCAGGTCGTTGAGCGTGAGTTCCAATGCGGTCACGAAGCCCATGATCTTGCGAGCCAGTGCTTGTTCGGTGTCAGTTTCGAGCTGCGAAGCGCCTTCGATTGGGGCTTCGGGATCGACGCCGACTTTGCGGAAGATACTGTTGATGCGGGCGACTGCGTAGAGCAGGTAGGGCGCGGTGTTGCCTTCGAAACTGAGCAGGCGATCCCAACTGAAGACGTAGTCTTGCGTGCGGTTGCTGGAAAGGTCGGCGTATTTCATTGCACCAACACCGACGGATTCGGCGATCTCGCGTCGCTCCGCTTCGTCGAGGTCGGGGTTTTTCTCAGTGACGACGTCGAATGCGCGGCTACGTGCTTCGTCGAGGAGTTCTTGCAGTTTGATCGACTCGCCGGACTTGGTTTTGAAGGGCTTCTTGTCAGATCCCAAAATCGTGCCCCAGAAGACGTGGCTCATTTCTGGCTGTGCATAGCCCTTTGCCTTGAACCATTTTTCAGTGGTCAGGAAGAGTTGCTGGAAGTGATCCTGCTGGCGCGCGTCGGTGAGATAGATGATCTCGTCGGCCTTGAATTCTTCGAGGCGATAGAGCACGGTCGCCAAATCAGTGGAGGCGTAATTACTCGCGCCGTCTTTTTTGCGGATGTTGAATGGAAAGGGGCGTTCGTTGTCGCGCGCGAATTTCTTCACTTCGTCGTGCCAGACGACAAGTGCGCCATCGCTCTCTTCGGCGAGGCCGACTTCGGTCAACTCGTCATAAATACGCTGCACTTGATCACGGTAGAAGGATTCGCCCAGGGTGATGTCGATCTCGACGCCCATTTGCGCGAAGAGCTTATCAAAGGCGACTTTGGAGATATCGACGATTTGCTCCCAGATCGCGGTGTTCTCAGCATCGCCGTTCTGCAGGAGCACAAGCTCGTTGCGGGAGATGTCGCGCAGCTCAGGTTGATCGACTTCGAGTGCGCTGCCGTCTTTGTAAAGTTGGTCGAGTGCCACGAGTGCATTGTCGCCGAGCTGTGTCAGGTCGATGCCGTCGCGCTTGATCTTCATGATCAACGTGCCGAAGTTGGTGCCCCAGTCGCCGATATGGTTGTCGCGGGTGAGGTCGGCTCCGCAGAAATCGAGGAGTCGAGCGATGGCTTGGCCGATCACCATTGGGCGAAGGTGGCCGATGTGTGCCTGCTTCGCGGTGTTGGCGCTCGGGTAGTCGATGATGACTTTGCGGCCGTCTTTGAGCTCTTTTGCGCCGCTCTGGTAGTCCTCTTTCGTGGAGAATGCGAGTTGCCACTGCCAGATGAACTCGGGCGTGAGTGTAAAATTGATGAAGCCCGGGCCGGCGATGTCGAGGGTGACCAGTGATGAGTCAAACTCGCCGGATGCTTCGGCGGCGGCGATCAATCGGGTCGCTAGCTCGCGGGGATTGACCTTGTTGCGTTTTGCAAAGGCGAGCACGCCATTGGCCTGATAGTCGCCGAAACGAGGATCTGCTGGGCGTACGCCGGGCACGAACTCTGGGCCAAAGCCCTCTGTCTGAGCTGCGATTGTCGATAGCGCACTTTCGATTGCTTTAGATGGATTAAACCAAACTTTCATGAGGGCAGAGCAAAAACCTGAGTGCGTGGCGTCAAGCTCTGCTTTTGCGAAGTTTTCGCCTTTATGCAGAACTTATCTCGGTTCCTGCTCGTATGGCTTAGGGTTATATTTAGGGAAACCCGTTATTTAGGCTCGACAAGACACCTTGTAATAGCCTAATACATAAATGTTTATGCCTTCTCGATAGGCAAAATGATCGGTATCAGCAATTTTATTGAATGAGAAAGAATATTATAAGCGCTCGTAAGTTCATCAAGCCTTCCTTCACCTATTTGGTTGAAAAGAAGCGCGACGGTGGCGAATTCTCCGACGCGGAGATTCGTTATATCGTCGATTCCATTTTGGATGATGATCTCCCTGAATTTCAACAATCAGCTCTCGCGATGGCTGTTTTCTTCCAGGGCATGTCTGCTCAGGAGACCGCTATTTTTGCCGAGGAGATGATGCTTTCGGGTGAGGTCATTGACCTGACTGGTATCTCTCGTCCAAAGATTGATAAATACTCAACTGGTGGCGTTGGTGATAAAACGACACTTGTTCTCGGCCCGCTCGCAGCTGCTTGTGGTGTCGTCATGCCGACTATGAATGGCGTGGACGAAGAGCATGTGATCAGCAATCTCGATAAGCTCTCTTCGATTCCAGGCTTTAATCCGATCCTTGATTTGGACGGCTTTAAGGCTCAGTTGAAGACAGTCGGCTGCACCTTTATCAAGCAAGACCCGGAAATCTCTCCGGTCGATGCGAAGTTCTACAGACTGCGTCAAATGACTGGCACGATCCCGAGCTTGCCACTGATTACTGGTTCTGTGCTCAGCCGTAAGTTGGCTGAAGGTGCTGAAGGCTTGGTGATCGATGTGAAGTGGGGCAACGGCTCTTTCATTAAAGACGTCGAGCAAGCCAAGCAATTGGCACGCTCCATCACACGCGTGGGTCGCTCAATGAAGCGCCGCTGTGTGGCTCTAGTCACTGACATGAATCAACCGCTGGGGGATACGGTCGGCACTGGACTTGAAATTAAGGAAGCCATTCAGTTACTCAAGGGCGAAGGTCCAGAGGATCTTCAAGAATTGGTGCTTAAGCTCGGTATGGAAATCGTGCGCCTCGCAGGTGTTGCCGGTTCGACGCTTTCTGCGAAGCAGACTGTGCAGCGTCACCTCAAGGATGGTTCTGCCCTACAGAAGTTTAAGGATATGATCGAAGCTCAGGGAGGTGACTCGTCCGTGGTCGATGATGTCGATAAGTTCCCAACCGCGAAGCATGTTCGTAAGTTGCCAGCTCCAAAGCGTGGCTACGTTCACACCATCAATGCAGGTCTGATCGCCGAAGGCGTCCAGAAACTCGCAATGAAGAAGAACGGCAAATACGACCCAGCGGTCGGTGTTTCTGAAATCAAGAAGGTCGGCACGCAAGTCAAGCAAGGCGAGCCGCTGATGATGATTCACTATAACGACGAAGCGAAGATGGAAGAAGCACTTGAATACCTCAAGACCGCTTACCGCCTCGCTCCAAAGCGTCCGAATCCACCGGAACTGATCGTCGAGCGCGTCGCTTAACGCACACTTCAAGTTTAACAAAAGCCCCCGTCGTCATGATGGGGGCTTTTTTGTTTTCGGTTCCGACATAATGGCGACTTTTGTTTGTTAGATCCGACGAAGCATGTTTCACTCTCCGACATGCCGATTGATCATCACTACCACCGTGACGAGCGCCTGATCATTCGGGTGGCAGTGGTGTTAGGAGTGCTGCTTGGGTGTCTCACGATATTTCTCACTCAGAAATTCAGCCCACCTCGTGAACAAGTATTACCGGAAGATGTTTGGCCGCTCGTGTATGAACTTTCCAGCCAGGCAAATTTAGATCCGGAATTCGTCTATGCCTTGGCTTGGGCTGAGAGTAGTCTCAATGCCAAAGCCCGCACCTCCGTCGCACGCGGCATGATGCAGTTAACCCGCCCCGCATGGGAGCAAGTCACGGATGAGTCGTATCGCTTGGCGTGGGAATGGCAAATGAGCATACGCATCGCCATCGACTATCTGGTATATTGCCGAGCGTATTTAAAGTCGCATGATGCCTTCAGCTATCCATTGCTAGCCGCGAGCTATCGCTACGGGCCGTATTATGTGCAGGCTAAAGAGTTTGACATCAAGCAGATCAAATCGCCGAAAAACGAAATTTATAAACGTATTTTTTCCGGTAACGTGCGCCCGGTGCCACCGCCGAAAATCATCGTAGCCGACTAGTCGCGATCCGCATCTTGCGCTCCTGCACTGCGATCAGGAGCATCACGCCATTATCCTTGTCCGCCTGACCTTCATCGCCCGGTAGCTATCGGCGATGTATTTGCTGTGGCCGAGCCAGCCGCCATTCCAATCTGTAGTAACTGTCATCCTGCTCGCGGATGCGCAAGTAGACTTGATTGTCGGCTTCGTTATAATCGACCAGCTCGGCGTCCTCGGCGAACTTTGCGGTTAAACTTCAGCCTGAAAAGCTCTCGTAGTTTGCGTCATTTTTGCTATATGCACAGCGAGATCGGTGAGCGGCTTTCAAAGTCTTGCGAGACTGCCTTGACTTGCGCAATTGGCTGCATTTGGTTCGTAGTCTACCTATTATCGATACTACTAGCATCTATGAGAAAACTACTTGCCGCGAATCGCAGTGAAATCGCTGTGCGCATCTTCCGCAGTGCAACCGAGCTTGGTTGCCGAACTGTCGCTATCTACGCCAATGAGGATCGCCTCGGCGTCCACCGCTTTAAGGCGGATGAATCCTACCTAGTCGGGCAGGGAAAAGGGCCAGTTGCTGCCTATCTTGATATCGAGAGTATCGTTGATTTAGCCAAAGAAAAGAAGGTCGACCTCGTCCATCCTGGATATGGCTTCCTCTCTGAGAATGCTGGTTTTGCGCGTGCTTGTGAAGCCAATGGCATCACATTTGTTGGTCCGAGCTCAGATTTACTTGGTCGCATGGGCGATAAAATCGAAGCGCGCAAGATTGCCAACCAAGCAAGCGTTCCAGTGCTACCAGGCACGGAGGATCCGATTACCGATCCTAACACAGCACTGAAAACCGCAAAGAAGATTGGCTTCCCGTTGATCATTAAGGCGGCCTTTGGTGGTGGTGGTCGTGGCATGCGTGTGGTTAAAGATCCTAAAGATCTGAAGGCATCGCTCGAAGAAGCGCAGGGGGAGGCGCAACGTGCATTTGGTAATTCGTCTGTATTCTTGGAGCGCTATGTCGAGCGTGCGAAACACATCGAAGTGCAGATTTTGGGAGATAAGCAGGGTAATGTGGTGCACCTACACGAGCGCGACTGCTCGGTGCAGCGTCGTCACCAAAAAGTGGTGGAAATTGCACCGTCAATTGGTCTGCCGGATAAAGTGCGTGAAGAGCTTTGTAATGCAGCGGTGCAAATCGCGTCATCCATCGGCTATTACAGTGCCGGCACGGTTGAGTTCTTATATGATTTGGATACGCATGAGTGGTTCTTTATCGAAATGAACCCACGTATTCAGGTGGAGCACACCGTGACCGAGGTCATTACGGGGATCGACATTGTGCGCAGCCAAGTGCTGATCGCAGAGGGACATAGCCTGCACTCGAAAGAAGTGGGCATTCCACAGCAGGCAGACATCCCGCGCAATGGCGTGGCGATTCAGGCACGTATCACGACCGAAGACCCTGAAAAGAATTTTGCACCTGATTATGGTAAGATCGTGAATTACCGATCGGCTGCGGGCTTTGGCATTCGTTTGGACGGTGCGATGGGCGACACCGGCGCAGTGATCACGCCGTTCTACGATTCGCTGCTGGTGAAATTGACCGCCTCGGCGAGCACCTTCGAATTGGCAATTCAGCGCATGGATCGTGCGCTGAGTGAAATGCGCATCCGTGGGGTGAAGACCAACATCCCGTTCATTGAAAATGTGGTAAACCATCCGATCTTCGTATCCGGGCAGGCGACGACGACTCTGATTGATACGTCAAAAGAGTTGTTCAACTTCAAGCGTCGTCGTGACCGCGCGACTAAGTTGCTCAACTTACTTGGTGAGACCATCGTGAATGGCAACGATCAGGTCAAAGGCCGTCCGGTGCCAATGATGGATCTACCAGTGATCGTGCCTGCGCATGACCACACATCGAAATTACCGAAGGGCACAAAGGACTATCTGACTAAGCACGGCCCGGCGAAATTTGCTCAATGGACACGTGACCAAAAGAAGCTGCTGGTGACGGATACTACGATGCGCGATGCGCACCAATCACTACTGGCTGCACGTATGCGTAGCTACGACCAAATGAAAGTGGCTGATTCCATCGCACAGCGCGCGGGCGACCTCTATTCGCTAGAGTGCTGGGGTGGGGCGACTTTCGATACATCGATGCGCTTCCTGCACGAAAATCCGTTTAAGCGTCTTCGTCGTCTGCGCGAGCGCATTCCCAATGTTTGTTTTCAAATGTTGCTGCGGGGTGCCAACGGGGTGGGCTACTCAAACTACCCAGACAATGTGATTCGCGGCTTCATTAAGCATTCCGCGGAATCGGGCATGGATATCTTTCGCGTCTTTGACTCGTTGAACTATTTGCCGAACCTCAAAGTCGCGATGGAATCGATCGTGAATGATACGAATTCAGTCTGTGAGGCTACGATTTGCTACACTGGTGACATTCTCGATAAGAAGCGCGATAAGTATACGCTGAAATATTACGTCGATATGGCGAAGGAGCTTGAGAAGATGGGTGCGCATATTTTGGCACTCAAAGACATGTCGGGACTCTGCACGCCGAATGCAGTCTACAAACTGGTTAAAGCGTTGCGCAGTGAAATCAGCATTCCGGTGCATTTCCACACGCACGATTCTTCTGGCATTGCCGGCGCGTCGATTATTAAAGCGGCCGAAGCGGGCGTCGACGTGGTCGATCTCGCCACTGCATCGCTCTCTGGTCTCACCTCGCAGCCAAATCTCAACTCGATCGTCAACGCACTGCGCGGCGATAAACGAGACACGAAACTCGACCTAGGATTCTTGAACGAACTTTCCATCTACTGGGAAGCGGTGCGTCAATTCTACGAACCTTTTGATACGAGTCCGAAATTTGGCTCTGCAGAAGTTTACACGCATGAAATGCCGGGTGGACAATACACGAACTTACGCGAGCAAGCACGTGCCCTCGGGCTCGGTGCGCGTTGGCCTGAGGTCGTGCGTTATTACCACGAGGTCAATCACGTGCTGGGTGATATCGTAAAGGTCACGCCCTCGTCTAAGGTGGTCGGCGATTTATCCATGTTCCTATTGACGAAGGGCGTAGAGCCATCCGATCTCGTCAATCTCGAGCCGGGAACTGCCTTTCCAGAGTCAGTGGTTGATATGCTTTCCGGCGGCCTTGGTCAGCCGAAGGGTGGGTGGCCAAAGCCAGTGCAGAAGGTTGTTCTGGGTGACCGCAAGCCATTCCGTGGTCGTCCTGGCGCACGCGCTGAGAAGGTCGACTTGAAAGTCACACGCGAAGAGCTGACGAAGAAGTTCAAGCGTGAGATCAACGACGACGATCTGTTTGCGTATCTCATGTATCCACAGGTCTATACCGACATGGATAAATACGTAAACACCTATGGCCATGCGCGCTCCCTGCCGACACCAGCATTCTTTTACGGATTAAAGATCGGCGAAGAAATCTCAGTCGAGATCCAAGAAGGCAAAACCTTGATCGTAAAACTGATCAATGTATCGGAGCCAAATGAAGATGGTGAACGCACGTTGACCTTCGAGCTTAATGGCCGTGCACGTGAATGTGTGGTGCTGGATAAGTCAATTAAGACCGAAACCAAGAAACGGACAAAGGCGGATCCAGCCGACCGCATGCAAGTCGGCGCACCGATCCCGGCAATGGTGAGTAGCGTGTGTGTCACCGTCGGCCAAGCAGTGAAGCAGAAGGACAAACTCTGTGTGCTTGAAGCGATGAAGATGCAAACCACCGTTTACGCACTCGCTGATGGTGTCGTAGACGTCATCGAAGTGCAGGCTGGCGATCAAGTCGACAGCAAGGACTTGCTGGTCAAGCTGCGCTAACACATCGCTTCGAATATTGAATACAAAAGCCCGCCGATTTCGGCGGGCTTTTTTTGAATTAGCCTCGCGAGAGAAGCGGTTCTCGTAGTTGAGTTCCTTTAGGTGCTCGACCGACACTGCGAGAGGCACCACTTTCTCCAAACGGGAGGCCACCCATTCGACACTTCGACAAGCTCAGGATCTACCCGACCTAAAGGAAGCCTCCTACTGAGACGCCATACATTTATCACTCTCAGTTAGGCGCACTATTTACATGAAATGGTATTTCAGGGCGATGTGCTCACTCAGCCTGGCTTTGACGTGGATTCGAGGGCAGGAGTCAGAGTAGGATTAAGACTGATTCCATCCCAATTTCACACAGAGTTCATACTGTTTTCAAAGAGAGCGGTTAGGATGGTTGGCGATGAGAAAATTAATTGCCTACTTAATGATTGGAGTGTGTGCGGGGGCGCTGTGTGTGGCGGCCTCAGAGTTGCAGCAGGCGTCGGTAACGATGCCGTATGCCGAATTGGCGGGGTTGCTAGATCGTGTGAGCGAGGTGGAGAAGAGTTTGGAGTCGGAGGCGCCGAAGCCGCCGGTTGCAGTGGTGATTCACTCTGCAAACTATGCGCTGAATTGTGAAGCGGTGGAATCGCCTGAGTTGCAGGCGAGCTTCTCGATTTCGAATCTGTCGGAGGATTGGCAGGCTGTGCCGCTGGTGCCGACGAGTATGGTGCTGACGTCGGTTGAACCATTGGATGCTAAACTGGTGCCCAGTGACGGAATGCTGTGTGCCTTGTTGGAGCCTGGCGCGGAGGCTTCGATTCGGGTCGGGTTGATGGGAGCGGGTGGCAGTGCGTCGGGCAGTCGTCGAACGGTGACTGACTTTCAGGCTGTGTCTGCGGCGCGGAGTGCGTTGACGATTCAATATGAAGGTGATCCGGCTGGGTTAGTGGTGACGGGGGCGGTCGGTGCGAATACGGACCAGACCACGTTCGGACTGCCATCTGCCGGTGGCCGGGTGCGAGTGACTTTGTATGAGCCGCAGGCCTTGGAGCCCGCGACATGGAAAGGTGCGACGCAGTATTTGGTGCACGATCACGAAGGTGCGATGGAGGTGCAGTGCCGTGTGCGTTTGACGGCTTCGGATAATGGCCGCACGTCGGAGGTGAGCTTACAATTGCCGCCGCTGGCCGAGTTGCTCGCGTTGAGTAGTGCGGGCCTGGCGGGGCGCTACGATTTGGCGCTCACTGTAGACGGGCCGTTGGTTCGTTTACGCTGGGACGATGACAGGGTGATGTCACGGGATGTTCGGTTGACCTATGTGTTGCCGGTTGTCGGTGCGGGAGATGTCTGGGAGGTGCGGGGGCTGTCCGTTGCGAATACGGCGTATTGGGATGAGGCCTTTTATGTGTTGCCGTTCGAAGACTATGCGATGCGACCAGTGGGTGCGGATTGGGCGAACGTGGGGCACGTGCCGACGTGGATGGCGAGCCTTGTTGGCTCGAAGGAGGTATATGCCGCGCAAGCGCAGGAGGCGGGTGTGCTACGTCTATCTGCAAAGGTGTTACCACGCTTGAAGACGTCGGACTCTACTGTGTCGCTTGCGCAGTATTGGACGGATGTGGTGAGAGAGGGTGGTATGTTGCACAAAGCGCAAGTCACCATCGATCATCGTTCGCAAACGCGTTACAACTTCACCTTACCCGCAGGCGGAAAGTTGCTCACGTGCTCGGTCAATGATCGTCCGGTGGAGCCGTTGATCGAAGCTGAGGGTGGCCTGGCGCTCATCCTGTCAAAGGTGACGTCGAAAAATACGAAGACAAAAGTCACCTATGTTTACACCACCAAAGGCAGCAAACTGGATCCGGTCGAAGGCAAGGCGCAGTTGGAGTTGCCACGCACACCGCTGTTTATTCATGAGGTGAAGTGGCAGGTGCAATTACCTGCGGAATATCAAGCCACAGCGCTGGAGGGCAATGTCGTGATCGATGCCGGCGGGGCAAACGGTAAGCCGATTTACCTGAGTAAACAGATCTGCGACGACGAGGTGCCACAGGCCGCGCTCTATTACACGCGAAAGGATCTGGAGCGATGAGGACGTATTTAACTAACAACTTTTAAAACATTATGCATACACATAAACTAACAGTCCTGTCTCTACTTGCCGTAGGGTTTGTCTATATCTGCACCGCCGTTGCGTGGTTTATTCTTGGGGGTGCGTTGACGCATCGCTCCATGGATCGTTCGGGTGAGTTCACCCATGAAGTGATGAAGGGCTGGGGGCCGGAGCTGCGGCAAGTGCATCCCATCGCCTGGTATGATTCGCCGGCGGGTGCGTCGGGGCGTAGCGAGGTGAGCCCGAGTGCGAGCGACATCGATGTAAAGTTGGGATATGAGCCAAAACGTAAGGGGCTGTTTTGGTATCGCACCTATAACACCGAATTTGAGGCGTACTATGAAATCCCGAACCCGACACCGATAGAGCAGACGGTCTATGTGGCGTTCAGTTTACCCTCGCAGGACGCGAGTTTTAATGCATTCACCTTCGAACTCGATGGTGCTGGTGTGGATGAGCCGGTGCTGCACGACGGCACGATTACGCAGGCGGTGGTGATTCCTGCACATGGCAGCGCACCGCTGAAGGTGACCTATCATGCCCGTGGCTTGAATCGTTGGGACTATAGTCTGGGCAATGCAGATCGTGTGCAAAATTTCATGCTGACGATGCAGAGTGACTTTGAAGAAATCAATTTCCCATCGGGCACGGGATCGCCCACGGATCGTAGTGTCATTACAGAGGGAGGTTGGGATTTGACGTGGGACTATCCAGATGTGATTGGCGCTCAATCGATCGGGATGGATATGCCGAAGGTGCTGAATCCCGGGCCAGTGGCGAGCCGTATCAGTTTCTTCGCGCCGGTGTCATTGTTGTTCTTTTTTGCGGTGCTGCTGATTTTTGGTGCGGTGACGGGGGTGAACCTACATCCGATGAACTACTTCTTTCTCGCTGCCGGTTGCTTCGCGTTTCAACTGCTGTTCGCCTATACAGTGGATCTGATGCCGATCCATCTCTGCTTTTTCTTATCGGCCGGCGTATCGCTCGCTTTGGTCAGTGGCTATCTACATGCAGTCGGTGGGCGGCAACTGACACGCATCGCCCTGCCAGCACAGTTCGCCTACATGGTGCTGTTCAGCTATAGCTTCTTTTTTGATGGACTGAGCGGCGTGACGATTGCCGTCGGCGCAGTCGCGACCTTGGCCGTGTTGATGGTAGCGACCGCGAAAATGGATTGGTCGGAGGTATTTGTGTCGAGAAAGCGCCGAGGAGAAAGCCCACCTCCGATGCCTTCCAAGGTATGATCAAAGTTGCTGGCTTCCTTTAGGTCAGGTAGATCCTGAGCTTGTTTCAAACCCTAAGCTTGTCGAAGTGTCGAATGGGTGGGCACCCGCTTGGAGGCGATGGTCTCGGTTGCCGTATCGGTCGAGCACCTAAAGGAACTGGACTACGATGACCCCAAAAAAAGGCGCTCCCTAGGGAGCGCCTTCGTGTGAATCAAATGGGATGCTTACTTGGTAAGATCTTTAACTGCATCCGCAGCTTTGTCGCCAGCTTCTTCAACTGCATCCGCAGCTTTGTCTGCATCGCTCTTTTCGCCACAACCAGTAGTCATGAGGCAAGTGCCAGCAAGCATGAGAGAAGCAATGAAGAGAGTAGATAGTTTTTTGAGTTCCATAATATATGTATATTCGTTGGTTATAAATGACTCCTTCCATTAGTTAGATGAAGTCTTGAGGCTTGTTATCATGCGGATTGAATAAATGAATGTCAATTCTAGTCGTTAGGAGTTTGTGGGTTAAAGAACGGGAGCTAATAATGACCATGAGTGCGACTTCTGACTTCGAGTGCGTTACGGAGTTGACGTGGATGCGATCTGCACACACGCAATGACAGTATGAGTATTTCGTTGGAAGGGCTGCGCTATGAGGCGCTGGAAGCAGAACTGGCTGCATCGGGGGTAAATCCGGTGCATGCGAAGCCGCTATTTGGTGCGGTGCAACGGCGTTTACTTCGAGGCGATCTGACGTCGGCAGAGGGGATTTTGCCACCGGTGCAGCGTTGGTTGGCCAGCGAGGAGGCGGTGAAGCCGTGCGTGCTCGATTCGGTCGACGATACGGCCAGCTCGGATGGATTTACCCGGAAGTATTTGCTGCGCCTGCACGACGGCACTGAGGTCGAGTCGGTGCAGATGGGCTTTCCGGGCCGTTATACCGCCTGTCTCAGTAGTCAGGTCGGTTGCGCGATGGGTTGTGTGTTTTGTGCGACCGGGCAGATGGGGTTTTCCAGAAATCTGACTGCTGGCGAAATCGTAGCACAGGCGCACCATGTGGAGCGCGAGCTGCGCCGCACTCAAGGTGATACGTTGCGCAATATCGTGATGATGGGCATGGGCGAGCCCTTGCATAACTTCGAGCCGACGATGGAGGCGCTGGATATCATCACCGACAACCGCGGTTTGAATATCGGCCCTGCGCGTGTGGCGATCAGCACGGTCGGCTACATTCCCGGCATTCAGAAACTCGCACGTCACCCGAAGCGCTATTCGCTGGCGGTTAGCCTTCATGGCGCGAGTGATGAAGAGCGTGGTAAATTGATTCCGATTAATAAGCGTTGGCCGTTGAGTGATTTGCTCGAAGCATGTCACGAATATTCTGCGATCAAGCGTGCGCGTGTGTTCTTTGCGTGGACGCTCATCGGCGGCGTGAACGATAGCGACGATCATGCGCATCGACTGGCGGCGCTTTTGAAAGACATGGATGCACACGTGAATCTGATTCCGCTCAACCCGACCGAAGGGTTTGATGGCACCATGCCGACGGAGCAGCGCTCACGTGCGTTTCAGCAAATTATTCAGGATGCCGGAATTCCTAGCACCATTCGCCAACGGCGGGGCATTGATGTCGCTGCTGGCTGTGGTCAGTTGAAGGCGAAACGGGTCAAGCCTGCGCGCTGAGATTTTTTAACCGCGCGACAGTCCCCAGAGAATCTGGTAGAATATCGAAAAATGTAATATCACCCTAAATGGGGTTCTTCACGGATTTCGGACAAGAGTCGCCTGAAGTCTACTTTCTTTGCCGCATATCTGGCTGGAACTCGAGGCGTCAATGAGTCCGCTCATTGTAGTGATTTAGAGGGTTGAGAAGGTGCTGGTTGTCGTTTTGCTGT
>CAJQOS010000110.1 GCA_905479975.1 uncultured Puniceicoccaceae bacterium | reverse complement strand
TGAAACGTTGCCGCTTTAAGCAGCAAGAGCGAATTGTTCTTCGCCAATTATTATTTGTAATGGATTGATACGGAGCCTCCATTATCTCCGACATGCAGCCTCGCATTACGACACAAGGTCGAATCCGTGACACCCCCTGAATGAAAAGCTGAAAGCTGAAACTTAGAAACAGCGGAAAGCTGAAACTGAGTGACTGAAAGGGAAATTTACGGAAAGAACTTGGTCCGCGGTTGCGGAGGTTCTTTCAAAGAACGAACTAGATGATCACGCAGCGCTGGGCGAAAGGCAAGCTTCGCTTTTGGGCAGCGTTAAATGCGATCCAGCGGATTCGGAGTTTATTTTTTGCGGAATAGATAGGTGAGTCCTCTGCCGCCGAAGCCGATTATCATTTTACCGGACCCGATGTTGCCGTCGTCGATGATGGAATCGAGGCGAACTGCTTGCTCAGGGGTAAAGTTTAGGTTGTAGACGCAGATATATGTGAGGTTCTGATTGTTTACGTAAAACCAGCTGTAAGTGCCGTCTGTCCAAATGTGTGGGAGATAGCCTTCGATTGAATCTGGCATCCGCTGGTAGGTCATTTCTGAGGGGTATGTGCCCTCGGCAGTCGTGTAAAATTCGATGGCATTCGCAAAGACGCGAATGTCGTTTGCGACGGTGACGGCTTCGGCGCGTTGTGCTGCCTTCATGACTCCCGGGACGGCTAAGAGCGCGAGGATTCCAATGATTGAAACGACAACCATTAGCTCGACGAGTGAAAATCCTCTGGGGTGTTTAGCCTGCATGTGAATGGGGTTTATACTTAGTATTGCGGGGGAACGTTCATACTGTTTGTCGAAAAGTCAAATCTGCATGTGAATTGGCTGACTGGCTGGCTTCTCGGGCGTCCAGTTTCTAGAAGTTAATTAGATTTTCAAAATAGGCTTTTCCGGTGACTGGATTATAAATGGCTGTGGCGGTGCTTTCATCGGAGTTTAGTGCGATGAGGCCTTGACTGATCTTGATGCTGATGGCGTCTTGCCATGCCTCGAATTGTTCGATTGAGACGGGGTTGTCGGGGGATCCGAGGTTCGCTTGCTGCTGCGCATCAACAGGGAGGTAGGCTTTATAGCGACTGAGGATTTCTTGTTTGCCTAGGCCTTGCACCTCCATGTGATTGCTTTCGGCCCATCGTTTGAAGTTTTCCGGGCTGATCTGGAACTCGTAGACTTGGACTTGTTTGGAGCGATAGTAGGAGACTTGAGAGGCGTAGTTGGGGAGCCATTTTACGTTTGCGACGTTTTCGCCAAAGTCGGGTGTGCTGCTGAGGAAGAAGAAGACCGCAAGGGGGAAGATGAGGATGACGACGTAGAGTGCGTAGAGTGCGTAGAGTGCTCGTATGTCTCGACGGGTCTTGGGCTTGAAGGACTCCAGTGCGTCTTCGTAGAAGCGCAGCATGATATTTGCGCGGGCTTTATCGACGCCTTCTCGTGCGATGAGGTCTTCGTATGAACTCAGACGCCAGCGTTTTTGTAGTTTGGAGTAACGTTCGAGTGCTTCTTTTTCAAGTGCTTTCTCGCTCTCGTGATTGGTGTTGATTTGCAGGACGCTGACATAGCCTTCTTGTGTGACCCATGTCCAGGACTCGCCTTCGCTCTTGAAGTAGCCTGCGAGTTGAAAACGATCCATATTCCAACGACGGTGGCCGGCATAGACCACTTCTGTGTCTTCGTCGAAGGGGCCATTATAGAAGTCCAAGCGAACTTGGCTATCTTGAAGGCCTGCTGCGGTTAGGTAGGCGCTTTGCTTCTCTTTGGTGGTGAATGCGCCTAATGCATGTAATGAGCCATCGTCTTCGACGCGGATCAGTATATGCAGGTAGGGAATCATTTGGGTTGGTCGCTTGAGCGCGATGGTGTGCTCTATCAGGGGGAGGGGGAGCTTTATGCTTATCGCTTTCTTTGTGTAAATCTTTGGTTTCGAGTCAACCGCATAGAGGAATGTATTGAGAATCCAACGACTGCTCGTTGGTCGGGAGGATGACGCGGCTGGCACAAAAAAGCCCGACGCGTGAATACGTCGGGCTTGGTTTGAAAGGAACGTTTGTTTTTAGATGAGGTCTTTGACCGCTTCGCGCTCTTCAGTGAGCTCTTGGACAGAGGCGTCGATTTTCGCGCGGCTAAACTCGTTGATTTCGATGCCTTGCACGACTTCGATCTTAGTGCCGTCGGAGCGGACAGGAAGCGAAGTGATGAGGCCTGGAGTGGTGCCGTAGCTGCCGTCAGAGCAGATGCACATGCTGATGCTGTCGCCTGCCGGTGTCGGTGTGACGATTTTACGAACCGCGTCAACGATACCGTTGGCAGCGGATGCTGCAGAGGAGGAGCCGCGTGCTGCGATGATAGCTGCGCCGCGCTTTTGGACGTTGGGGATGAATTCATCCTTAAGCCATGCTTCGTCGCCGATGACTTCCGCTGCCGATTTGCCGCCAATTTGTGCGGAGTAGAAGTCTGGATATTGTGTCGCGGAGTGGTTGCCCCAGATGGTCATATTGGTGACTTCGGTCACATCGACACCTGCTTTTTGAGCGAGCTGTGTCTTGGCGCGATTTTCGTCGAGCATCGTCATTGCGAACCAGCGATCGTTTGGCACGTTCTCTGCATTGTTCATTGCGATCAGGCAATTGGTGTTGCAAGGGTTGCCGACGACGAGGATGCGGACGTCTGAAGCTGCGTTTGCGGAGATCGCTTTGCCTTGGCCTGTGAAGACTTTGCCATTGATGCTGAGTAGGTCAGCGCGTTCCATGCCGGCTTTACGTGGGACGGAACCAACGAGGCATGCCCAGTTGACGTCCTTGAAGCCTTCGTCGAGGTCAGTTGTCGCGACGACGTCTTTGAGGAGTGGGAACGCGCAATCGTCGAGCTCCATGACGACACCTTTGAGTGCGTCGAGTGCGGGTGGGATCTCGATCAGGTTCAGTGCAACTGGTTGATCGGGGCCAAACATAGCGCCGGAGGCGATACGGAAGAGGAGGGCATAGCCAATGTTTCCGGCTGCTCCGGTGACTGCGACGCGAATTGGTTGTTTACTCATGATTTTCGTTTTTCTGTTGGGTTATTGTGTCGTTAAGCGGTGAAGGTCGGTGCCAATGCTTGGTAGGCATCTTTGATCATCTTCTCGGTGGTTTCCCAGTCGATGCAACCATCGGTAATGGAGACGCCGTATTTGAGGTCTTCGACCGGCTGTGGGAAGGATTGACTGCCGTGGTGGATGTTACTCTCGACCATGGCTCCGATGATGCTCGGGTCGGTGAGGCTTTGTTTGACGAGTTCTTCGAAGACGGCAGGTTGGCGGGCAGGATCTTTGCTGCTGTTGGCGTGGCTGCAATCGGTCATGATCGCGGGGGTGAGGCCTGCGGCTTCGAGTTGCTCGCGTGCTTCTTTGACGTCTTCGACGCTATAGTTGGGGCCTTTGGAGCCGCCGCGTAGAACGATGTGGCAGTTTGGATTGCCGTTGGTCGTCAGGGCGTTGGCTTTGCCCTCGTTGTCGATGCCGAGAAAAGTTTGTTCCTGGCTGGCTGCCTTGATCGCGTTGAGCGCGACGGTGAGGCCACCGTCGGTGCCGTTTTTAAAGCCGAGGGGCATGGAGAGTCCGGATGCCATTTGGCGGTGTGTCTGGCTCTCGGTGGTGCGCGCGCCGATTGCAGACCAGCTGATGAGGTCGGCGATGTATTGCGGTGTAATCGGGTCGAGCAACTCGGTGGCTGTTGGCACGCCGAGGTCAATCACTTCCTTGAGGAAGCGGCGGGCGATGCGCAGGCCTTCTGGAATGTCGCTCGTGCCGTCGAGGTTCGGGTCCATGATGAGCCCCTTCCAGCCGACGGTGGTGCGTGGTTTCTCGAAATAGACGCGCATGACGAGTAGCATGCGGTCTTTGACCTCTTCTGCGAGTGCGGCGAGCTTGTGCGCATATTCGCGACCTGCTTCCAGATCGTGGATCGAGCAGGGGCCGACGACGACGAGGAGTCGGCGGTCGTCACCAAAGATGATTTTATTAATGGCTTCGCGGCTCTCGGCGACGAATTTGCCTGCGGCTTCCGTTTTTTCGATCTCTTCGCACAGTGCGAGTGGAGATGGTAGCAGAGTTTTGGAAGAGATGTTGATATCGGTGACTTTTTTCACAGGCGGCGATGTGTAACTGACCTTGCGTGTGGGAACAAGCCATAATTCGAATCCGTGTGTGAAACTCGAATTCTCCCATTGAAAAGTGAGGCAAGTCGGGGCAAGTTGCGGTTTATGAAGTCTGTTTTTGGATATGAGTATGAGCCGGCGGCGCACCTGCTGGTGACGGATGAGGATGCGGCGGATTTTTTGCAGAGCCAGTTCTCGAATGAGCTGCGACCGTTTAAGGTGGGGCAGTGCACTTATGGGCTATGGCTGGATGTAAAAGGTAAGGTGATCGCGGATAGTGTGGTGCTTTGCGAGGGGGAGGAGCGGTTTCGTATTCTTAGTGAGGGCTCTGCGACCGCGGTGATCGCGCAGAAGCTGGAGCAGCATATCATTGCTGATGATGTGGAAATCGAGGTGTTGCCGACTGGTGCTTCGATTGCTTTGGTGGGAGAGGGAGCCGAGGCCGCATTGGAGGCGCTGGGGATTTCGCTGCCAGAGGACGGTGCCTGCACGGATGTGGAGGGGGGGAAGTTGTTTCGAGGGCGTCGTTCGCTGGAGCCGTGCTTTGAGTTGTGGTCGGGGTCTGCGGCTGTGATTGCGGATTTGAAAGCGCGCCTGGTCGCGAGTGGGGTGACGTTCGTGGCTGAAGGGCAGATGCAACCGGCGCGGATCGCTGCGGGAATTCCGAGTGTGCCTGATGAGATTGGGCCGGGGGATTTGCCGGGAGAGGGTGCATTGGTGGGCAGGGGCGTCTCGTTAACGAAGGGCTGCTATCTCGGACAGGAGGTGGTTGCGCGGATGCACAATGTCGGGCGGCCGCAGCGTGCATTGTTCCGGATTTCGGGTGCAGAAACGGCCCCAGCTTGCCCGATTGCATTATATAATAAGGAGTCGAAGAAAATCGGGGAGTTGCGCAGTGCATTTTCGACTGAAAAAGGGTGGCAAGGTGTGGCGTTGTTGAAGACGCGTCACGCAGTGGTAGGTGAGTCGTTGAATTATGACGGCGGAGTGGTCGAAATTGAGGCGCTTTTTTCGATGCTGCAGGAGGATGCAAAATAATGGAAACAGAGCAGGATCAATTGGATCTTATCAGATCGTTATTTTTGAAAATGGGAGCTTCAGAGGAGCAGGCTAAAATGATGGCTTCACAGCTTTTAAAGCGAGCCAATCAAATTGCTTTAGATCGAGATCTTTCGATTGTTGAGGCGGTTGAAATCCTTTTAAAACAGGTGATTGAGGCGCAGCAGGGGAGCTGAGGAGGCTCTGGGAGAGCTATAAAGCGTAGGTGGGGTCTGTAAACGTGAAAAAATAGCATACTCAGAGCGATTTTAGGTTGACGATTTAGGATTCAACGCGTCTGTTCTCTTACGGTCATTAGGCCAAACAACCTCAATCAAAAATATACACGTTTATGAACAAAGCAGAACTTGTTGCAGAAGTGCAAAAATCACTAGGGGCAGACACATCCAAAGCAGCTGCAGAACGCGCTATCGAAGCCGTTCTTGAAGGTATCAAAAAGGGCGTTAAGAAGGACAAAACCGTTCAACTTATTGGTTTCGGCACATACACCGTAACAAAGCGCGCAGCTCGTGATGGCATCAACCCACAAACTGGTGAGAAGATCCGCATCAAAGCTTCTAAGGCGATTAAGTTCAAAGCTGGAGCTGGCTTCAAGGCAGTCCTCTAGTCTTTTCCCCAAGACTAAGCTTTTCAAAAACCCGCAGCGGAGGCTGCGGGTTTTTTTCTCGATTTAGATCGACGATCAATTTTTTTCTTTGCGGTTGCCAGACGCTACAAAGCTATCCTTATTGAGACCCTTTTGAGATTAACCCTCCTTGAGGACAGTATTTATGAGCAAGAGCTTATTTGAAAAAGTATGGGATGCGCACGCCGTTCGCCAGTTGGCAAACGGACAGACGCAATTATTGATTGGCACACACCTGATTCATGAGGTGACGAGTCCGCAGGCCTTTGGCATGCTGCGTGATAAGGGCCTACAGGTGCAATACCCGCACCGCACTTTCGCGACGGTGGACCACATCGTGCCAACCAACGAGTCGGTTGAGCCTTACAGCGATCCGCTCGCCCAGGGCATGATCGAAGAGCTGCGCAACAACTGTGCGGAGAACAACGTCACTTTCTTTGACACCAACACTGGCAAGCAAGGGGTCGTGCATATCGTCGGTCCCGAGCAAGGGATCACACAGCCGGGCACCACCATCGCTTGCGGTGATTCGCATACCGCGACACACGGTGCGTTCGGTGCCATCGCTTTCGGTATTGGCACCAGCCAGGTGCGCGACGTGCTCGCCACGCAGACCATCGCGTTGAATGAGTTGAAGGTTCGCCGTATCAATGTGGACGGTGAACTCAGCCCCGGCGTGTACGCTAAGGACGTGATTTTGCATATCATCCGCTTGCTCGGCACACAAGGTGGCACTGGTTACGCATATGAATATGCGGGCTCGACTTTCGAGAACTTCACCATGGAAGAGCGTATGACCGTCTGCAACATGTCCATCGAGGGTGGTGCACGTGTCGGTTACGTCAATCCGGACGAAGTGACATTCGAATATTTGAAAGGCCGTCCATACTCACCGAAGGGGGAAGCGTGGGATGCTGCGGTTGAGCAGTGGAAGTCTTTTGCGTCCGACGAAGGTTGCTCGTTTGACGACGTTGTGAACATCAACGCGGCTGACATTCAGCCCACAGTCACTTGGGGGATCACTCCCGCGCAGGGAGTCGGTATCAATGAAAACATTCCTGCCGTAGCTGACGGTGCGACGGAATCTGACCGTGCATCGGTTGCTGAAGCCCTCGAATACATGAAATTCGAAGGTGGCAGCCCAATGAAGGGCAAGAAGATCGACGTTGCATTCATCGGTTCGTGCACCAACGGGCGTCTATCCGATTTCCAAGAAGTGGCTAAATACGTCAAGGGCCACAAGGTCGCAGACGGTGTGCAGGCAATCATCGTTCCCGGTTCACAGGTCGTCGCGAAGATCGCTGAAGGCTTGGGATTGGATAAGATCTTCATCGAAGCTGGCTTCGAATGGCGCGCAGCGGGTTGCTCGATGTGCTTGGCGATGAACCCCGATAAGTTGGTCGGTGATCAGCTTTGCGCGAGCTCCTCGAATCGTAACTTCAAGGGCCGCCAAGGTAGCCCGACAGGTCGCACCATGTTGATGAGTCCTCTAATGGTCGCTGCCGCAGCGATTCAGGGCGAAGTGGTCGATGCACGTGAAGTGTTCACCGTCGCGTCGTAAGTTTCTAATTTTCAGTCGCCCATGCCGTGACACAAACATTGCTACGCCATCTCCGGCAGACCTACGTCCTGTCTGTCTTGGTTAAGCGCTACGTCCTAATTGTTCCTTCGTCGCCCTAAAGGGCACCCACTTCAGTCACCCCTGCGGGGCAAACCGCAGACGGTTCACCATCTCCGCGCTACTCGCGCTACGTCCTAATTGTTCCTTCAACGCCCTAAAGGGCACCCGTTTCAGTCACCCCTTCGGGGCAAACCGCAGACGGTTCACCATCTCCGCGCTATTCGCGCTACGTCAAAATTTTATAATATCATGGCATCCAATCCGATTAAACAAGTAACCGGTAAAGGCGTATTCGTCCCCGGCGACGATATCGATACCGACCGCATCATCCCGGCTCGTTTCATGAAGTGCATCACTTTCGATGGACTTGGTGAGTATCTCTTCCACGATGTGCGCAAGCACGAGTCTGGCGAAGATAAAACGCACAACCTGAACGATCCACGTTTTGCGAATGCATCGATTATTCTGAGCGGTAACAACTTCGGTTGCGGCAGCTCGCGTGAGCACGCGCCGCAGTCGATCCTCCGTGCTGGTTACAACGCAGTCATCGCTGGTAGTTTTGCGGAGATTTTCTTCGGCAATTCCACTAACCTCGGCGTCGTCTGTGTGATCGCCAGCGATACGGATCGTGAGATCCTTGCCGCAGCGATCGAGCGCAACCCGGAGCTCGAAATCACCGTGGATGTGGAAGACCACAAGGTCTGGTTCGACGACGAATTCATCAAGTGCGACATCAAGGCCGGCGCTCGTGAGAGCTTGCTCAACGGCACGTATGATCCACTCGATGAGCTGCTCGAAGGTGCTGCGAATGTCACGAAAGTGACGGATGCATTGCCTTATATGCAGGCTTAATGGACGTTTTTTTACTGACCAAAGGCGCAACCTAAACGGTTGCGCCTTTTTTATCCAACCACCATTTTCCTCTCACTATGGATTTACTGACTAACTCCGGCATCTTTCTTTACCCTCTGGCGCTCTGCTCCTTTATCGCTGTTTTCATCACGGTCGAGCGGCTGATTGCGCTGCGTAGTTCAAGCGTGATCCCGCAGCGCATGGTGGATGCTTTCGTTGAGGGGAACCTGGATCAGATTGAATCTGACCTTGGTTCGGTGACGGGGCGTATTATTAGTTTTTACCGTGATCGTCATCCTGATCCAGAAGCGCTGAATGCATTTGCTCGCTTGGAGGTGAGTCGCATGGAGCGTGGCCTGTTTCTACTTGAAGTGGTGATTGGCGCTGCGCCGCTACTTGGTTTGCTGGGCACGGTGACGGGTTTGACTAAGGTCTTTGGCAATTTCTTTGCAGAAAGTGGTTTGGCAGATCCAAGTGCCTTCATTGGCGGCATTGCGTTGGCGCTCAATACCACGATCCTCGGTCTCGCGGTTGCCATTCCGGCGCTTGCTGCGCACGCCTACCTCTTACGTCGAGTGGAGCTGCAAGCGGCTCGCATTAGCGTAGGGGTCGAGTGCTTAACGGAACTCGCTCGTAAGCGTGAGCAAGATTAAGTCTGCCTTTTTCGACTACGAATTCCTTTTAGAATTATGAGCAGCCTTACTTCCCATCGTCGTCGGATGCCGAGCATCAACATTGTGCCACTGGTCGATGTGCTCACGGTATTGCTTTTTTTCTTCATGGTGACGATGCAGTTCAAGCAGATTAGCGCATTGAATATCACCGTGCCTGAAATTAAAACCGCCGGTAAGAATGACGTGAAGGAGCAGATCACCATTGCTCTGAGCCCCGAGGGGGAGGTCTATCTGAACAATCAGTTGGTCGAGATGCCTGAATTTGAAGCTGCGATCAAGCTGGCCGGGGAGTTGACGCCGGATCTACCGATCCTATTAGTTGCCGACGAAGATGTGCCGCTCAAGCACGTCACCGAAGTGATGGATGTCTGCCGTAGCAACAAGCTCAATAAGATTCGGTTGCAGTCGCGGTGACCGCGCCGCGCGCCGCGCGCGGAGTGAGAGTGACGCCTTTGGCGAGTGAGAGTGGGAGTGGTAGTGACACAGACATTTCTGTCTGTTAATTCTTTGGCAATGCGACAGGCAGGGCGGAGGTCTGCCGGAGATGGCGCAGCAATGCCTATTTCACTTTTCTCAGTCGGCCCCTACAGATTGAGCAGCTTCATGCCGATGCCGATCCAGAGTGGAATGGTGATGAGGCTGAGCAGTGTGGTGCCGAGCACGACCTTGAGTGCGACTTCCGGTGAGCCGTCGAAGTGACGCGCGAGCACGATGGGGAAGACGCCGCACGGCATCGCGGCTTGCACTAAGATGACGCTTTTAAGCTCGATGGAGAGTGGCAGGATGAGCGCGGTCAATAGGAAGGCCGCGGGGAGAATGCCCAAGCGTAGCACGGATGCGGCAATCGGTATTTTTAAGCGATCCGTAACTTTTTCGCCTTTGGATAGGTCGGAAAAGGTCGCTCCAATGAGAATCAGGCCTAGAGGAATCGCGCATTGCCCCAGAAGGTTGATTGTTTCGAGTGCGAAGTTTGGCAGGTGTTGATCGATTTTGAAATAGTTCATAGGCACCGCGATTAGAATCGCAATGACAGGCCCGCTGAACACGCGCTTCCATATGGATTTCGGATCGTTGCGCGAGAGGATGAAGCCGACGCCGAGCACCCACATCGCAATTTCCACACCGAGGTTATGCACCAGTAAGACGCCAGTGGTTTCGCGATCGAAGAGCAGCGCGATGATCGGCACAGGGAAGTAGCCATAGTTATATATACCGGTGGTAAAGGCAAAGGTGCGACTTTCCTTTTGATTGCCGATCTTGAACTTGCGCGCGACCAGCATTGCTAGGCCGAAACCACCCACGACGGTCGTGAGACCCACGAGCGGTGGGAGAATCAGGTTAGAGGGTTGGCGCAGGGCATCGTTGCCGAGGATGAAGCTGAAGATGAGCGCCGGGTAGAGCAGGTTGACGACGACCGTCATCAGGCTGCGGTCTGCCTCAGCGTCGAGCCAACCGACGCGACGTGCCAGTGCGCCTGAGGCGATAACGAAGAAGATCGGCAAGACAGCCGAAAAGACGAGTTGTGTGGTTTCCATCTAATTCTTTATCCGAGGATGCGTTGTATCACGGTTTCGGAGACGCGTTCGTAAGCGCGGTAGGCGTCTTTTGCGGATTCGAGGACTTGTGTGAAGTGCTCGTGCTGGTCGGGGGCGTCGAATTCGAACCCGAGCAGTGCGCGGCCTACACGTTCACCGGAATAGACGTAATTGAAATAGCAGAGGTTTGAGTGTGGGCTGACTGCGTTCAGGAAGTCCGCAAGTGCACCTGGGCGCTCGTGAAACTCCAATGTGATGAAGTAGGGGGAGCGCAGTAGTTTCGACTCATAGTGTATGAGGCGGAAGGCGACGTCGGTCTCTGATGTTACTTCAGTGAAGGCAAATTCGGCGTCGCGTAGGACTTTTTTTAATACATCAAATTCCATCGGCGCGACGTCGAAGCCGATGACGGGAGTCGCGGCGGTGGCATCGGTCTTACCGTATTGAAAATCGACGATGTTGACCGTGGATGGCAGTGTTTTGAGGAGATGATGCATCGCGCCTGAGGTCTCTTTGATTTCAATGCGTAGGAAGCGCCGACGGGATGCTCCCACGGCTGAACTACGGGCGATGTTGGCGAGTTGTTCAAAGTCCATGTTCGCGCCACAGAGCACGCTGAGCACACGTTTGCCTTTGAGTGAATCGCGACGTTTTAAGACGCCTGCCACGCCCATCGCGCCTGAGGGTTCGGGGATGCAACGCAGGTTCTCCCACAGAAATTGAATCGCGGCCGAGACTTCATTGTTGCTGACGGTCATCCATTCATCGACGACATCGACGCAGATTTTATGTGTGAGTGTGCCGACTTTTCGCACCGCAGTGCCATCGCAGAAGATATCGACTTTATCCAGTGCTACTGGATGGCCCGCTTTGATTGCCGCGGCCATGGAGGCTTGTTCGACACCTTCGACGCCGACGATGTGGATACCTGGGAAATTCATTTTCAACCAAGTCGCTGTGGCAGCGGCCATGCCACCACCACCGACTTGTAGAAAGGCGACGTCAAAGGGGCCTTTGCCGGACATGACGATTTCGTCGGCGAGCGTGCCTTGTCCTGCCATGACTGCGATGTCGTCGTAAGCATGGATGTAAGTGACGTCGTGTTCCTCTGCGTAGGTGTGAGCCGCAGCGCTGGCAGCATCGTAGGTGTCGCCAGTTAAGCGGATTTCGACGTTGGGGCCGCCGTGCTGTTTCACGGCGACTTGTTTCATGCGTGGCGTGGCCAACGGCATGAAGATGGTGGCTTGTGTGCCGAGCTTCTTGGCTGCGAGTGCGACGCCTTGAGCGTGATTGCCAGCCGATGCGGTGACGACGCCGTTCGTGAGTTGCTCCGCCGAGAGTTGTGCCATGCTGTTGTAGGCGCCGCGCCATTTGTAGGCATGAATCGGGGAGAGATCCTCGCGCTTGATGAAGAGGGAAAGGTCATCGAGCTCAATTGATTCGAGTGGTGTCGCTTGGCCGACTTCGTAGATACGCCGGCGGGCAAACAATATTTCCTGACGCAAAGTGCGTGTGAGCGATTCCGATTCCATGCGCAGAGTTGAAGGCCTTTTAGCTAAGGGTGCAAGCGAGGTTTGAAAGGCTGGGTTGTTATTCGCGTGAATGAGACAGTCGTCGTTTTTGACATACGTTGATTCTGAGGTGTGAATTCCTTTGTGGAAGTTCTAGTTCTTCGTATGAGTCGATGTATGGCTAAAGATTGGAATGCAGCATATGAGAAGGGCGATATGCCTTGGGATAAAGGTGAGGCGGCTCCGCCGTTGCGGGCGTTTTTGAAGCGCACTCCGATTACTGGACGTGTGTTGGTGCCTGGTTTTGGCTTGGGGCATGATGTGCGTCTGCTTGCAAAGCAGGGTGCGGTGACCGTCGGACTTGAGATCGCTGCGGATGCGGTGCGTCGTGCGCAGGCGATTCCAGCGAACCAGGACGCGTCTTTCGAGCTGGGAGATTTCTTGAACCTGCCGGATCGCTATCATGGGCAGTTTGATTACGTGGTGGAGCACACTTGTTTGTGTGCGCTGGATCGAGAGCAACGAGTGAGCTATGCGCGATCAGTCGGGCAGGCACTGAAGACCGGTGGTCAGTTTCTCGCTATTTTTTACCGAGTGGTCAATGGCTACGATGGCGATGGGCCGCCGCATCCGATTTCAGCAGAGGAAATTGAGGCCTTGTTTCGGGCTGATTTCGAGATGCTCGAACGCGAGGTGCCACAAGAGACGTATTCGAGTCGTCCGGTTGGCTGTGAAGAAGTTTGCTTGATGCGTAAGCGGTAGCGGGGGAGAAGAGTGGGAAGGTTTGAAGAGTGGGAAGGTGGAAGGTCGGAAGGTGGGAAGGTGGAAGGTGGGAAGGTGTGAAGGTGGGAAAGTAGAAAGGTGGGAAAGCCTGAAGTGACTTTCTTACCTTGTGACTTTAATACGTTCTCACTTCTAAAAGCGGTGCTTTTAGAACAGTTGCATCTGGTCGTCGTTCTGCGGGGTGGTGGCGACGATGAGGCGGCTGTCTTTGTTTTGCACACTGTTGACGCGGCTGGAGACCATGTGCTTTTCGAAGCTGATCTTCTTGGAAAATGCCATGACTTCGTCCTTTGGCAGTTCGTTGCTCAACCAGTCGGTGTGCACGCTTTTCGGCAGTGTGACGGGCATGCGTTGGTGCACGCTTTGGATGGAGCTGTGTGCTTCGGTGGTCAGTAGCACGCAATGGGCGGGCTCACCTGGGCCTGCGGAAGGGAACCAGAGTCCGGCGAAAAAAAGTAGTTCGTCGCTGAGGGGGTAGATGTAATAGGGCTGCTTGGTGATGCCGTCTTCATACCATTCGTAAAATCCGTTGGCAGGAATGAGGCAGCGCTGCTCGGCCCAGCTATCTCGAAAGCGCGGCGTGCTGTCGGCGGTTTCCAAGCGCGCGTTGATATGGAAATTCTGCGGCGTGCGCAGTCCCCAATGCATCATGCCAGCGGTTGCCGGATTTTCGGCAGCTTTGGCAATCGCGAGCACCTCACTGCCTGGGCCGATGTTATAGCTCGGCTCGAACTGTTCCGGGATTGCCTGAGCAATCGCTTCCGCGAGTTTTTTCTTATTGGTATGGAGTGAGTATCGGCCGCACATTGATAGTGAATCGCCTTTGGCGAAGTGAACGCCTTTGGCGAGTGATCGCCTTCGGCTAGTGAGAGTGAGAGTGAAAGTGGTAGTGAGAGTGAGAGTGAGAGTGAGAGTGAGAGTGACGAGTGAGAGTGAGAGTGAGAGTGACGAAGCGCGGGTAGCGCGTCGATGGTCTGTGAGGTCTGCCGAGCTGGCCCCGCAGGGGTGACTGAACTGGGTGCTCTTTGGGCAAGTGAAGGAACAAAGTGAGTGGCTACTTTGCTCTAAGTGTTTTGATGGTGGCACTCAGGATTTTGATAATCTCGTCACAGAGTGCCTGTCTAGCGAGAATATCTTTTTGGGGGAGCCAATGTTTCATTCGACCATAGCGGCCTCGGGTTTCTTGGGCGGATCCTCTCGAATAGACTAGGAACTGAGCGTATTCTTTGGGACGACTTCGTCCGAAGCCTTCTTCTATATTGGCTGCAATTGAATCTGCTGAAGCGATTTGTTGGTCGATTAGACGCTTACAGCCGATATGCGGATGCAGTTTCTGCATGTCATCGGCAACATGATCGAAGAGGGCATTCGCCTTAATCAGTGCTCCGAAGTCTTCGAGTTGCATAATTCAGATCCAGTCATATTGTCTGTGTTCACTTTTTTACTACCACTACCACTTTCACTCTCACTCGCCAAAGGCGTTCACTCGCCGAAGGCGTTTCACTCAGCGAAGGCGTTTCACTCAGCGCGAAGCGCTGCTTGCCCAGATGCGCATGGATTTGAGGAAGAACATTTCGAGGGCGGCGCTTTGATTGAAATTCACTTCGAGGAGTCCGGCGCTGTGTTCGAGGGTTTGTGTGGCGCGGTTGAGTGCGGCGACGGGGAGACGTCCGGGGTTGGCTGTTTCAATGCCGCGGGCAAAGCTGATCGTGGCTTTTTCGATTTCGCCAAAGAGTTGCTTGCGGTAGCCGCGGCTCATGCCTGCTTCCATCGCGTCTTTTTCTTCGGAGGTGACGTGCTCGGGGAGCTCTTCTTTTTGCGCCTTCCATGCGACGCTGGTCATCTCGGTGAGGATCGCTTGAAAGCGAACGTTCAGGCCGTAGCTGCCGAGCATGATGTGCGGGATGGTCTGTTTGTTCGCGCCTGCGAGTAGGCTGTTGAGCCATGCGTGGTAGTCTTTCGTCCATTCGGGCCAGTCAGGGTGCGCGATGGTCTCGATGCCTGCGGGAATGCGGAAGTTGAGGCAGCGACTGCGGATCGTGTCGAGCAGATCGTAGGGGCGGCTGGTGAGGAGAAAGAGCGTGGTGCCGGAGGGAGGCTCTTCGAGTGTTTTGAGGAAGGCGTTGGCCGATTGCACATTCATACGGTCGGCTTCGAATACGATGCCGACTTTGCGGCCGCCTTGGTTTGAGCTTTTCTGAATGTCGATCACGAGGCGGCGCATCGAATTCTTCGGCCACTCGCCGCCGACGCGGTCGCTCTCGGATCCGATTTTGATCATGCGAGCCTTACCTTGTGGGCGCAGGATAAAGCAGTCGGGATGCTCGTAGGGATCACGCTCGGTTTCGAGCAAGGTCGATGCGATGGCACGGACGATCTCTTCGAGGTAGTCTGGACTTTCTCCATGCAGCAAAATGCCATGGCCGAGGCGGTTTTGGGCGAGTGATCGCTCTAACACTTCGACGGCGCGGCTATCGCGGAGTGCTTCGGGGAGGGCTTGGCTGAGTTGCATGTGAGGAGGGAGACTTGAGAGCTGAGGAGGGAGACTTGAGAGCTGAGGAGGGAGACTTGAGAGCTGAGGAGGGAGACTTGAGAGCTGAGGAGGGAGACTTGAGAGCTGAGGGGGAGACTTGAGAGCTGAGGAGGGAGACTTGAGAGCTGAGGAGGGAGACTTGAGAGCTGAGGAGGGAGACTTGAGAGCTGAGACTTGAGCTTACACAAGCTCGTCCACGATGTCTTCGATCGGATAGCTCCAGATCTCGGCGAGGGTGGGGTGATACCAGTGCACTTTCATTAGATCGCGCACATTGGCTTTGAGTGTGACGGCGACGGCCATGGCGTGGATCAGTTCACCTGCGTCTTTGCTCACGCATTCCGCGCCGAGCACGACGCCAGTCTTATCGGCGAAGACTTTGACGTAGCCGTATTTCGCTTCCATTAGGATGGATTTGCCGTGGTCGTCGAAGGGATAGTCGGCGCTTAAATAATCAATGCCGCGCTCTTTGAGCTGCTGTTCGCTGAGGCCGACAGCGCCGATTTGTGGGTCGGTAAAGACGACACCGCAAAGTGTATCGTAATCGACGCGCTCTGCTGGGCGATTGGTGGCATGTTTGGCTGCGGTTTCGCCCTGCATGATGGCGACGTGCACGATCTCGTGCGGACCGGCGACATCGCCACAAGCAGTGACGCGCGGATTGCTGGTCAGTTGCATCGCGTTGCAATTGATGTGACCGGAGGGGAGTGTGCTGATGCCAGCGGCAGTGAGCCCAAGTCCGTCTGTCGCGGGGCGACGGCCGAGTGCATTGAGCAGGTGCGGTGCGGTGACGGAGACTTGTTTACCTTGGTGTTCGAAGGTCACCGTGAAGCTGCCGTTACTGTGTTGCACGGATTTGAGCTGAGTGCCGGTGTAGAGCTGAATGCCTTCGTCGCGGAACTTCTGCTCGATCACGGTGGCAGCCTCGGATGAGACTTCTTTTAAAATGTGCGGGCTGCGTTGAACCTGGATGACTTCGGTGCCGATGCGGCGCATGAATTGAGCCAGCTCGCAGGCGACGATGCCGCCGCCGAGGACAATGACTTTCTCGGGTTTGAAATCGAGGTCGAGCACGTCGTCACTCGTCCAGCAAGGTGCGTCTGCGAGTCCCCTGACTGGCGGAACAGATGCGACGGAGCCGGTGGCGACCATGAAATGATCGGCGGTGAGGCGGGTGCCGTCTGTGAGTTGAATGGTGCGCGAGTTGATAAATTTTGCTCGACTGCGAAAGAGAGTGAAGCGGTCGCTCTGTAGTTGGCCTTCGCGGTACTCGGAGAATTCCTTAATAGTCTCTAGCTTGCGTTGGTGGAGGGCAGGCATATCGACCGAGGCTTCGGGGATGCTGAGGCCGAAGGCTTTGCCCTGTTGTGCGAGGTGTAGCACCTCGGCTGAGTAAATGAGCGTCTTCGAGGGCATGCAGCCGCGTAGGATGCAGAGTCCGCCGAGTGCTGGTGCGTTATCGATAATCGCGACGTTGTTGAGAGTTTCGCGGGCGGTGCGAGCTGCGGCATAGCCTCCGCTGCCGCCGCCGATTACGATGTAGTCAAAGTGTTGTGTCTTCATGTTTAAAATGGGTTATTTGAATGTTTCGTTATACTTCTTGTTGTGGAATGGCACGCTGCGCTTACTTTCGTGTGTGACTAGATCGGGCTTTGCATCGACCTCATCGACTCGGTTGCGGCTGAGATCGGCCCAGCGTAGTGCGGAGAAGAAAATGAGGAAAAAGCTCAAGCTGACTGCAGGAGACATGAATGGCGAATCGAAACCGGCGAGAATCGTGCACCCGATGCATCCGATGAACAGATGGTTGGTGAGGTGGATGTCGTGTTGCCCCCGAAGGTAACGAACCACCAAATAGATGATCAATATACATATCGGGAGGCACCCGAGGATGCCGATTTCGGCTAACAGTTGCAGGATGTCAGACATGGCTCTGTCGTGTCGTGTGCCGAGCAAGGTATCGTCCGCATAGAAGGGCAGGAGCTGTGGGAAGCTATCCATGCCCCAGCCGAAGAGTGGGCTGTCGCGGAACATCTCGATGGCGGCGCGGCGTAGCGAGTTGGCCGATTGCGCATAGTCGTCGACTTGAAATGCGCGGAAGATGCCGCCGGAAAAGGTGATGATGCCGATGAATGCACTGCACAGTGCGATGCTCATACGGTTGGGATCTTTTGAGCGTGCCAAAAAGTTGACCGCGACGACGAGCAGCATCACCGAGAAGGTGAGCAGCAAGATCGCGGCGGGCCAGCGTGCTTGCACGATGAATCCGGTGGCTCCTAGCAGGGTGCCTCCAGTGAGATACCAAGGCCCGATGGACTGGATGAAGTCTTTACCATCTTCGTAGCGGGAAGAGAGCAGCGCCATGCCGATGCAGGCGGAGCTCCAGAGTAGTGCAAAGGCTGCCCAGTGACCGTCATAAGGAAAGAAGGCGAAGAAGTCGGACTGACCAGTGCCAGGTGTGAATAGAGCGTGTTGGAGGCCGAGCGCTTTTTGTAGGTATCCTGCGACCGCGATGAGCACTGCATTGAGGCAAAGCCATGGGAGGAGGCGCTCGAAGAAAGAGCGCGACTTGGGCACGATAAACAGGTTCATCGCTACGATATAGACGGAGCCGATGCCGAGCACTGCGATCCATGTGGTGGTAGTGGCGACTGATATCGGCAGCCAGTGATTGACCTCTTTAATCGTAATAAATAGCTGGTTCTCGATCTCGATTTGATTGAGCGGGTCTTGTAGGACACCTGCGGTGAATTGCAACGCGATGAGCCAGACCGGTGCGGATAATAGCCAGAAACGCGTCCATAACACGTCGATGAAAAACGGGTGTGTGTGCTCGTGCGTTTTGAGAATGATCGGGCAGAAACCACCGACGATGAGGAAGGACCCGAGCACCCAGAACGAGCGGGGGTCGGCTGCCCAAGAGGCTACTGCCACGGTGAGTAGCACCGTCCAGAACAGCAGGCCTTCTGCGGGGGTGAATGTGTCGCGCAGCAATTGGTCGCGCGGCCTGAGTTGTGTTTCTTCGTCTTCCACTAATGAATGAATGCGTGTGATTAAACAAAAGCTAGCCAGTCCAGCAGATCGAATCGGCGATGGTGTCCGCTGTCGATTGATCGGTTAATTGACTGACTAGTTGCAGTGCAAATTCGGTCGCCGTGCCGGCACCGCGCGATGTGATGATTGCGCCGTCTTGCACCACCGTTGCTGCAAGTGATTCGGTCAGCTCGTCCTCGGCGGCAGGGTGGCAGGTGTAGCGCAGGTCTGTGTGCAGTTTGGCGTCGAGTAAGAGCAGTGGGGCGGCACAGATGCAGCCGATGAGTCGCTCTGCGGCGAGTTGCTGCTGGAGTAGTTTACAGATCCGGGGATGCTTGCGGATCTGCATGATGCCGGGGCCGCCTGGTAGAATGATCGCGTCAAATGGTTCGTCGGCCATATCTGCGAGGCGGTGTGTGGCCTGCAGGGTAATGCCGCTGCGTCCGGCCACGAGCAACGTATCGTCGAGCGCGGCTTGCACCACTTCGACGCCTGCTCGAGAGAGTAGGTCGATCGGTGTGATCGCTTCGATTTCTTCAAAGCCGGGGTGGAGGAGTATCAGCGCGCGTTTGCTCATGGCTCGATGGAGTGCGAATCTTTGATGAAAGGCAAAACCGTATCCCAATAAATTGCGCCTGCGACTTGTTTTAAGTCATTGTGCCCCGCACCTTCGACCCAGAGTTTTTGTTTTTCCCCCTTTAGCGCGGCCCAGTTCTGTTTGGCATGGTCAAACGGCACGGTTTGGTCGAGGACGCCGTGGATGATGAGGGTTGGGCAGTTGATCGACGAGCGCAGGCGCTTGAGGTTGTCGAATTTATCCCAAGGCAGGACTTTGATGCGTGTCATCACGCGGAAGGTGGAACTGAAGGCGCCATCCATGATGAGCCGATCCACGGGATAGCGCTCTGCCAACCAACACGACGGGCCACTGCCGAGCGAGCGGCCGTAGAGCGTGATCTGCTCCGGTTTGAAGTTGAGTGTCTGCGTGGCGTGACGATAGGCGGCATCGGCGGCGGCATAGACGCCTTGCTCGCTGGCCTTGCCAGAGCTGGTGCCGTAGCCAGGGTAGTCGTAGGCCAGCACGGAGATACCCGCAGCTTGGAAGGTTTTCAGGTATTCGCGAATCATGCCGATATCCACACCATTGCCATGACTGTAGAGTAACAGCCGCGTTGCGCCGGGGGCTTCTAGGTAAGTGGCGGTGATGCTTTCGCCGTCGCTGGCCTTGAGTTTAAAGGTGTCCGGGCCATTCTGATAGCTGCTGGGCACATCGGGGAAGATCATCTTATCTGCAACGCTCGCCGCATAAATGACCCCACTCAGGTAAGTGAGCCCGAGCGCGACGAGGAAGAGAAACGAGATGTTGGCGATCATTTGCTTTAGATGACAGGGAAGAAGCGGCATTTCAGCACTCTTAAAAACACGGTTCGGCTGCGGGATCAAACGCAATTCGGCGGTGCTTATCGGATCGCTTTTTGCAACGGGCAGTATTCGACGTCGATGCGGGTGCCTTGGCGGTAGTTTTGTAGGAGGCGCTTGGATTCTTTGGCCAGCATGCGGCGCACTTCGCGGCGGGCGCCTTTCTCCCGTGGGATGTGCATGTTGTCGTAGGCAGTGGTTTGGTGACGCAGCCATGCGATGGTTGCGGCTTCGGCGCGCTGCTCGATTGGGATGCGCTTGGTGCGGGCTACGGTGCCACTGCCTACAGGTGTGGCGTGGTCGCTAATTAATTTCGCCATGCGGTCCGCGAGTAGGCGGTAGCGTGGGTGAAAGTCGAGGTAGTCGCGCAGTGCGGCGGTGAAATCTTCGGTGTAGGCGACTTCTTGTTTGGCTCGGCGGGCGCGGCCTGCTTCGAGTTTCTTGGTGTAAGCGGGATCGGAGCGTTCGCATTCCAGAACCATGCGCAGCGCCTCAATCCGATCCGACGGCGCCCAGATGCCACGCGAGAATTCTTTGCGGCCTTTCTTTTCTTTCACCGTCCAGGTCGGGCCGTCTTGCTTGATGCGGCGGCTCAGCGCCGCATCTCCGGGCGGCAACAGCGCCCAACCTGCGGGCACAGGTCGGAGTTCACCTTGCGTGGTAAATACATGGCGTGGTTTGGGGGATGGACGGACGATGAGGGCTTCGGGCATGGTGGTCATTCTACTACTCATGTTCGCGGCCGAGCAGCCAGAGGAGGTCGGCTAGGCGATTCAAATATTGGTGTAGCTCGGGGCGCACGTCGGCGCCGCTTTCTTTGAGTTCGATGAGGGAGCGCTCGGTGCGGCGGCAGGTGGTGCGGGCTTGGTCGAAGAATGCTTGGGCGACGGTTTCGCCGGCGTAGGTCCAGCCGTTGAAGCTGCCTGCAGTGGTTTCTTTGACTTTGATCTGTGTGGTGAGGCGCTCGACGGCGGCGGGGCTGATGGCTTGCTCGGCGTATTTATCGTGGAAGCGTGCTTGGTCGGCATCGTCGGTGGCGATCTCGGACATGAGATAGACGAGCTCGCCTTGGACTTCGCGGATGATTGCTTTGGCAGCGGCGTTTTCTGTGTGTGCGCGACAGAGGCCGAGGGCGGAGCCGAGCTCATCGACTTGGCCGTAGGTGGTGACGCGAATGTGCGTCTTCGGGACGCGTTTGCCGTAAAGGAGTGCTGTGGTGCCGGAATCACCGGTCTTGGTTGCTATGGACATGGGGGGAAGATCGAACATTGAACATTGAACGTCCAACTTTGAATTGGGTTTGATCGTTAAAAATGAAGTTCGAGCAGAACGGTCGAGGCGTTCATCCCGAACGCCATATCCTTATACATAAGTCTGAGGGCAGTGGAGTTACCACTAAATGACTCCTTCCCTTCGCAGGGAAGGAGATCAAAGAAAGAGGCTAATTGGTTTTCATTTTAAAGAAAGAGTCAATCAACCTCCCGCCCAATCTATGCATGTATTTCACAAAAAGAAAAGGAAGGGCAAGGAAGTAGTATATTGAAGCAACTTCTTTTTTTTGAGAGAGAGAGAGGTTTGATGACTATTCACAGGAGGTTAATTGACTCTTTCTTCAAAATGAGAGATAATTAGCCTCTTTCTTCAAAGTTATAGCGAATTTGCCTCTTTCTTTTAATTTACAGCCAATTCACCTCTTTCTTCAAATATTGTATTGTGATACCAGTTCTGTGTCCCCCAATACAATCATGATGTTATGTTTTTAACATAGAAAATAACTAGGTTTTCATCATCGGTATTTATGTGTGCTAAAGTGTTGTAGTCACTGTGAAAACATCTATATTATTGTTGTTTG
>CAJQOS010000109.1 GCA_905479975.1 uncultured Puniceicoccaceae bacterium | reverse complement strand
CCTCCGTAACTTAAAAACGGAAGCGGGAGTCCTGTAATCGGAGTAATGCCGATAGTCATGCCAATGTTGATGAAGAAGTGGACTAGAAATAGCACACTGACGCCGATGGCCAGTTGCATTCCAAATCGATCTCTTGCGAGTCCGGCAATACGTATGCCGTTGGCGACCATCAGACAAAAGAGTCCGACGACGAACGCGCTTCCAAGAAAGCCTGTTTCCTCCGCAATAACGGAGAAAATAAAGTCGTTGTGTGCCACCGCTTGAGGGAGGTAGCCGAGTTGGGCTTGTGTTCCTTTGAACAGACCCTTGCCGGCTAGACCACCTGTGGCGGCGGATATTTTTGCTTGTTTGGCGTTCCAGCTTGCGCCGGTGCCTTCCGGATCAACTACGTCGGGTGCGACGAAGGTTAAGATCCGGTTTCTTTGATAATTGTGAATTGGAAGGAGTGAATGATACTCCTCTGAGGTTAAGGTGGTGCCGCTGACTTCGGCTGCGCGCACCTGCTCTAGGTGCTGGCTGTAGGCGTAGATGTCTAGGCCGACGACGCTTACGGCGACGGTAAATAGAGCAAAGGCGCTCACAAAAAATCTCTCCGACAAGCGGGAGACATATAGCAGAGCGAAAATCATAGGAGGGAAGACAAGCGATGAACCTAGGTCAGGCTGCAGGAAAATCAACAACATAGGGATTAAAAATACCACTGCCACTTTGGTTAAAACCAGCAGTGAGTCCCGCACCGATCCGAGCTCTGAGCGCGCTAAAATACTGGCGACCATGATCAATGTGCCGATTTTTGCCCCTTCAGTGGGTTGGACGATCGTGATCCCGGCGTCCACCCAGCGTCTCGCGCCCATCATTTCGACGCTGATCGGGCTGAGTTTGGTGGCGAGCAGCAGCCCGCAAATCCCTGCGGCATAGATGAGATGCGCGTATCCGAGAAAGATTTTGTAGTTAATCAGCGAGACGATGCTGTAAGTGCCTAGCCCGAGGGTGACCCAAAACAGTTGCTTCTTCCAGTCGCCGCCCCCGTGGGTGTATTGCGCTGAGTAGATAAATAAGATGCTGATCCCGCAAAGCAGTAGGATGCAGAGCGGGCTGATCCAGTCGACGCGTCGCCCGTCGTCAGGATGCATCATGCTCTGATTCTCCTTACTGAATATTCGGCGGTAGATGCTCACGTTGAAGTGGGAAAGTAGGAAGGTGGGAAGGTTGAGAAGGGGGCAAGTCGGGAAGCGGAAGTGACATTCACACTTTCATACTTTTGCACATTCTCACATCAATTGAGCGCGAAGCGCTAATTAACGTCTCCGAGGTAGTTCGATGGAGGCTCAAAGCCATCTGTGGTGAAAAACGGGATGATGACGCTTGGCAGGAAACGGCGATCCTGAAGTTCGTCCAGCGGCAACCATTCGACGCCGATTTGCTTCTTGTCGTGCTCGGTGCCGGGGCCGATGCCGTCGGGATTCGGCAGTGAGCAGCGAAACACGCTCTCAAGTTGATGAAAGCTGCGGTGTGCATGGCGGAACTCGTGATTTTTACCGATGTATTCGCGCACGTAAAGGAGCTCGCCGACATCGACATCGGTGCCGATCTCTTCGAGGCATTCGCGCTGCAAGCCTTGGCGTAGCGTCTCACCGTGGCGTTGGCCGCCTCCAGGTAGAATATAGAACACACCCGACTGATCGCGCATTTTAATGGCGAGTAGTCTGCCCTCTAGGATGATGAGGGCTCTGGCGGCTGTGCGAATGGGGCGCATAAGATTGTTACAGCCAAGGGTTGAATGTGAGATGAGCAAGACTCAAGCGCAGGAAAACCATCGTTGGCTCGATTTAAGTGCTAAAAAAGTAGGTCGCTTGGATTTCGCGGCTTTACTCTACTGAGCGGTCTTCTATTACCTGAGGCTGGATGCTCGAAGAAAACATAGTTACGGACTCGGAGATCGAGGCACTGGTCGAAAAGGGCCACTTGAAGGCGCTTTCCGAGTCATTGACCAGCTGGGCGAATCCGGAAGTTGCCGACTTGATTCTACGACTGGATAAACCGCACCAGGTGCTGGTTTATCGTGCGTTGCCGCGTGAGCGTGCCGCCGATGTGTTTGCGTATTTCGAGCCCGAAGATCAGGATGATGTGTTGGCGGCGTTGACTGATGCAGATACGCGTTCGCTGTTGGCGAATTTGAGTCCCGATGACCGCACCGCGATGCTCGAAGAGCTTCCGGCGACGGTGACTCGACGTTTGATGCAGTTGCTGAGTCCCGAGGATTTGGCGGAATCGCGTCAATTGCTGGGCTATCCAGAAGAGAGTGTGGGACGTTTGATGACGCCTGACTATCTGCGTATCCGTGCGGAGTGGACCTGCGAACAAGCGCTTGCTCATATTCGCAAATTCGGCCGCGACTCCGAGATTTTTAATATCCTCTACGTGACGGATACCGCCGGGAAATTGGTGGATATCGTGCGTATGCGGCGGTTGATCATGACTGAGCCGCAGACGCTCATTCAGGGTATGCTCAACTATAATTGTGTGAGTATTTCGGCGTATGATGACCGTGAGGTGGCTGTTGAGATGATTCAACGCTACGACGTCAATGCCTTGCCTGTGGTCGATTCGGACGGCGTGTTGCTCGGTATTGTGACGGTCGATGACATTCTCGATGTGGCCGAAGAAGAAGCCACGGAAGATATTCAGAAGGGTGCGGCGGTCGCGCCCTTGGAGACGCGCTATAGTGTGGCTTCGCCCGCGCAGCTCTTTCGTAAACGTATCGGCTGGTTGCTTGTATTGATTTTCGTCAATTTGATCTCAGCGAGTGTGATCTCTAGCTACGAAGAGTTTGTGATGGAGTTCATTACCTTGGCGCTGTTCATGCCTCTGGTGATCGCCAGTGGAGGTAATTGCGGCGCACAATCAGCCACCTTGATGGTGCGTGCGATTGCCACAGGTGACCTTGAGCTGAGCGATTGGCTGATGGCCGTCGGCAAGGAACTGTTCGTCGGTATGTTGCTCGGCATCGCAATGGCGGTGATCGCCGGTGTCGTAAGTCAGTTGTATGGCGGTGATAGTCACATCGCATGGATCGTCGGGCTGAGTATGATTGCGATCGTGTTTGTGGCCAATAGTTTCGGGGCCTTGCTGCCATTTGTGCTGAGTCGCTTGAATGTCGACCCCGCAGCCGCAAGTAGTCCGCTGATCACCTCAGTGATGGATGTGCTCGGGCTGCTGATCTACTTCTCGATCGCAATGGTCGTGCTGGGGTAGCACTGAGAGAGTCTGAGAGGGAATGATTCGTCGTATTGGGTCGTTGCATCCTATGATGCTCTCCACCTTGCGCCGATTAACTGTTCGCTGTATCCATCAAAAAACGGCGTGCCAAAGAGGTGACACGCCGTTTGCTCAATAAGAAGGTGCTGAATTAGGAGCGGCGGCGGCGCATGGCGACGAAGCCCATTGTCATGCAGCCTGCGATCAACGCGAAGGCCGAAGGCTCCGGCACTGCATTGATCCCAAAGAGAAACGTTGCAGGTGCACTCGTGGACAATGTGCTGAATCCGTCGTTAAGGAATCCCGAAGCAGTCAATGTCAACGCATAGACACCTTCAGCTGTGAAGGCGAAGTTGTAGTGAGCGTGAGAACCGATATTCAGCGTTAGCACGTCATTCAGTCCGTCTGTTGTATCGTAAAGTAGGGAGGGTGCACCAAAGCCGTCTGTTTGGTAGAGAAAGAAATCACCTGGCCCCGAGAATCCAGACAGCTCTAGCGTGATTTCAGTTGTCGCGAAGTCGGCTTGGTCGATCTCTTCGGCAGCAATGCCGATGAATGGCAGCGAGGTATCTTCAACTTGCGGAAAAATGAAGATGTCGTCTCCCGCATCCCCTAGAAAACCAAAAAGGCCTGCCCCGGGTGCAGCTAGCTTGAAGTTGGCGCTATTGGTCTCATCTCCATGAAAGAGCAATGCATCGGATTCGTATTCGATATCATTTTCTTCGTCGTGAACATGAGGCTCCCATTCGCCGCTTTCATAAGCGATGCCAATATCGATATGGCCAGCGCTGTAGATAAGCTGCCCGTGAGCCTGGGCGGTCAATAAGCTGAGCGCAGATAGGCTCAGTAGAGTCGTGTATTTTGTATGCATGTGTTTGTGTGTCTAGTTGGTGGTTAAAAAGAAAAGACGATTCGGGGGCGGAGCGGGTGATCAGTTAGAAACTTGCAGGATCGGCTGGATTATTCCCGGATAGAACTTTTTGACGCAGCGCTTCCGCCTCAATCGTATCGACATGGCCATCCGCGAAGAGAACGTTTGACGAGCCACCTAGCCCGTCCGAGCTCTCTGAACCGAAGCGATTGGGTTGAATGTCTGCGATCACGCGATTCCAGTTTCCCCAGCCCCGAGAGTGGGTGTGGTCAGAGTGATCGCCCAAGGCCATACTGTCTGATGCGATAAATGCCACCATCGTCCGCGCAGGGTTGTGGAGTCGCCACAGGTTGGTATAGCTGTCCGTGCGCATTTGGCCGAAAGGGTCCATGTTCGGAACCACCACGAATTCATTTAACACGTAGCTTGTTAAATTCCGTTCCAGACGCTCGGCTCCTTGAGGATCTGCCGGGCATATGCGCACTTCGTCAACTTCGCCTAAGTAGGGGGCTATTGTGTAAATCCAGCTCTCCTCGACATTTCGCACCGTGTGCGTTGACAGAGGGAAGTAGCCTTTGTTGTTCATCGCGAACAGACTGATCGCTTGTCCAATCTGACGAAGATTGGATGCGCACTTGGCTTTTTGTGCAGATTGCCGGGTCGCCCCGATTGCAGGTATCAGAATCGCCGTCAGCACTCCGATCACTGCGATGACCGTCAAGAGCTCGATCAAAGTAAAAGCGGCAATACCTGCAGCGTAGGGTTTTCGTAAAAGAGTCATTAACGAAAGTCATTTTCATTAATGGCGCACGAGTCAAGTGTTAATGAAAGTGATTGTCGTTAATGGTTAGCGTCCTATGCTGCCAGCTCATCTCTTGAGGTCGCAGCCGCTGTGCGTTTTATCTGAATGCTGACAGCTGTCTTTCCGGCAGAGGAGGAAGTTACGCGTGTGTGCAGTTGCCAATAAGAGGCCTCCAGCGATATTGAGTAACAAATGCCATGGGAGTCCCGCACGTGTAGTGGTCTTGCCTGCAGTGTTGCCGCCCTCCTTCGAGCTAGGAACACACGTGCTGCAGGCCGCACAGTCAGAGGCGTTTGATTCTATCGCTAGTCGCGCATCTGGCCCCGACGACAATTGAATCGCTGATGCCGAATCGCTCCGAGCGGAAGCCTTTGCATAGCGCTCGCTGGCGACTGCAATCGACAGAAGCCCCAAGCCAACGGCTGCGATGCCAATCACCCATCTGTCCCGATGCCGGCGACACCCACTCCAAACAGCCAACGTAGTGGTCGGAATCACCAACAGAATCATCCATAGGTGAAAGTTCGCATCCACCCAAAAAGTCGTCGCTAAAATAGGTAGCGCAACGAGCAAGACCGGAGTGACTAAGCAATGGATCGCGCAGATGACAGCCATCGAGATGGCGACTTGATCTAAAAAACGGCTACTAAGAGAGTGTGTGTGCATAAGTGTAAGTGACTTTCATTAACACGAAGCGTATTTTTTATTCTAATGCAAGTCGTTTTCGATAGTGGGGTGCGCTCATACTTCACTTGCCCACGCGATATCGAGGGGAATGAACTTGAATCTGAATTGAGCCCTCACAGTATAGGCACAATGAACTCCGCCCCTGACAGTTTGATAGAGACCATTTTAGAGCGCATGCGCGCTGGGGGCGGACGGATTACGAAAAAGCGGGTCCGTATCGTAGAAGCGTTGACGCAATTCGAGCATCCTGCGAGCGCCGACGAAATTCGGCAGAGAGCTGGGCTACTGGAAACCGATCTAGTGACTGTGTATCGAAACTTGGAGGCGCTGCAAAGCATTGGGGTGATTCAACGCATTCCGCTTGAAAATGGCACACAACTCTTCGAGCTAACTGCCCCCGGGGAGCACTACCATCACCTGATTTGTCGAGAGTGCCATCAAGCTGAACGCTTGGACCTGTGCGTCGGCAAAGAAGTGTTGGGACGCGCGAAGGCTCACGGTTACTCCCAGATTACACACGTTATGGAAGTCTACGGGGTGTGCAAAGACTGTGATAATCACAGCTAGTTTCCGCTGCGGGGCTAAAGCGGGGAATCACGTTGTCTTTATCATTCTTTATTTTTTGGCGTGTGCTGAACTGGCACCTCCAGCGGTGCCTTATTCGCCATACTGCGGATTTTATTGAGCGACTTGTGGATCGCACGTTGACGCATCATGCGGCGTTCCAGTCGGTATTTCCCAGGGAAATTCGTCATGGTAAGGCCGATGAGAATCGTCAATGCACCTTGGCCTGGGAGCACGAGTAGGGCGATGCCGATCAAAATAAACAGAATGCCGACTAGGTTTTTTAGCACTGAGAGCGCCCGCCATGGCAGCGGGTGCGGGTGCGCTAGGCTGGCAGGCGCACGATGGTCGCGGGTGAAATAGTCTTTCGGCAGTGTAATGACGACCAGTGCCAGTGCGACCAGCGTGAGCGCCAACAGTAGCAGCGACAAACTGCCCAGCAGCTGGAGTAGCTGTTGGTTGGCTTGTATCCAGTCTGTGATGGCGGTCATGTGAAGTGTTCGTGTGAATGATTAGTCTTGGTGTAGCGAGCGTCGATAGGCGAGCGGCGGTTGACCGAAAAAATGTTTAAACTGGCGGCTGAAGAAATAGATGTCGCGGTAGCCCAGCGCCTCGGCGATTTCTCCGATGCGCAGTGAACTGCTCTCCAAGTAGCGGCGCGCTTCGATCATTTTACAGTTCAGTAAAAACTGTTTGGGCGCCTGGCCAACCTGCTGGCTGAAGACTCGGTCGAAGTGTGAACGCGACCAGCTTAAGTGCTGTGCCACTGTATTCATGGATTCGATATCACCTGGATTCTTACGAATCAATTGAATCGCCTCAGCCACCTTCGGATTGAGCAATACTTCCACACTCGAATCCTTTGTTGAGCAAACGCGCCCAATGAGTTGATGCATGAGTCGGTGCAGTGCTTCCTCATCGGCTCGGTGGATTGCCATGCGCATGATCACATCGATCTGCCGTTTAAATAAAGCCACCGAGCCTACGTCGCCTCCCAGTATCGGGAAGTCCGGCACCGCATCCATAATCGTTGCGCCGCTCAGTGGGATGAAGTGCGCTGAAAAACGGGTGATCCGTTCCCCTGAGTAGTGCGCGGCCGAAATGCGCTGTTCTGGTGAAAAAATGAAAAACATGCCTGGGCGTAGTCGGAATGTTTGCCCGTTTACCTCTAGGTATCCATCGCCCTCCAGCACTGCCCAGAAGTTGTAGTGCGCCCGCCCGTCGTCTGACTGCCACTGCCAGTGGTCGACTTCGGTGCACACATAGGGGAACCACGGGCGATTGACTAAATGCAGTCCGTCGAAGGGTAACTCTGAATCGATGTAATCCATCCTTAAATGATTAAAAAGTGCAAATGTATGCCGAGGCAATCCATTTATCATGTCGAGTGAAGCTGCTATAATGCCGCCATGGACCCATCTGAATACCTACACTCTGTCTTTAATCTGGAAAACAAGGTCGCAGTCGTCATCGGCGGCACCGGCGAACTGTGCGGCGCGATGGCCGAGGGCCTCGCAGCTGCGGGTGCCGAAACGGTGCTCGTTGGTCGCAGCGTAACAAAAGCCGCCGCTCGTCTCGCGAAAATCGAAGCCGCAGGCGGTAAGGCCTACTTCGAGCAGGTCGACGTCAATTCCAAGGCTTCCATTCAGGCATTGCTCGACAACGTCATCGCGAAGTCGGGCAAAGTCGACATTTTGGTCAACGGGGCAGGCGTGAATTCTCCCACGCCGATCTTCGACATCGAAGAGGACGAATTCGACTCCATCCTCAATACCAACCTGAAGGCAGTGCTGTTTGCCTCGCAGATCTTCGGCAAATATCTGGTCGAACGCGGCGAAGGTGGCAGCATCATTAACATCGGCTCCATGAGCGGCATCATTCCGCTCTCGCGCGTCTTTACCTATTCCGCGACCAAAGCCGCAGTGCACAACCTCTCCAAGAACCTCGCCCGCGAATGGGCCGAACAAAAGGTGCGCGTCAACACCATCGTCCCCGGTTTTTTTCCCGCCGAGCAAAACAAGAAGGTGCTCAATCCAGAGCGCATCGCCTCCATTATGGGGCACACTCCGGCCAATCGTTTCGGTGAAGCCCAAGAGTTGATCGGCGCAACACTCCTTCTCGCCTCCGATGCCGGCAGCTTCATGAACGGCTCGGAAATCGTCGTCGACGGCGGTTACGCTTCCATGACCATTTAATCCGATGTCCTATCTCAACGACAATTTCCTCCTGACAAATCAAACGTCCAAGCGTTTGTTTCATGACGTGGCATCTGATCAGTCGATCATTGATTACCATACCCACTTGGCTCCCGATGAGGTGGCGCAAAATACGCGGTTTGGTAACATTGCAGATATCTGGCTTGGCGGGGATCATTACAAGTGGCGCGCCATGCGTGCCGCTGGCGAATCAGAAGATCTGATCACGAACCCCAACGCCGACCCGCGCGACAAGTTCAACGCATGGGCACGCACCGTGCCACAACTAGTGCGCAACCCGTTGCATCACTGGACGCACCTAGAGCTCAAACGCTATTTCGATTGCGATCTCGTGCTCAGCCCTCGGACAGCAGACGCGATTTGGGAGCTCACCAACGAACAACTCGCAGGGGAGCACTTCCGTCCTCAGCAGATTTTAAAGGACTTTAAGATCGAAGCCGTCGGCACCACCGATGACCCAGCAGACGACTTGGAGCATCACATTGCGTTTAATAAATCCGAGCATCCGACTCGTCTCTGCCCGACTTTCCGCCCTGACCGAGCCATGCTCACTGGCGACTTACAGGGCTGGAATGAGTGGGCTGATAAATTGGCAACGCTCAGTGGCATGCTCATTCGCGACGCAAGTAGTTATCTCGCGGCGCTGAAGACTCGGCACGACTTCTTCCACGAATGCGGTGGGCGCTTCTCCGATCACGACGTGAATCATTTTCCCTATGCGCCATGCAGTGAGAAAGATGCTGATGCGATTTTCCACAAGCTTCGCAGCCAGACCGCGTTGACCGAACTGGAGAATGAGCAATGGTGGACGTATATCCTGCAGCACATAGCTCGTTGGAATTCCGCACGCGGTTGGGCCATGCAGTTTCACATCGGTGTGATCCGTCGCCCGAATACCCGCATTCTCGAGAAGCTCGGTGCCGATACTGGCCACGATTCGGTTTACGATAATGGCATTATTGATAAGATGGCACCGTTCCTCGATAGTCTCGATAAGGAAGACGCCTTGCCCAAATGCGTCTTCTATCACGTCAATCCCGCCATGCTACATCCGATCGCGGTGCTCATGGGCGCGTTCCAAGACGGCAAGACCGCAGGCAAGATGCAACTCGGCAGTGGCTGGTGGTTCCTCGATACCATTGAGGGCATGCGCCTTCAGATGAACACGCTTTCCGGCGTCGGGCTCATCTCCAAATTCGTGGGTATGCTGACAGACTCGCGCAGCTTCCTAAGTTTCCCGCGCCATGAATACTTCCGTCGTATTCTGTGCGAACTCATCGGGCAGGACGTTGAAAACGGGCTCATCCCGAATGATGCCGAGCTGCTCGATTCTCTCATCCGTGACATCTGCTCAAACAACGCCCGCAACTACTTTGGGCTATCCTCTTAATCTAATCTCATGAAAATCCTACTCACCACCACCTCCTACCAAGATTGCCCAGGCGATCACCACGCGCTCCTTGATAGCACAGGCGCTGAAATCGTTCGCGAACGCGGTCCACTCTCGGAAGCTCAAATGCTTGAACTCGCGGGCGACTTCGACGCCTTTCTTTGCGGCGACGACGAGATCACTCAAGCGGTGATCGAGAAGTCACTGCCGAAGTTGAAAGTCATCGCTAAATACGGCATCGGCGTCGACAAGATTGACGTCGCCTATGCGACTGAGAAACAGATCCCGGTCAGCTTCTGCCCAGGCGTGAATCATACCACAGTTTCCGAGCACGTCTTCATGCTCATCCTAGCACTCAACAAGAACCTGATGGAGCAGGCCAACACAACCGCTGCTGGCGGTTGGAAGCGTATGACAGGCCACGAAATTATGGGTAAGACCATCGGTATCATCGGTCTCGGTCGTATCGGCCGCGAAGTCGCGATCCGTGCCAATGCCTTTGGTATGAAGTGCGTCGGCTACGATCTCTACTGGCCCGAAGAGTTTGCCAAAGAGCAAAACATCGAACGCGCCGACGGGGTGACGCAACTTCTGCGCGCGTCCGACATTGTCTCACTTCATACCAATTTGACCGAAGAAACACGCGACATGATTTCTGAAGCCACCATCAAGAACATGAAAGATGGAGCGACACTGATCAACTGTGGTCGCGGTGAACTCACCAACACCACAGATATCGCAGCAGCGCTCGCCAGTGGCAAGCTCGGCGGGTATGGCGCGGATGTTCTCGACCAAGAGCCACCTCCTGCAGATCACCCGCTGCTCGGTGCAAAGAACTGCATCATCACACCGCACGTCGGCTCACGCACCTTCGAAAGCGTCCAACGTCAAGCAGGCATGGCCACTCAAAACCTAGTCAACCTACTCAAGGGCGAAAAAGCCCTCGCGCAGGTCAACGACGTCGAGCCACCGGCCGCACTCATGTAGGGGCTTGGCTTGCGAAGCCCGCCACTCCGCCACGTTTTATACGTTCATCCTAATTGTTCCTTCAGTTGCCCAAAGGGCACCCACGTCAGTCACCCCTGCGGGGCAAACCGCAGACGGTTCGCCATCTCCGCGCTATTCGCGCTCCGTCGTAATTCCTAATTCTCCAACTATGTCCGAAACATTCTACATCGTTCCCGCCGAACAGCACAACACACTCGTCAAGCAAGCGTATCAGCATCGCGGATACACCGCCGACGAAGCCGCGCAAGCTGCGCGCTTCTCCGAACTCGCCTCGCATCACGGCATCCGCACACACAATGCGATTAAGGCGCTCCACCTCGACCATCTCTTTGGGAGCGCCGCCGACGGTTGCGTGCCTGGTGCCAACATCGAAAAAATCGACTCACGCTTCGCTGCCAGCGAAACATGGAACGCCAACAAGAAGCTAGGCCAAGCTACTGCCTATGAAGCAGTCGATCGCGCCATTGAGCTCGCCGACAAATACGGCATCGGCCAAGTGTCCGTCGACAACGCATTCCACTATCTCTGGGGAGGTGGCTATGTGATGGAAGCGGCAAAGCGTGGCTACATCGCTTACACCAATTGCACCGCAGCACTTGCAGAGGTCGTGCCGTTCATGGGCAAATACCCGACACTCGGCACCAATCCGCACAGCTGGGGCTTTCCAACAACTGATGCGGTCGGCTACCCGATCGTCATCGATTGGGCCACCTCCGTGATTGCCATGGGGCGTGTGCAACAATTCCAGCGGGAAGGCGTGGCGCTGCCACCCAACGCAGCTGTGGATGCAGACGGCAACCCGACCACCGATGCCAATGCGGTCAACGCGCTCGTGCCATTTGGTGCGCACAAGGGCTACGGCTTGAGCCTGATCAATGAGATCGTCGGCGGTTTCATCGGTGGCAGCTTGCCAACGCTCCGCAGTCGCGAGATTCCTGAAGGTGAGAAGCGCACACCGGCATTCTACTTCCAGGTGATCCATCCCGATGCGATTAGCGGAGGCGCTTTTGCCAAGGGCCGCAATCAGGCCGAGAACGTCAAAGCAGTGATCGACGACATCCTCGGGCATGGTAATGAGAACTGCCTGCTACCGGGGCAACTCGAAGCCCGCTGGGCTGAGCGCGTCGTCAAAGCCGGCGGCTTGCTTTTCTCTGCCGCCGAAATCGAAGCCTTCAACGAAATCGCGGACGAATGCGGTGCCACTAAATGGGCGCTGTCTGATTTCAAGACCGAGTAAGTTTATCCTCCGTGCGGGTAGTGGTCATGCTACTGGGATAGGCTGCTTCAGCTGCCTCGCGTTGCCATCAGATATTTGGGTGAATAGACTTAAAATATTCGGCAGCTGAAGCAGCCAGTCCCAGTTTTTCACTAAAACTGCTTTAAGGTCGTGCAGCACCACTGCTCCGGTCGTCGATTGGTGCAGTGGTGTTTTTGTTTACAATGTCTGATCGTGGCGTCGCTGCTTGGAGGTGCTCTCAAAAATATAGTTGAATTCGTAGGGGCTTTGCTTGCGAAGACCGCGACCGCGCCGAACGCCATCATTCCTCCCTGACCGCCTCAAAGTAAAGGCCATGTGGATGCCGAGGCGCCCAAGCTGCGCGAAAAGGTCGAGGAGGAGCTGGCCGACGTCTTTCTCTTTGCCATCGAGTTCGCGAATGTCACCGGAATCGACATTGCGGCGATTATTGAGAAGAAAATGAAGCGGAACGCAGAAAAATATCCGGTGGAGAAGGTGCGTGGGAATAGTGCTAAGTATACTGATCTGTAGTGGCTTGTGGGTTTATTGGGTGCGCATCTTGAATTTAATTCAGAAAAAACTAAAAGTATTTTGAACGTTTATGCCGCAGCCCCGTCTATGTTTATATAATCTTTATAGGTTTTTTCATAAGTTTGTTGTTTGGAAAAAGCGTCGTCCCGAAAGGGAGGGCGCTTTTTTGTGGCTGGGATGGCCGAGGGCTCGGTTGCTGTCACTGGGATAGGCTGCTTTAGCTGCCCGCATTCGTCTGGTCGGCTGTGACTGAGTGATTCCTCGTCGGCAGCTAAAGCAGCCGGTCCCAGTTATCCAGTGCAAGCGTCTGAGACGCCTGTGAACCTCGAAAATTTCCGCGTTTAGACGTTTATATGAAAAAACCTACAAAGCTCAGTGAGCGTTGTAGGTTCTGTGCGAGGCGGTCGCCGCACTCCTCTTCGCTGGCGACTGTACATCTGAGGTTTCGGCTTACAGTCCGAGCTGCGCTTTGACGGTGGGTGCTTGATTGAGCGCCGTCTGGAACTCGCCGATATCGAAATCGGCGACGATGAAATCACCAAGCACGAGTGTAGGCGTCTTGCTTTGTCCGCTGAGCTTTAGCATTTGCTCCATAAAGACTTTATTGCTGCGCACTTCGCGTGTTTCGAGGCGGACGTTGTTTGTGCGGAAGTAGCTGAGGGCTTCGTCGCACCATGGGCAGCCATTCTTAATGTAAAGGATCGGTGTATTCATGCACGCAGGTTAAACGGATCGAAGCGGGGAGGGCTACTCTAAAAACAGGGATCGACACGACTGCCGTCGCATCGCTACGGCTGTCTACATTTCGGGTGTCAGTGTTATTTTGTAGCGACCACGCGCTAGCGCGGTCGATTGTGTCGTTGTTCGGTCGTCGGTGCGGAGTCAATCCATGCCGCGAGCCATATTCAGGGTGGAGGTGAGGTCTTTCATTGTCGACAAACCGTAAAGTATCACTTTATGGTTTATCTATGAAATTAGAAGTGTTATCAGGGCGAAAAGAGCAATTGGATGGATCTCGTCCCTTGCCACCTGAGTTGGTGCGTAATCTGGAAGAGTGGTTTTTAGTCGAGCTGACTTATACCAGTAATGCGCTTGAAGGGAATACTCTGACGCGCAAAGAAACCGCGGCAGTGGTGGAGAAGGGGCTCACTGTTGGAGGGAAGACCTTGGTCGAGCACTTGGAGGCAACGAATCATGCTAAAGCGCTGAGGGATGTGATGCGACTATCGCAAATGCCGACCAGTGAACTGAGGCTGGCTGATGTGCTGCGTATTCATGAGACCGTGCTGCGCGGGATTGATGACGACCACGCGGGCCACTTTCGAAGGTTACCTGTTCGAATTTCGGGTTCACCAGTGATTTTGCCGAACCCTGTCAAACTGCCAGACTTGATGGAGGCCTTTATTGAGTGGCTGGTGACGACCGCAGATTTACATCCGGTTGAACTCGCCGCAGAGGCTCACTATCAATTAGTGACGATTCACCCTTTCGTGGATGGCAATGGGCGCACCGCTCGACTGTTGATGAATTTGATCCTGATGCAGCATGGCTATCCTCCGGCAATCATTAGGACGCGTGACCGATTGAAGTATATCGGGGGCTTGGAAAAGGCACAGCTAGGTGGAACCAAGGACGGCTATAACAAAGTGATTGGAAGTGCGGTTGAGCGATCACTAGACATTTACCTTAAGGCAGTTGCTGGCGAGGTTGCGGATGCGGAATCGCGGGAGTTAGACTTGCTTCGAATCGGGCAACTGGCTCGTGAGACAGGTGAGAGCACTGCGACGATTCGCTACTGGACCAAGGAAGGACTGTTGCATGTGGCTGATACCACAGACGCTGGTTATCAGCTGTATCGCCCGCGAATGATTGCGCGTGCAGCGAAGATCCGCGATCTTCAAGGGCAACGGTTTACCTTGAGTGAAATCAAAGGAAAACTGGATCAAGAATAGATATTAGGGGCAGGCACAGCTGAGGACGTAGGTGGCCCGCTTCAGCCGGCCACCCCGCAGGCAAGGTATGCTACGCACTCGCCATGTCGGTCGAGCGGCTGAAGCGACTCGACTACTACAGCGCTGCCGACCTAACAAAAAAGCCCCGGCGTATGAACGCCGAGGCTTTGAGGAATATTGTGGATCGTCGCCGGACTAGAGGCGGCGGATCTTGAAGATGTGCGCCGGACGCTGGTGCGGATTGATCTTCACGAAGTTGCGTGAGCCCTGCCAGGTGTATTCGGCTTCAAAGGGATCGTAGAGGTCGCGGACGGTGAAGCCGTCGTGCTCGCCGAGGCCGAGGTGGTCGAGTGGCAGGTAAACGAAGCCGCTTTGGGTGTGCTCCCAGTCCATGTTGACGATGACGAGGATTTGATCCGTGCGGTTCCAGTTCTGCTTGATGTAGCAGAGGAAGTGCGGGTTGTCGGTGTCGGCGAAGGTGACGTTAAACGTGCGCTGCAAGGCCGGATGCGTATTGCGGATGGCATTAATGCGCGCGATCTCATTCTTGAGGTTGCCTGGCTTGTCCCAGTCCCACTGCTTGAGCTCGTATTTTTCGCTGTTGTTATTCTCTTCTTTACCAGGGAAGGGCTCGAAGTCCATCAACTCATACGCGGGGCCGTAGATACCCATGTTGGAGGAGAGGGTGGCGGCGAGCACGTAGCGACCGAGGTAGGCGGCGCGGCTGTTGACCTGTAGATCTTCGTGGAGGATGTCCGGTGTATTTGGCCAGAAGTTTGGCCAGAAGTAGTCCTTGGTCTCGGATTGAGTGAGCTCGGTCACGTATTCACGCAGTTCGGAAGGCGTGTTGCGCCATGTGAAATAGGTGTAGCCGTGAGTAAAGCCGGCCTTGGCTAAATTGTATTTCCGCTTCGGGCGGGTGAACGCTTCTGCGAGGAACATGACCTCCGGGTGCGCCGCTTTGATCTCCAAGATGCACCAATTCCAGAATGGGAAGGATTTGGTGTGAGGGTTGTCGATGCGGAAGACTTTAACGCCGACGCTGATCCAGTAATCGAACACTGACTTCAGCTCTAGCCATAGGTTTTCCCAATCGTCGCTCTCGAAGTTGATCGGCAGGATGTCCTGATACTTCTTGGGCGGGTTTTCTGCGTATTGGCAGGTGCCGTCGGGGCGCCACTTGAACCATTGCGGGTGCTCTTTCACCCATGGGTGATCGGGCGAACATTGAAAGGCGATGTCCATCGCGACTTCGATCTCATAGTCGGCTGCGGCGTCGATGAATGACTTGAAATCATCGAGCGTGCCGAGTTCGGACAGGATGTCTTTGTGTCCTCCAGTCGATGCGCCGATTGCCCAAGGGCTGCCGACGTCGGTGTCGGTTGGAGTGAGCGTGTTGTTCTTACCCTTGCGGAAGGCGTGGCCGATCGGGTGAATCGGTGGAAAGTAAACGATGTTAAAGCCCATGCGGTCGATTTCGAAGAGGCGATTCTTGGCGTCTTCGAAGGTGCCGTGGGTATTGGCATCTGGCCCGCAGGAGCGTGGGAAGTATTCATACCAGGTGCTGAAGGCGGCCAGTTCGCGCTCAACCATGAGCAGGTGAATCGGGGTATGGCTGTCGAGCTTTGGATCGATGCAACGAGAGACGAGCCAGCGCAGCTCTTCGCTGTGGGCAGCGTCGATGCGTTCACGAACGTTGCGCTCGGAGTCTTTGAGTGCGTTGCCGAATCCTTTGAGGCGGACCTTCTCGTCGCCCTTGGCGCGCTTGGCGGCTTCGAGCACGATGTCGCCACCGATCAGGAGTTCGAGGTCGGGCGCTTGGCCGTCGGCTAGCTTGCGTGCGAACCCGTGTTTCCAGGATGCGAAGTGATCGACTGCGGAGATGACGCAGTATTCATACAGCCCGACTTCCCATGGTTGGAGGGTGTAGGTCCACTCATCATTACCCGCGTCGTGCATCGGTTGCTTGATCCACTCTTTAGCGCCTTTACGGCGGTGGCAGAAGTCGACGGTGATGAGGTCGTGGCTGTCAGTGAAGGCATGCGCGCGGAATTCCTGCGCGTCGCCGATTACCCGCTTGAGTGGATATGTTTCTGCTTCGAGGGCAGGGGTGAGGCTGTCGATGATGACGCGGTTGCGTCGAATGAATTGTTTAGGCGAACTCATAGTTGAGTGGGACGAAGCGCGAGTAGCGCGGAGATGGTGAACCGTCTGCGGTTTGCCCCGAAGGGGTGACTGAAGCCGGGTGCCCTTTGGGCGGCTGAAGGAACAAAGTGGGAAGGTGGGAAGGTGGGAAGTGAGAGAAGGTTACTTCTGGTCGATTAGTTGTTGGTAGAGCGCCTGCGTTTGCTTGGCGATGGATGCCCAGCTGAAGTGATCGATGGCGCGTTGGCGACCGGCCTTGCCGAAGGCTTCGCGCTTCTCCGGGTTTTCCATGAGTCGATTGACTTGGTGCGCTAGGTCTTTGGCAAATGCTTCGGGGTTGAGCGGGCTGAACGGGCTCTCGTGGCTCTGTGCGAGTGGCACGAGGTAGCCTGTTTCGTCATGCACAACGACCTCGGGGATACCGCCGACAGCGGAGCCGACGACGGGTGTTTCGCAGGCCATGGCCTCGAGGTTGATGATGCCGAAAGGTTCGTAAACGGATGGGCAGCAGAAGACGGCCGCGCCAGAGTAGAGTTTGATGACGGTTGGCTTGTCGACCATTTCGTCGATCCAGAAGATGCCGTCGCGTGTTTTCTTGGCTTCGTCGATCGCGACTTTCATTTCCTCGGCAATCTCAGGTGTGTCGGGTGCGCCGGCGCAGAGCACGATCTGGTAGCCAGGGTGCATGTGCTTGATGGCGTCAACGAGGTGGATGATTCCCTTCTGGCGAGTGATGCGGCCGACGAAGAGCACGTAAGGCTGCTGCTTATCGATGCCGAAGCGCTCGAGTGCTTCGGTCGCGTCTTGCTTGTAATATTCGTCGGGATCGATGCCGTTATAGATGATGTGGAGCTTGTCGGGATCGACGTTGAAGTGCTGCATCACGTCGGCCTTGGTGCCTTCGGAGACGCAGACGACGGCGTCGGCCATTTCGATTGCGGTCTTCTCGACCCAGCTACTGCAGTCGTAGCCGCCGCCGAGTTGCTCACGCTTCCATGGGCGCAGTGGCTCGAGGGAGTGCGCGGTGACGACGAGTGGGATGCCATAGTTGAGCTTCGAAAGGATGCCGGCCATGTGGGTATACCAGGTGTGGCAGTGCACGACGTCGGCATCGTTGCCGTCGGTGTTGAAGTCGAGGCCTTGCTGAAGGCAGGCGAACACGCTTTGTAATTTTTCAGGGCAGGTGTAGCCGCTCTTGTCGACTTGGTAGCCTTTGGCAGTCAGCGTTGGCTGTTTGACGTCTTGCTCGCCGAAGCAGCGCACATCGACGTCCATCAACTTGGCCAGTTCGCGGGTGAGGTAGTCCACGTGGACGCCTGCGCCGCCGTAAATATTAGGTGGGAATTCGTTTGAGTAGATCAGGGTTTTCATAAGTAGAAAGATGAATGTCCGTTATCCGCGTTCTGGGCAATTCAAATCAGTGAGGTGAAGTCTCTATATGCTCGGCCTTGCCAAGTGTCTCTTTCGGCGAGCTTCTTTTCGAGTAGGTTCAGCATTTGGTCGTTGCGCAGATTCCATTGGATCGGGGTGAGGTTGTCGGCTGGTGGAGCTTCGCTGAAGAAGCGCTCGATGACAAACTGCGGATTGAGGCGCTCGATGAGCTGGATGATGAGGTCGGTGTATTCATCGAGTTCGTAGAATCGAAAATCCTGTGGGTTGCGCTCGTAGTCGGTGACCATTGCCGTGCCTCGGATGAGTTGCAGTTGATGGAACTTGATCGTGTTGAGTGGAAGCTTTGAGAGCATTTCGGCTTCGGCGAGCAGCATGTCTTCGGTCTCACTCGGGAGGCCGAGGATCATGTGGGTGCCGACTTTGATGCCGTAGGAGGCGGTCAGTTCGATGGCGTCGATTGCTTGCTGGTAGTTGTGCCCGCGGTTGATGCGCTTGAGTGTGGCGTCGTAGCAACTCTCGATGCCGATCTCTAGGATCACATAATGGGTCTCTGCGAGTTCGCGGAAGTATTTGAGCTTCTCGACGTCAAGGCAGTCGGGGCGTGTGCCGATGACTAGGCCGATGACGCCGGGCACGTTCAGTGCCTCGCTGTAGAGTTCTTTCAGTTTTGCAAGTGGCGCGTGGGTGTTGGTGAACGCCTGAAAGTAGGCCAGGTATTTGCCAGGGTTGTGGTAGCGCTTTCTGTGGAACTCGGTGCCTTCGTCTATTTGCTGCGTCACCGATTTTGCGGGGTCGCAGTAGGAGGGGTTGAAGGAGCGGTTATCGCAAAAGGTGCAACCGCCATAGGCGACAGTGCCGTCGCGGTTCGGGCAACTGAAGCCTGCGTCGATTGAGACTTTCTGAACGCGCTGCCCGAAGGTTTTCTTAAAATATTGAGGGTAGGCGTTGAAGCGCCGTTCGTGGTTCCACGGATACATAGGCAGCAGTGATGAACTTCGAACGTTGAACATTCAACATCGAACGCTGAATTTGGACTTGTGCCCTTACTGGAGGCTCGCACTTGCTTCAACGTTCTCTAGTTCTCGTCGTCGCCGATGCCGAGGTTGTGTCGCGCTTCGGGGAATTCGTTGAGTTCGGCGAGGAACTCATCCACCGAAAAGTCGGCGACGACGAAGTCGTCATATTCGAAAGTGGGTGCTTTAGTTTGGCCGCTGATCGAAACCATCGCGTCCATATCTTTGGAATTTTCGGACACATCGCGGATGTCGAGATCGACTCCTTGGGTGTTGAAAAACGAGAGCGCTTCCCGGCACCATGGGCAGCCGGATTTCACGTAGAGGATGGGCTTTTTTATACGACTCATAACTAAGTTCAATACTAAGCTGTTAGGGCGCCCTGACAACGTAAATTGCGACTTTTAGAGACTTTAAATTAACGCTATTGCCTTCACTGTAAAAATCTTATATAAGCGCCAACTTCTCGTCTTTGATTGGGGCTGCGATGTCTTAATACTGCTGGTTGGGGGCAGTGCTATCGGCCTGATAGAAAAGAAGATGAGTTAACGTGCTTCTTTTCGTTGCAATTCGAGACAGGTGAGATTTAGTGCTCCGCTTTCCTATGAAAATTCTAGTCGCAGACCGTATCTCTCCCATTGGTGTTGATTTGTTCAAAGCTGAAGCAGGCTTTGAAGTAATCGAGGCCTATGGCTCCACTCCTGAGCAGCTCCTTGAAATCGTAAAGGACGTCGATGCAATTGCATTGCGTTCCGACACGCGTGTGACTGCTGAGGTCGTCGCTGCTGCGCCGAAGCTCAAGGTCGTCGGTCGTGCTGGTGTCGGTGTCGATAATATCGATATCGAAGCAGCCACAGACGGCGGTGTGATCGTCATGAACACGCCGACTGGTAACACGCTGGCCACTGCAGAGCTGACTTTCACGCACATGCTCGCTGGCACACGTCCGATCGTGCAGGCTGCTGCAAGCATGACGGCTGGTCGTTGGGATCGTAAGCTTTACACTGGTTCCGAGTTGAACGGTAAGACGCTCGGCGTCCTCGGTATGGGGCGTATTGGTGCTGAACTTGCGAAGCGTGCTCAAGCATTTAACATGACCGTTATCGCTTATGATCCGTATCTCACGGAGTCGCGCGCCAAGACGCTCGGCGTGACACAGGCAACACTCGACGAAGTGATTGAGCAGGCGGATTATATTTCGGTGCACATGCCGCTCACTGCACAGACTAAGCACATGCTGAACGCAGATGCTTTCGGCCGCATGAAAGATGGCGTTCGCGTCTTCAATTGCGCGCGTGGTGGTATCATTGACGAGGCTGCACTGATCGAAGCGTTGAAATCTGGCAAAGTTGCCGCAGCAGGCCTCGACGTTTACGAAGACGAGCCACCAGCAGCTGATAGCCCTTTGCGTCAAATCGACAATCTTGTGCTCACTCCACACCTTGGAGCCTCCACTCAGGAAGCTCAGGAGAATGTCGGCATCGACGTGGCCAAGCAGATGATCGAAGCCCTCAAGGGCGAGATGGTTCGCAATGCGCTGAACATGCCATCGCTTGACCCGAAGACATTGGCACAGCTTGCGCCTTACATGACGCTGGGCGAAAAACTCGGCACATTCTCGCAGCAAATGGCTCCGGATGGTGTGGAGAAGATCACGATCCGCTACTTCGGTAAGATCACTGAGCTCGACACGCTGCCGCTTACTTATGCGATCCAACGCGGTTACCTGCGCGATATCTCTGAGAACGTGAACGACGTCAATGCGCCGAAGAAGATCGAGCGCCTCGGCATAGTGACTGAGCAGGTGAAGACTTCGGTTCACGCCGAATTCACTGAACTGGTCGAAGTTGAAGTCACCTGCAAGGGCGGCAAGACACGCACGATCGGTGGCACATTGGTTGGTAAAAACCAGACTCCACGTATCGTCACACTTGACGGACATGGTGTTGAGGTCAGCACTGACGCGACACTGCTGGTTCTAAAGAACAAGGACGTTCCCGGTATCGTTGGTTTCATCGGTGTGACTCTGGGCGAAGACAATGTGAACATCGCGAATATGTCGCTTAGCCGCGATCAGGGTGAAGGTTTTGCAGTCAGCGTCTTCGAGTTGGACAGTGCGCCTTCAGAGGTCGCTATCAAGAAGATCACTGATAACGCTGCGATCGAGAAGTATCGCGTGATTCGCCTCTAGGGGTATTATTTGATCAGCCGCAGGGTGCGCGCCGGACGCAGGGATTGATTCTCTGTTGCCATCGCGCCCTCTGCGGTTTTTTTTATGCCTAACTATGAGCAGTCTCAACATCGCACTCGTTTCCATTGTCGGCTATTTGCTCGGCGCCATTAGTTTTGCCGTGATCGTCGCCCGCAGCCAAGGCGTCGATATCTTGAAGTATGGTAGTGGCAATCCGGGGGCGACGAATGTGACGCGTGCGCTGGGCTCGAAATTTGGCAATATCGTCTTTGCCTGTGACGCGCTCAAAGGGTTCATTGCCGCAGGTTGGCCGTTGCTTTGTATGGGGGAGGCGGGGCTGAAGCTCGGTATCATTGGTTTGATTGCGTCGATCATTGGTCATAGCTTCTCGGTCTTTTTGAAATTTAAAGGCGGTAAAGGCGTGGCCACTACCATGGGTGGGCTGGTCGCGATTATGCCAGTGGTGCTGTTTATTGGAGTCGCTGTGTGGGCGGCGATTTACTTTACAACAAAGATGGTCGCCATCGCCTCGATGTTGTTTGCGGTGAGTTTGGCAGTGAGTGCTTACTTTCTTTATGGGGCGAGTGATCCTCGCTTTACGCTCGGTTTGGTGTTGGCGGTCTTGATTGTCGTGCGTCACCGCTCGAATATCGCACGTATGTTTCAAGGTACGGAAAATAGTTTTAAAAAGTAGCTCGGCAGACGCAATGAGTTGACGAACTTCGGAGGGTTAGTTTTGATTCGATGCGTTATGTCTTTACGTCGGTTGCCAGTCTCGTTCGCTTTAGTTAGCTTGTTTTTCTTTGTCGCCTGCTCGGATGCACCGTCTGAGCCGGTTGCTGCGCCCAAGCCTGTCGCTGTTGAAGTTGCTAAGCCAGTAGCGAAGACTGCAGGCGTGCTGAAGTTTGACGGTCTTCCGCCTGAGAGTATCAGTGCGGCAGAGGTATTAATCGTCTCTGAGTTGAGCGATGACGCGCGAGAACGGATCGAGCGTCAACGCGAACTGTTTGAATATAAAATCACTGGGCGGACGGAAGTGGAGGAAGCCGTCAGTGCGATTCCAGATGTCGCGCCGGCAGATGCCGTGAAACTCGATGCTGCGATGCGTGTGTTAAAGGGGCAGTTCCCTGAGGTGCAGGTGATGGATGTGGACCTCGGGAATAATCGTCTGCGTAAATTCCAGAGTGATGGTGAGCTGCATAAAGAGTATAAATACCTGTTTAGTTCTCTGAAATGGGATAACTTGGAGCGTGGGCTGAAGTTTATTGGCGAGAAGGTGGAGGCAAATGGTCGGGAGATCCTCGCTGCCGGGCAGAAGGCAGATGATGTCGGCTACCGTCAGGCGGAAGCGAACATTGTTTGGTTGAAGTCGGTGCAGTCTTATTTCGCCGAGTATGTCACGTTGGCGCATGATTATAATGATGCGAAGAATCGCTACATTCAGGCGCAAGCAGTAGAGCAGCCGACTCCTGCCGAGCCGACGGATTGGGATACATATGCTGCGATGTATGCGCATATGCTGATCATGGATACTTCAGATCATCTGTTGGGATCTGGGTTTGCTGCGGAGGATGGTTCGTTTGAGGTCAAGGGGCACGGCACCGTTATCGTCCGCGTGGAGTTGGGAGTCGTCTCGGCTTATTTCCTGCCAAGCTCGGGGCAGGAGCAACGCGTGCGAATCGAGAACTTGCAGCAGTTGTAGTGCTGGTTGTGGCACAGGCATTCCTGCCTGTAGCGGAGCTAGTGGCACAGGCATTGCGATGCCATCTCCGGCAGGCCTCCGTCTTGCCTGTTTTATGAACATTTCTGCGCAAGACAGGCAGGAATCACTGTGTCACGACTGTTGCGACAGACAAGAATGTCTGTTTCACTCTTGAAACTTATCAGGCCTCATATTGTCTGGGGCGTTTCGCGCAGGACGGATTGAGCAGCCTAAGTCCCTCGGGCGAGTTGCTCCACTGTCATTTTTAGTCGCACTCCCGCTCACTCACTCACTTTCACTCTCACTAGCCAAAGGCTCACTCTCACTTCTAGTATGTCTCAAAAACGCATCATTCGTATCGGTCTTCTTGGTTTCGGCGTCGTCGGCCAAGGCGTCTGGAAAAATATCGAAAACAACCGTCAGGCTTTGGAGTTTCGTTTGGGCGCTCAGCTTGATATCACCCAAGTGGTGGTCAATAATCTCTCGAAGGAGCGTGAGGTCGCGGTGCCGGCGGAGTGTTATTCGGATGATCCGTCCCGTGTGGTGGATAATGCCGAGATCGACATCGTTTGCGAACTGATGGGCGGCACTGGTGAGGCCTTGGAGTTGACGCGACGTGCGTTGCAACAGGGTAAAGTCGTGGTGACTGCGAATAAGGCACTGGTCTGCGAGCATGGCGAAGAGCTGTTCGAGATCGCTCGTGAAAATGGCGGCCACTATTTTTATGAGGCATCGGTTGCCGGTGGCATCCCGATCATTAAAACGATCCGTGAGGCACTGGTGGCGAATCGCTTTAAGTTGATTTTCGGTATCCTCAACGGCACTTCCAATTACATCCTTACACGCATGGAACGTGAGGGCTTGAGCTTTGACGAGACGCTCGGCGATGCGCGCAAACTCGGTTACGTCGAAGCGGATGAGGCGCTCGACCTCGACGGCATTGATGCCGCGCATAAGGCAGTCATCCTCGCATACTTGGCGCATGGCAAGTGGGTGAAGCTCGACGAGATCATTTGCGAAGGCATCCGTGAAATCTCCGGAACCGATATCGAGATTGCAGGTCAGCTTGGCTACAAGATCAAACTGCTAGCGGTGATCGCACGTGATTTCGAGGCGAACAAATTATCCGTCCGTCTGCACCCTGCACTGATCGCGAAGAGCGAAGTGATTGCTGGGGTCGATGAGGTCTATAATGGTGTCAGTGTGACTGGCGACGTCGTCGGCACGACGGTGCTGATTGGTCGCGGTGCAGGGCAAGATGCGACTTCGAGTTCTGTGATCAGTGACATTGCGGATGCGGTCTTTATGATTCAGGGAAAACCGAGACCAGTGATCTCGGAGGAAGACGAGCAGGTCTATCGTCAACTCGCCGATGGCCTCGAACTTGCGGCCCCTGCTGATGTTGCGGGCTGCTACTATTTCCGTATTCACGTGAAAGACGAAGAGGGCGTGTTGGCTAAGATTTCCAATATCCTCGCGACGCACCACATCAGCTTTGCGACGGTGAACCAGAAGGAGCTCGAAGATGGCAGTGCGCTGATTATGTTGACGACGCATGAGAGCAATGAGACGGCTGTGGCTGCTGCGAAAGCGGCGTTGGCCGCCGAAGCGGTGGTCGTGGAGTCGCCAGTGAGCTTCCGTATCTTCGATCCGAGTTGCTAGCGCGCTGGTTGCTGACTCCGTATTTCGACCGTGCATGATGGCCCGTGATCTGCTTGTCTGGCGCTATGTTTGATTTGAATGCTGCTTTGGCTGAGTTACCCGTCTTGGAATTTCAAGATGGGGATGTGATTGTCGCAGAGGGGAAGAAGGCCAATGCCATCTACTTTTTAAAGTCAGGTCAGGTGGCGGTGGAACGCGAGGGCGAACGGGTGGCTGATATCAATGAGTTCGGTTTCGCGTTTGGAGATGTGGCGACTTTGATGGATCACCCTGCGTTGACAGAGTCACGGGCAGACGGTCTGGTCAGTGCTTATGTGGTGCACGATGCGGAAGCCTTTTTACTGGAGCGCCCTGAGTTGTTGCTGCACCTCGCACGTGGTATGGCTCGCAAGGTGAATTTTATGGCAAGTTATTTGACTGATATCAAAAAGCAATATGCGGATGAGGGTGGTCACCTTGGTATGGTGAATGAGGTGCTCAACTCGTTTTTGCATACGAAGCACTAATACTGATTCGGCAGAAATATAGTGGTGTGCCTTATGATTTGTGAAAAATGTAGTCGGCTTCCTTTAGGTGGTCGATCGACACGGCTATCGATCGCATCTGCTCCCAGCGGCTGGCCAGCTTAAGCAAGCCACCTACGACTTTAGGCTCAAGAGCTGGCAGGTTATGTCACCCGAGTGGCTGGCGGGCGAGCGGCATGCTAAGCTCGGCTTGTTCGGCTTCGCCGGCGGACATCCACATGGCTTTGTTATTGTCGGTATCGATCACGGTGAAGCAAGGGATACTGCCGATTTGCTTGCCGCCGTTAAACACCCATGCGCCGTGGATGTGGTCGATCCAGGAGCCGTCGGCGTAGAAGGGGGCATTGTGAATGTGTCCGCCGAGCACCAGCTCGGGTTCAAAGCGCTCGATCCATGCGGGCAGCGCGTCGTCGCCAAAGTCGCGTCGACCGTTCCATGCGACGGTGCTGCCTTTGGGCGGTGCGTGGTAGACCCAGATCCAGCGTTTGCCGGCGGCTTCGGCTTGTTGGGCGATCAGTTGTTGCTCGATTTGAGCGCGCTGTGCGTCGTCTTCCCACCAAGGGATCACGCTGAAATAGAACTCATCTCGCTCGAAGTGATCACCATCGGCTAGATAGCTGTCACCTTTTTTGTCGCGTAGCCATGCGGCATCGCGGGGCTGCGTATCGTCTTCGCTCAAAATGTCGTGGTTGCCGGAGCAGACTAGAATGGGAGCCTGAGGTGCGAGGCGTTGCAGGTATTTGCGCACGACGATGATTTGCGCTTCCAGTGGCACGATGGAGGCGATGTCGAGGAGGTCGCCAGCGACGACGACGAGGTCGAAGCGGTCAGCGGTGTCGTTCAGCCAGTCCCATTGGCGTAGCGTGTAGTGCAGGTCGGCAACAAGCAGGATTTTCATTTACAATTGGGTTGGCTGAGTGGGTAGGTGGCGGACGACTTTAGGTCCATATAAGCGGTATTGATGGTGAGAGGTCAAAAGGCTTTTGCTTCAAGGTGCCTCGGGGGCGTTGCGGTTTAGTGGCTTGACGGACGCTCATAGGAGGAGGCATCTTTGTTCCTATTGATGAAGTTTAGAATTCTATTATTAGGGGCGTTGCTGTGCTTGGGGCAGATGTTGTCGGCGGAAACGTGGACCTTAACGGATACGCAGGGGCGCGATATCGTGGTCGATCAGCTCTTTTATGATGGCGTGAATCTCTCCGTGCGCCGTGTCGGTGCGTATAATAAAATGAAAATCCCGCCTGAGTTACTGTCTAAGAAGTGTTGGGCCGAATTGAGTCAGGAGATGGCGAAGGATGCGAAGATCTCTCTGGAGGTGGTGCGGCGCACCAAGACATCGACGGACACGGATCGTAGCACCAGCACTGGGTATTACACCTATTCCAGCGAGGAAAAGAATGTAAAAAAGATGAACTATTTTGAGATGAGCTTGGGCTCGTCGTCTCATTTCGTGAGCGAACTGAGGATCGAGTATTTCATCATTTCAGAGGACGAGGTGGATTGTGGGACGCTATCGAAGCAGGTCTCTTTTGCCGAGCCAGTCGAGACGCAAGTGTCGAAGTTGGTTTCACATACTGAAAGAAATTATAAATCTTCGTATGGCTATAGCAGCAGCTATAAGTATGGCGATAGTAAGGCGGGGGCTGTGGTATTTGTTTATAACGCGACTGGGGATGTCGTTGCGCAGTATGCCACTTCGAATAAACTGTTGGATGAGTATCGTGGTATGGAAAATGCCCTGCGCTCTAGGCTGAAAGGCTCCGGCAAGAAGAATAAAAAAAAGAAAGGCGAGCGTGGGGAGCCTGCTGAAGATAAACAACTCACGATCGATAAAGACCTATTGTGAGTTTATCGGGTCGATCGTTTCTCGAAAAGGGCTTCTTTGACTTCGGCGGGTGATTCGAGCGCTTCGTGTTGGCCTGTGCCCCATGTTTTGATGCCCGGTAAGTTGCGGTATAAGATGGCGTGATAGATTCGCCTCGGGATGAGGCGTGTCATCAAAGTGAAAAAGCGTGCGTCGAGGCTCGCTGGCACGCGAAGCTGAGGGTGTGGCTGCTCCATGAGTTGGATGATCTTAGCCGCGATGTGCTCAGGCGTGGCTTTGGAGCGGTTCATCAGCCCTGCGATGAACCGACTCATGTGCCAGTAATAGTTGGCATACGTGGACGAGGTTTCCACTGCTTGGCGTGCTTGCTCGCTGACAGTGACATTTTTAAACGAGTTCGAGCGCACGAAGCCGGGCTGAATCAGGGATACTTTTACATTCCACGGACGCATTTCATAATACAGCGCTTCGGTGATTCCCTCCAAGGCAAACTTCGAGGCGCTGTAGGCTCCCATGGTCGGCATCGCCATCATGCCGCCGACCGATGAGATGTTTATGATCCGCCCTGCGCGCTTTTGACGCATCCCAGGTAGGCACAGGCGAATCAGGTGCGTGGGGCCGAAGTAGTTGGTGTTGAATTGCAGTTGCTCGTCCTGCTCGGTCAGGTGCTCGACCACCGAGCGATAGGAGATGCCGGCGTTGTTAATGAGGATGTCAACGCCGCCCCAGTCGCGTTCGATCTCCGCGATCAGAGCTGTGCGCTCCTCGCCTGAAGTGACGTCGAGTGGGCGTAGGCGCAGATTCTCAGATGAGGGGATGCCAGCCTTGGCGATTTTTGGCAGAGAACTCGTGCGCGCTGTAGCGACGAGGCGGTAGTCGTCGAGTCGTCCAAAGAGCAGCCGAGTTAGGGCAAGACCGATGCCAGAGCTGCATCCAGTGACGAGTATGACGGGCTTGCGATGAGACATGAGCTTTGGTCGCCGATGGGGGACTTGCCTCTAGTCTATGGCTTGAGGCGGCTACCTGTCAATTCGGGCACTGCAATTCGGGTCGAGGGGTGGTGTAATTGCAATCACACCAGTTGAGGCTTCAGGAGGGAAAATTTCTCTACCTGAGCCCCAAAGTCTGTTCTTGAAACTTATCTGACCTAGTATTCCCTTCGGCATTCTCTTTCTTTTCAAATTAACCTATCAGCATTGATCCGGAACGCTCCGCGCACGGTCTTGTCGTCACTTCGTTCCTCGGAACAGTTTTTCTAGATTTTCAGCTTTTCAAAACATGGCACTCATCGTTCAAAAATATGGCGGCACATCGGTTGGCGATGTCGACCGCATCAAGAATGTAGCTCGTCGGGTGAAAGAAACACGTGACGCTGGTAACCAAGTGATTGTCGTCGTGTCTGCCCGATCAGGTGTGACCAACGATTTGATCGCGCGGGCGAAGGCGCTCAACCCTCAGCCGGACGAGCGCGAGATGGACATGCTGCTCACTGTTGGCGAGCAAGAGACGATCGCTTTGACTGCGATGGCGCTGCATGCGCTGGGCGTGCCAGCGGTGTCTCGCACAGGCGCGCAGGCAGGCATCTTGACCGATCCGGCGCACACACGTGCACGCATCACCAGTATCTCAGGGGGCGATATTCAAACTCAGCTCGATGAGGGTAAGGTCGTGATTCTCGCAGGCTTTCAGGGGCACTCGGCTGATGGGCAGATCACGACGCTCGGTCGTGGTGGCTCCGATCTCAGTGCCATTGCGATCGCTGCGGCGATGAATGCAGATCTTTGCCAGATCTGCACCGATGTGGATGGTGTTTACACCGCAGATCCACGCCTCGTGCCCAATGCGACGAAGCTCGACGAGATCTCTTATGAAGAGATGATCGAACTCGCTAGTAGTGGTTCGAAGGTCATGCAAAATCGCGCGGTCGAGTTTGCACAAAAATTTAATGTCATATTTGAAGTCCGCTCCAGTTTTAACAACAATCCCGGAACTATCGTGAAAGAAGAAGCAGCCTCCATGGAAGACGTCGTCGTGAGCGGCGTCGCACTTGATAAAAACCAAGCAAAGATCGTCGCAAGCGATTTGCCGGATCGCCCCGGAACTGCTGCCAAGCTGTTCAAGGCATTAGCCGATGCGAATATCAGCGTTGATATGATCGTCCAGAATATCGGGCGTGACGGTAAGGCTAACATGACCTTTACCGTGCCGCGTGAGGATATTTACCGCGCCGAGAAGGTCGTGACTGAATCGTTCCCGAATGAGGATAGCGGCAAGCTGTTTGAGGCCAATGATATCGCGAAGGTGTCTGTGGTTGGAGTTGGAATGCGCTCGCACTCTGGCGTGGCTGCCAAGCTCTTTGATGCGCTCGCAGATGCTAGCGTGAATATTCAGCTGGTCAGCACGTCTGAGATTAAGATCTCAGTCGGCATCGATCCCAAGGATGCGGAAGAAGCCACACGTGTGGTGCATGCCGCCTTTGGTTTGGGCCAGTAGTTGCTCGTTCCAGTCGAAGTTTTATCGAGAAATCGCCGATCAGTCGGCGATTTCTTTGTTGATGCAGGGCGGCATTTTTTCAGTAATGGGTGTCTTGGTCTATTTTGATTTATTTGCCTGCTCTGTTCTGAGTGTGTTGCACACGCTGCGTCGTGTATTGCTGTTGTGCGGGGTGTTTGTGGTGGCGAGTTCGTCGATGTGTGCGAATAATGTGACCTTTCCTTCGTTTCACTCAGAGGCGGGGTATTTGGCGACGCTCTTAGTCAATGAGGCGTCCTTTCCTGGCGAACGCGGCTACATCAGTGAGGTGGATGCCAAGCGCGCGATGGCGAATATACTGTTGGTCTTGGATGCGCGTATCAAATTTGTTCCAGTGCCTTATCAGCGTGTGCATATCGCGCAGACCAGTTCGGCGAAATTGTTGGACGTCATGACGGCGGGCGGCGTGCATGGACAGGTCGAAGGATTCTATCGTGATGATAGTGGAGCTGCGGTGGTGGTGCCTCGGATTCAACAGCGTATGAGCTACTTGATGAAGATTGCCGAAGATGGCGCGCCTGGGCGTTTTGCGAGTTTGCTCAATTATGCTGGTAGTATTGCGTCGGGGTATGTCGCGCATCTGAATCGTCCAGAGAATTTGTTTATCGATCTGCGGAAGGTGCATGGCACTCCGGTGACGGGGCGCGCATATTCGTGGATGACGGATCGGCACTGCTTCCATTCCGGCGGCAACTTTGTTCGGATTCCTAATGACCAGAACGGCTCGCTGGCGGGAAACCGTTTCTTCACTTTGAGAGACTTAAATCGCTAATGAAAACCCTCTTTGCATTTTTCCTGTTGTCTTGTTGCGGTATCGTCAGCCTCTCGGCTGCGAAGGCTGCGCCGTTTGATCAGACGTATGGCTATGAGCTGATTCGCTACCTGTATCGTTGGCATATGGATGACGCTGTGCTGGCTGAGACTTTGGAGAAGACGGATACGATCGATTTGCACTATCGCTACTTAGAGCCGACGCGTGATGCGGGCGATGTGTCCGAATATTTGGAGATTGTATTTCCGTTGACTAAGATGGTGGTGCTGTTGAAGCGCTCAGAATATACGATCGAGAAGTTGAATCTGGAGTTGAAGGATCCTTATTTCAAGGTGCAGTCGGCGCAGCACTATCGGAATCTAGAGTGGGATGCGTCGCAGTATGAGTTGCTTCGCTACGACTACGATGAGGCGATGGCATATCTGTTTCGCACGCGCAATGATCAGCATTTTCCAGATGAAGTGACATTGAGTCGTCTGCGTGCCGAAGCGCGGCGCGTGTTTGAAGCCGAGGGGCATCATGCGGATTCGATGGGCGTCGATGAGCCTTTGCAAATTGCGTATGTGGCACCCGTTTCAGTCGTTTCAAATGATCTGTGGTTTTATTGGGTGAATGGGCGCAAGTTCATTTGCTTTAGCGCGGACTTGCATCATTCGCATCCACGATTTTGGGAATTCGCGAATCTAGATGTTGAGATCATCGATGCGGATGAGCAGATCGTCGTTTCGCAGGTGGAGAAGAGCGCGCACGGATATTTCACCAAAGACTATGTCGGGCGCATCTTGTTCAACTGTATTATCCACGGGAAGCAAGTTCGATACGCCGAGGGGCGGGTGGTCGATGTGGTCGGTAATTGAGGTGCGTCTAGGGCTCTAGGGTGTTTTCTGTATTTTTGCTGCGGTTTTTACCTTTGTTGCTTGCCTTAGGTGGCGTATTGCCCATTATTCGCCTGAATTATCAATTAGTTTGGTTGATATTTTGAATTAACCCGACTTATGAAACAGTTAGCTTTACTCCCCCTTTTCGCCTTATTTGTCGCTCCTTCCGCTTGGGCGGTGATCGCGCTGAACGGTCCCACTGATGACTGGACTGCGTTGCAGCTTGGGGGGCGTTCCGACTTCCTCGAAGACGAGCAGGCTCAGAGCGAAGGTGGCGATATCGTGGGAAGCGAGACTGACGTGCAGTCAGGGTTCTACAAACAGTATTTTGATGGCGGAGATAATACACTTTCGGGTGATGAGCTGGCCTTCCGCGCGCGTTTGGCGGGTGTTCCCACTTCGCATATTTTTGTCGGTATTGATATCAAAGGTGTTGGCAATCCAGGAGCCATTGATTTCTTTATCGATGTCAGTGTTGATAATAACCAGTCTAAGCATGATGTAATCGCCTTTTATCGTTCCGGTAGTGCTACTGACCCCTTGGCTAACACCTCGCCGTCCTCTACGGATATTGCCCATTATGATGACTATATCGCAGGGGATTCAACTAGTCCTCTTTTTGGTGACTTTGCGTCTTTTGACGAAGTGACCACTACGAATGATAGTTACTATACTACGGGAGCAGGGGCGCAAGGCACGAATGATATTGATGGTGCGGGGAGTCCTGACTATTTTGTTAGCTTTAAAATTGATATGGTCGCTTTGAATACGGCCTTCTTGGGAATGTTCGCCCTAGACCATCCTACTGACCCTACGCCTGCCGATTTAACCGAAAACACTGAAATGTCATTCATTTTGATGACAGCAACCAATCCAAATGCATTGAATCAGGATTTCGGCGGGGTAGAAGATGATGCCTTTGACTATGATCCGGACGGTTCTTGGGATGAGTTGGGTATCTCTTCCAGTCCTTACACGGCCAGTGGCGAGTCGCCAGTCCCAGAGCCTGCGACGTATGCGCTGCTCCTTGGTTTTTCGGTTCTAGGCGTGGTGGCTGTTCGCCGTCGTCGCTAGTTTTCGTGCCACGCGGTTGCTGCGGCAGTCATCTTCAATGGGAGCCAAGGAGTTTCTTGTGCCAACCCATGATCAGGGCGAGGAAGAGTGGTGCTCCAATCAGCCAGCCGAGTGATATACTGCTGCTGAGCTCCGCGATGCCAGCGCCGATGAGGGTCGATAGTAAGAGTGCGATGCCGGGGCACATGCCTGGTCCCCCGCAACCACTGGTCGAGCAACTGTCTTTTTCTGTGTTCATGGGGATTTGAGGTGCCTGTGTGGTGAGTTATTCCAGTCTGTGGATTTGAGTGACTTGACAGTTTTGTTATTGTCGCAGAGGGCTCGGGTGTCATGGGTGATGACTTGAGTTTCTCGGAATTATGCAGATGCAGTGGATCAAATCATTCGTTTTAGGAGGCCTGACCTGTTTGGTCGTGCTGTTGTTCAGTGCCTGCGCACCTCAAAAGGAGGAGCAGGGCTTGACCGCGTGGAGCACGGTGCTGCCACAGGCGTATTTCGTTGAGCGGATTGGCGGCGGCTTGGTCGCTTCGGAGGTGCTGGTGCGCCCAGGGCAGAGCCCTGAGATGTATGCGCCGAGTGCGGCGCAGGTGGCGCAGTTGGCGCGGGCGGATGTGTATTTTGGCATCGGGATGCCGATCGAGGCACCGTTGTTTGCGCGTATGCAGTCGTCGATGCCTGGCGTGCGAGTGGTGCAGACTGGTGGCGAGATTGCGTCGCAGTGTGGTCATCCGGGGCATGATCATGGCCATCACGATCATGGTGACAATGATCCGCACATCTGGCTCGATCCTGTGCAAATGGTCGGCGTGGTGGAGCAGATGCGCGAGGCATTGATCGAGGTAGAGCCTGAGTCGGCGGATGTCTTTCGGGGTAATTCGCAGGCTTTGATTGCAGAGCTGGTTGCGCTCGACGTGACCGTGCGTGCGCAGTTGGCACCGTATGCAGGGCGTGCGTTTTTTATTAACCATCCGGCGCTGGGGCATTTCGCAGGGCGCTATGGTCTGGTGCAGCTATCGATCGAGCAGTCTGGCACGGCGCCGTCGGCTGGGCGGGTGGCGGATTTGATCGCTCAGGCGCGCGAGGCGAGGGTTGGGGCGATTTTTACGCAGCCTGAGTTTGGGCGCACCACGGCGAGGATTTTGGCGGATGCGCTGGAGGTGCCGGTCGTTGAGGTGAATTTACTGCCGGCCGACTATCTTGCAGGGCTGACTGAGATCGCGAATGCGCTGGAAGGGGGCTTTCGCAATGAGTGATTGTGGCGCACATGCGACTTGCGGCTGTGAGCATCATTCGGGTGAGCCGGTGATTTGCTTTGAAGGCGTGTCTTTTAGCTACGGGCGTTCGCTGGTGGTCGAGGATGCGGACTTTGACATATATAAAGGCGAGTCGGTTTGTGTGGTTGGCCCGAACGGGGGCGGGAAATCGACCCTGTTGAAGCTGATGCTGGGGTTGTTGCAGCCAGATGTCGGGCAGGTGCATTTGTTGGGCGATTCGCCGAAGCGCTCGCGTTCGCGCGTGGGCTATGTGCCGCAGCATATTGATTTTGATCCATTGTTTCCGGTGACGGTGTTGGATGTGGTGCTGATGGGGCGTCTATCGCGGAAGAGTTTTGGCTTTAGTCGCCGTAAAGATACGTTGCGTGCGCTGGAGGCGCTGGAGCAGATGGGCTTGGCGGATCGGGCGCAGGATTCGTTTGCGGCGCTATCTGGTGGGCAGCGGCAGGCGGTGTTGATCGCTCGGGCATTGGCTGCTGAGGTGGATGTGTTGCTACTGGATGAGCCGACTGCGCATGTGGATGTGGCAGCGGAGGAGCGCTTGTTGAAGAGCTTGAAGTCGCTGCACGAGGATTTGACGCTGGTCACGGTGTCGCATGATTTGGCCTTTGTTTCGCGCTCGGTGCCGAAGGTGGTCTGCGTGAATCGTTGCGTGCATGTGCACCCGACGACGGAGTTGACGCACGAGCGGCTGCGCCAGCTGTATGGTTTCGAGATGCGGATGGTGCAGCATGATCATGAGCATCTGGACAGTCATGGGGGGCATCATCACTGACGCCTTCGGCGAGTGAACGCTTCGCGAGTGAGAGTGAGAGAGTGGCAATTTAGAATTTAGAATGGTGAATTTTTTACAGGCATTGATGGATCCGGATTTGGTTTTTTTGCGCTATGCGCTGTGTTTGGGGCTGATTGGCAGTGTCCCGCTCGGAGCGGTGGGCACCTTTGTGGTGGCTCGGCGGATCAGTTATTTGGCGGCGGCGATTGCGCACTCGGCCCTCGGTGGGATCGGTGCGGCGTTGTATTGTCGCAGTATATATGGCTGGGAGTGGTTGCACCCGATGCTCGGGGCTTTGGTGGTCGCGCTGGCGGCTGCGGGCTTGATTGGTTGGGTGTCGCTGCGGTCGCGACAGCGCGAAGATGCGCTGATTGGCTCGATTTGGGTGACGGGCATGGCTGTTGGGCTGCTCTTTATCGCAAGGACGCCGGGGTATGTGGACCCGATGGCCTACTTTTTTGGCGATATATTACTGGTGACGGCTTCGGATCTATGGATTGCGGGGGGCGTCGGAGTATTAATTCTGGGGATTCTCGGTGTGTGGCATCGGCAGATCATTGCGGTGTGCTTCGATGCGGAGTATGCGTCGATCCGTGGAGTGCGCTCGGACTGGGTCTATATGTTGCTGTTGATGCTGACGGCGCTGACGGTGGTGATCATGGTCTCGTTTGTGGGGATCGTGCTGGTGATCGCACTGCTGACACTGCCGCCGGCGATTGCGGCGCTGGGTGCGCGCAGCCTGTGGCGTATGCTGGTTGTGGCGATTTTGCTGAATGTGGCCTTTGTGTTCGTGGGGTTGGGGTTGAGTTTTTCGCTGGATTTACCGAGTGGGCCGTCTGTTATTCTGATCGCTGCTTTGGTTTATCTGTTCGTGAATGCATTTTCGCGGCTGTGGGGTAGCTGGAAACCCAGTAAATGAGGGGGCTCAACGTGGTGCTTATTTTTTTGAAATAAGTGTTGACGGGGCTAGGGGCGGGGAGCATTTTCGCGGACTTTCATTTTCCACGCTGTCCGTGTGGGGAAAGGAATAGCTCTTTTAACAGTCTTTGCTAATGCGCCCTTGTAGCTCAGTGGTAGAGCGCATCCTTGGTAAGGATGAGGTCGGCGGTTCAATCCCGCTCGAGGGCTCCAGCATAAACATAATCACAATCTCTAAACACTAAATAACATCAATCATGGCTAAGGAAACATTCGAAAGAACAAAACCACACGTCAACGTCGGCACTATTGGCCACATTGACCACGGTAAAACAACTACAACGACTGCTATTCTTAAGGTTCAAGCAGACAAGGGACTTGCTCAGTTCAAGTCCTATGCTGACATCGCTAAGGGCGGCACTGTTCGTGACGCTACTAAGACAGTTACGATTGCTGTTGCGCACGTTGAATACGAAACAGAGAAGCGTCACTACGCGCACGTTGACTGCCCAGGTCACGCTGACTTCGTTAAGAACATGATCACAGGTGCTGCCCAAATGGACGGCGCGATCCTTGTTGTTTCTGCTTCTGATGGCCCTATGCCGCAGACTCGCGAGCACATCCTTTTGGCTAAGCAAGTTGGTGTTCCAACGATCGTTGTTTGGCTCAACAAGGTTGACCTTCTTGATGACGAAGAGCTTCTTGAGCTCGTCGAAATGGAAGTTCGTGACCTCCTTTCTAAATACGACTACCCTGGTGATGATATCACTATTGTTCGCGGTTCTGCTACAGCAGCTCTCGAAGACAAGCCGGGTGGTGCTGATGCGATCACAGCTCTTATGGATGCGATCGACACAGATATCGCTGAGCCTGCTCGCGAAATCGACAAGCCACTCCTCATGTCTGTTGAAGACGTTTTCTCGATCACAGGTCGTGGAACAGTTGCAACGGGTCGTATCGAGCGTGGTGTTGTTAAAGTCGGTGAAGAAATCGAGATCGTTGGTCTTGGTGACACAATGAAGACAACTGTTACAGGTGTTGAAATGTTCCGCAAGCAACTCGACCAAGGTCAAGCCGGCGATAATGTTGGTATCCTTCTTCGTGGTATTGATAAGGAGGCAATTGAGCGTGGCCACGTGATCGCTAAGCCAGGCACAATCACACCGCACACAACTGCGCTTGCTGAGCTTTATGTCCTTTCTAAGGATGAAGGCGGACGTCACACTCCATTCTTCGACGGTTACCGTCCGCAGTTCTTCTTCGGCACAGCTGACGTTACTGGTATCATCAAATGCCCAGAGGGTGTCGAGATGGTCATGCCTGGTGATAACCTTACGGTTACTATCGAGCTCGGTAAGAAGATCGCTATGGAAGCTGGCCAACGTTTCGCGATTCGCGAAGGTGGCCGCACCATCGGCGCCGGTCGTATCACTGAGGTTACTAAGTAATCTAAGTTAGATCGATTCCAGTTTCTGCCGAGGGCTCTTAAAAAGGGCTCTCGGCTTTACTGTCTTAAACAGAACTTTAGTTCAAAAATTACAGGAGAGTAGTTCAATTGGTAGAGCAACGGTCTCCAAAACCGTAAGTTGTGGGTTCAAGTCCCTCCTCTCCTGCCATTTTTAATTTTTAAAATGAAAAATCCATTCACAAGCACCCGTCTCTTCTACAAGGAGACGATGACCGAGCTCAAGAAGGCCTCGTGGCCTAGCCGAACTGAATTGCGCGACTCGACGATCGTTGTCTTGGTCGCAACTGCAATTTTGGGCTCCTTTATCGCGCTGACCGATTTCTCGCTCATGAATGGTGTAGAGCTCCTGACCTCTTGGGTTCGGTAGCACGTCGCTGAGTCATTATTGATCTCCAGCACATTTAATTTTATTCAGATCCAGACGTAAATATGTCTAATTCATTCTCAGGTCCCAATTGGTTCGCCGTCCAGACCCTCTCCAATCAAGAGGGGAAGGCGAAGAAATACCTCGATAAGTTCATCGCTATCGAGGAGATGGAGGACTATGTCTTTGAAGTCCTCATGCCTACCGAGACAGTGACGGAGGTAAAGAGCGGTAAGAAGAAGGCAATTACGCGTAAATTCTACCCAGGCTATATTTTTGTTAATATGCGTCTGTATGATGATGACGGCAACTTGTTGCAGAAGCCATGGTATTTCGTTCGCGAGGCGCATGGTGTCATTAATTTCGTTGGTGGTGACCGCCCGAATCCGCTCAAGAAGAGCGAGATCGAGCGCATCATCAACCAAGTCCAGGAAGCCGAAGGCAAAGAGAAGCCTAAGATCGAATACGAGATCGGTGAAATGGTTAAGGTTAACGATGGTCCATTCATGAACCTCGTTGGCAAAATCGAGGAAATCGACCCTGATAAGGGTAAGCTAAAGGTTTCCGTATCTATTTTCGGGCGATTCACGCCTGTTGAACTTGAATACTGGCAAGTCCAGAGAACAGAAGAAAGCTAAACAGCATGTCTAAAAAAGTAATAGGACAAATTCGCTTACAACTGCCCGCAGGTGCAGCTAACCCAGCCCCTCCGGTTGGTCCAGCTCTCGGTGCGCAGGGTGTAAACATCATGGGCTTCTGTAAGGAGTATAACGCGAAGACTAAAGACCAGGCAGGCATGATCCTTCCTGTTGTCATTACAGTCTATGCTGACCGCTCTTTCAGTTTCATCCTGAAATCTCCACCAGCAGCTGTGCTCCTTAAAAAGGCAGCCGGTATTGCTAAGGGTTCTGGTGTGCCAAACCGCGACAAAGTCGGCACGGTGACACGCAAGCAGATCCTCGAGATCGTTGAGATCAAGAAGAATGATCTGAATGCCCAGAATGAAGATGCTGCAGTTAAGATCATCGAAGGCACTGCGCGTTCGATGGGTCTTGAAGTTGCAGGATAAGATTTTTAAACCACAAAAATATAAATAACTATGGCCACCCAGCAAATTAAGGGAAGCAAGCGCTATCGCCAATCAGCCGAAATGGTTGACTTGGAGAAGACCTACACGGTCGAAGATGCGTCTGCGTTACTAAACAAACTACCGAAGGCGAAGTTCGACGAAACTGTTGAGCTTTACGCTAACCTTACAGTCGATCCTCGTAAGAGCGATCAAATGGTGCGCGGCACCCTCCAGCTTCCTCACGGTAGCGGTAAGACTGTTCGCGTTATCGTGTTCACCGAAAATCCTGAAGAAGCTCTTGCAGCTGGCGCAGACGTAGCTGGCTTCGATGATCTTATCGAGAAGGTGATCGGTGGATGGATCGACTTCGATGTCGCGATCTCCACAACTAGTGCGATGAAGAGCGTCCGTAAGGTAGCTCGTGTGCTTGGGCCTCGTGGCCTGATGCCGAATCCAAAGTCCGGCACTGTGACTGACGATGTTGCTGAAGGCATCAAGTTAGTGAAAGCTGGCCGCGTTGAGTTCAAGATGGATAAGACTGCAAATGTCGCCATCGTCGTGGGCAAGCGTTCCTTCACACCTGAGCAAATCGTGGACAATACAGTGGCTGCTGTCGCAGCCCTGAATGAAGCCCGCCCTCAGAGTGCTACTGGTAAGTTCATCAAGTCGCTCGCATTGAGCTCGACAATGAGCCCCGGCATCAGCGTTGACACTGCATCTGCTAACAAGAGCTAAGGGAGACTGACATCATATGAGACAAGAAAAACAATATCTCGTTGAAGAGGTGAATACACACCTCGACAAGTCCGATTACGTTTACCTCGCTAATTACGAGCGTATCACAGTGGAAGAAATCGCTGAGCTTCGTGCCTCTCTTGCAGAGCACGGTGCTGAGTTTCACGTTATCAAAAACAGCATCTTCGGTGTTGCTGCTGCTGCCAAGGATCTCCCTGACCTCAGTGAGCACCTCGTTGGTCAAAACGCAATCATCGTCGGTGGTGAGAACCCATCCGGCGTCGCTAAGATCGTTGGTGAATTCTTTAAGAAGAAGGAGAAGATCGACATCAAGGTCGGCATCCTGAACGAGAAGGCGCTGACTAAAGAAGAAATCGCAGTCCTGGCAAAACTTCCAGGCCTCGAATCGCTTCGCGCTCAGCTTCTCGGATTGTTCACACAGCCTGCGACCGGATTCGTCCGCATCCTCAATGCTGTTCCACAAAGCATACTCTTCGCTCTTCAGGCCAAGGCCGAAAAAGACGGCGAGTAGTTCATCCACACGTAATCGAAAAACTTTTTGGCCGCTGCCTCTCGAGGTGGCGGCCTCAAACAATAACCAATATAATCCGGTTAGGAGGTATTCCCCTCTTAAATATCCCAACACTTGGGGTGCTAACCAATTGAAAGGTAAAACATCATGGCAGATATCACAAAAGAACAAGTAGTAGATTTTCTCTCCGCACTTACAGTGCTTGAAGTAGCAGATCTCGTTAAAGAACTCGAAGAGAAGTGGGGCGTAAGCGCTGCTGCTCCTGTAGCCGTTGCTGCTGCTGGCGGTGCTGCTCCTGCAGAAGCTGCTGAAGAAAAAGACGAATTTGACGTCATCTTCGTAGCTCCAGGTGCTAACAAGATTGCTTCCATTAAGGAAGTTCGCGCTATCACAGGCCTCGGTCTGAAGGAAGCTAAGGACCTCGTAGAAAGTGCACCTAAGCCTGTCAAGGAAGGTGCTACTAAGGACGAAGCAGAAGAGATCAAGAAGAAGCTCGAAGCTGCA
>CAJQOS010000108.1 GCA_905479975.1 uncultured Puniceicoccaceae bacterium | reverse complement strand
GTGGCCTCGAAAGAGGCTGCGACGATGGCACTTGGGCGACTAAAAAGGCCGCACCGTGAACTCGGCGGTCGAGCCGAGCTTCACCCTTTTAGGGCTCCGCTCGACCGCCAAGATTCACTGTGCTGAAAACAACCATTCCGTAATTCTTGCATTGCGATCTTTAACTAAGCGAAAACCTTCATCTAAAAAGCCCACCACCTGCTTCAGCATCTCAACACTGCGATGCGGCCCGCGATGAGTTATGATCCTTAGCTTGCAGCGCTCTACGCTACTTGTCGAAAGGGCACTCCCCCGAAGGGAGAGAATTGGGGGATTCAAGGCGTCAGGGCAATTCAGGGCGGCGCAAAACATCAAGATTGAACGACGCTCCTCTAAGATGGATAGCGACTCAAGTTCTGCCGGTAGCTAAAGCAACCGATCCCAGTGAGCACTGAATCAAAGGGGGAGCTCAGGGAGGCAAAAGGATGGCGTTTTAACTTGGACGTTGAGCGTTGGACGTTGAGCGTTCCCTCTGCGTTCTCTGCGGTTAATTATTCCATCAGTTCTAGTTGCAGAGTGCCCTACACCCCGGCGATATCGCAGAAGATTTGCTCAAAAGCGGTGATCGCATTTTCCATCAGCTTGAGATCGAAGCCCTCATCGGGTGCGTGTAAATTATCAATCGGAGTGAAGAGCCCGATCATCAACGCATCGAGTCCGGCGCGTTTATTGAAATCTGCAATCACTGGAATACTGCCCCCTTCTCTTAAATAGATAGGCGCATTGCCGAAGCATTGCTCGATCGCGCGGTCAGCCGACTTAAACGCACGCGCCAAGGCTTCCGGCTGATCGGCTGGAGTGTTCGGACGCTCTGGCGGCACCGCCAAATAGGCTTCAGCCACTGGACCGCGGCGCACGTTAAGCGTGACACCTGCAGGGCACAGTGCCTCAATTGCAGCCACGACTTGATCCTGCGTCTTTTGCGGATCTTGATTCGCGACCAAGCGACAGGTGACCTTGGCAAATGCCTCGCTGGCAATCACCGTCTTCGAACCTTCGCCCTGATAGCCGCCGCCGATTCCGTTAAACTCAAGCGTCGGCCCAAAACGCACCGCTTCGAGCGGCGTCAGGCCATTGGCTGGATAAAAGGCCGGCACGTCGAGCATCGCTTGATAGCTTTCCACGGTCTCCGGATAACGCGCCAACTCTGCACGCTCCCAATCCAGCACTGGCAACACATCATCATAAAACCCTGGCACATTCACACTGCCATCCGGATTGTGCAGCCCCGCGCAGATCTCCATCAACGCTTGCAACGGGTTATACACCGCGCCGCCGTGGATACCGGAGTGCAAATCACTCTTCGGACCACGCACTTTGATTTCCAAATCCACCAGCCCACGCAGCGCCGTAGTGATCACCAATTGCTCGGTGTTCGGGCTCCCGGTATCGGAAACGAGAATGAAATCTGCCTTCGAGATGCGCTCGGCATAGGAATCAAAAAACTTCGGCATGCTCGGGCTACCAATCTCTTCCTCCCCCTCGATCACATACGTGATATTGAGCGGTAGGTCCGGATGCTTCGCCAACACGCGGGCAAGTGCCGACATGTGCACGATGGTCGGGCCTTTGTTGTCGGCAGTGCCACGACCATAAATACGGCCCTCACGCACTTCAGGTTCAAACGGCTCACTCGTCCACAATTCAAACGGATCCGCTGGTTGCACATCGTAATGCCCGTAGATCGCAATATGTGGCCAGGCAGGATCGCCAAAGCGCTCCGCCAACAGAATGGGGTGCAACTCCGTCTCCACCACCTCGACGGTGAAGCCGATATTCTCTAGGAGCCCAGTGGCGTAGTCACGCGCCCCCTTCATGCCATCGGCATAGGCAGGATCCGTCGAAACGGATGAAAAACGGATATAATCTTTAAGAGCTTCAATCGGGTCAAACATGCGCCCAATCTGTGCGCAGCGGCTCACAGGTCAAGTGGGGACATGGCGGAAATCACTCGTAGCGTGCAGCTTTAGCAAACGTGCGTCGTGCTGACTCAGAGGCACTGAACGTTTGCTAAAGCTGCACGCTACCAAATGTTTCCGCCCTTGGGTATTTCCAGCGATAATTGGGCTAGTCAATCATTCCTATAGATGCTACGCCCCCCTGAGCTCATCAAATTTTGATTCTTGAACCATATTGAGGGCAAGACTGTCTGCCCCGACGCAAGCGGCTGGAAGCCGCTGCTACTCTCTCACTTTAAATAAAGCAGGGGCGACGTGTTCCGCACGGACGACGACCCACTGCGGGGTATCGTAAGGATGTTGAGCATCGAGATACGCAGCGATTGCCTCGGTCTGCGACTCGGGAAATTTCAGCATTAAGCGCCACTCGGCATCGGACTGCACCGCGCCCTCCCAGCGATACACCGAGGTCACGCTGGCAGTGATTTGCACACAGCCCGCAAGGCCCGATTCGACCAAGCCGTGCGCCAATTGCTGGGCCGCTGACTCGGAATCAACTGTCGTCCAACCGATAAATATCGTATCAGGCATGAGTTACTGGTCTGACTTGGGCGAATTATAAGATGCCCCATCCTCAAACAACACGCTATTGATATCCTTAGAGACGTATCGATGCAATATACTCGAAATCAAAGTCTGATACGGCATGCCATAGCGATTGGCTCGCAACTGCAACGATTCTAAATCGCGCGAAGATATTCGGATATTTATACGCTTATCCTTATTCAAGGTCTCACGCGCGGCAGCCTGCAGCTGTTGAATTTCCTCTTCTTCTGGAATGCGGGCATGGATCGCACCTGCCTCATCTAGGTCGAGTAGTTCTTTTTCATAATCGTCAAACTTCACTGTGCCCTCCTTTCAAAAACTGTTTCGTTGCTTTACGACTCGGGATGATCGTTTTCAGAAATTTAGCATTCTCCCCCTCTACATATGGAACGAGATACACATAATCACCGACGCGAATATAGAAAATTTTCTGGTTTGGATATTTCTCTGAATTTGGGTGATCGGCAACCAACAACACATCGCCACGCTCAATGTGAAACACAACGTCTTGAAACCCAATCCCCCGTGTTGCGCGCAGCTCCGCATCTTTATCATCCGACCAATCAAACACCTCTAAAAGCTAGGCAATGTGTGCCGAATGTCAACAGGCGGTTCAATCTAAGTTTCAACGAAGCTGAACATCAGAGATTTCGTTGCTCATTGTTGGTTCATTTGATCGAGATACCAGAACAATGATTTCTTCTCGGATGCTTCGATCGCAGCATCACGATGCACCCCGGAATCAAGTTCAGCGATCCATTCCGATGCAGCCATAGAATCCATCCTAATGTAAGCGGATGCTATATTCCGAGACACAGCAGACTCATTTGAAAAAGCATCTTCGGGGACATAGTTCAGCCATTCAACAGCTGCTATCGGATCCTCATTCGCAAGACTTGAAACCACGCTGCCATAGACCCAACCGTGCTCGCTCTCATCGAATTCCGCGTCGATGTAATTTGCAGTCGCCGCTGGATCTTGTTTCCCCCAAGCAACCACCAGTTCAGCTTTGGCCGACCGTAACGCATCTGGATCTGTCAAATGTAAAATCCACTCATGCGCAGCCTCTCGATCAAACGCAGCCCACCGCCCAATAAGATCGCTGGAAAATTTTCTTTGTAAGAACGAGTCATCATTCTTCAACAGAAAGGCTCCTGCAGACTCTACACCCCCTTCCAGAAGTTGGTTCCCAAGCCCCTTAAGAATCCGCTCACGCTCATCCACGTGAGAGAGGTCACGTGTCAGGTCAAAGACCGCCTGTAGGTCTGTCTTCATCAACTGATCCGATAGCGAGACGAGCCCAATCATACGATCCTCCCCTGGAGGCAGTTCTAGTATCAAGTCCGCAGCCCGCTGCAGATCATGACGCACCAACTGAGAATACAGCATTGTTTTCCGATTGGGCCAAACATTCACCACGGGCTGAGCCTCCGCCCACATATATACTTCCAAAACCTCGTCGAAAGACTTACCTCGCGCCAAACCCTCTAAACTAACGTTTTGGTAATATTCACGCCGGACATCAGAATCCTCCTGAGACCTGATAAGTGCTTTAACCGATTCAAAATCTTTAGTTCCGATCTGCCGAATCAGTGCCTTTCGGGCTTCATAGACTGTGCTATCCATCGGTATCGAATCTAAGTTCGCGATCGCACGATTTAAATCATGCTGCGCCAGTTCGTCGAGAGATCCAATTAAGGCACTTTTCTTAACATCCCCGAGTGGCAATTCGGCAGCCATCCCCAAGGCCATGTGCCGATCATCTTTCGCTAAAGCTCGAAATGCTTCTTCGTAAAGTAGCTTAGATAACTGACTCTGAACCGGGTTGGCCTCAAGGTATTGTATGATTGCATAGGGGCTATTTGAGCTGATCTCATCCAAAGCCCGGTCAATGTAAAACAGACCGAATGGCCCAGTATGAGAGACCAAGCTCAGAGCCTGCAATACTTTCGCGGGGTCCTCAGGTAGTTGCCTCTGTAATAGAAGCGTTAACAATTGCTGCCTCCGCTCGACATCAACAAGCGCCAGAGCTTGATCCCATGCGCGCTCAACCCCTTCAGGACTCAGTTCTAAGAATGACGCCTCATTCGTATATATTCCAAGATCCTCCTTCAGCACGAAGGTATAATCCCACATCGCCTGAGGATCGGAACACGCCCATTGCCGCTCGATCAGAGCGGTAACTTCAGCCTGAAGAGTCCGATCTACATTCTGCAGAAGCTGCAATGCATGTGGATACTCACTCAGAGGCAACGCTTCGACAAGCTCTCCGATTGCCCAATAACGATCCAGTCCTGCCATCGCCTCAATCAACTCAAGGTTTTCAAGCGAGAATTCCGACGACGCGCTCATCCTCAGATGAGGTGCACTGAAAGCAGTGGAGAAGTGATTCTCTAAGTATGCTTGTTTATGTTGTATTAGTTAGTGCGGTTGCAGTTGAGTGCGCCCGACGTTAAGTCGCCTAGGGCGACTTGGTTTTCATTGTTAGTTGTTGTGTGT
>CAJQOS010000107.1 GCA_905479975.1 uncultured Puniceicoccaceae bacterium | reverse complement strand
TAAATTAACACTTAAATCATTAATAAAGAACAACTTCCTAATGAAACGACTTGCGCCACCTCATCTGAGAAGGCCGCAGAAAGTGCGCATCCCTCCCCCACTTGCCAAGCTCTTTTTTTACATAAATGACACTTTTATTTTTAAGTCGCGCAAAGCGCTTAAACATAAGGACTTAAATTTTAGCAATTTGACGAATTGATCACAATTATTCGACTACAGCGCCCGGCACAGGCCAATTCCGGCTACAAAACACCTGCGCTTTTCAAGTTTTCGATAAAACCGGGGCGCCAATAATACGCATCCAACAAGCTGTCGTCACGCTCCCCCAATAATAAACGAGCCAAGTATAAGGCCTCAACAGACGCCAAGCCACCCATCGGGTTATCAGAAATTTTACTGATACGCGGATAGGCAGTCGCCACAGCAGGCAAGGTGCGGCAAACGCCCGCACCATGCAAACACGCCTCAATCTGCGGCAATAAGCGCCACGTGCTATCCAACAGCAACAGCGGACGCCCCGCATCTTCCACCGAGAGCTCCGGCGCCCCCAGTGCCAGCACCGTAAATCCAGTCATATCAAACGACCAACTTGGTCGCGCTCGATAGAACGTGATATCTTCACGAGCCTCTAGAGGCGTGAGGCTACACTTACTACGCCGCTCTTTCGGGTGACGAATTACAGAAATTGGTATCATAATACTCCTCCAGTTAATCAATTGAAGCTGTTAATGCCTCATCAAACACCTGCTGCAATTCAGCATACGGCTCCGCACCTACGGAAATACGGATCAACTCCGGATCCAAGCCTACGCTCGCAAGGAACGCACGGCCCTCACCCGTCGTGACTAAATCGTAATGCGCTAAATACATGAACGGGCACAGCAAAGTAAACCGCGCGCCAAAGCTCGGCCCCTTCATCAAACGAATCGAATCATAAAACCGCTCCATATCCCCCTTCAATTCAATCGAGATCACCGCACCGACCGGACGATCCGACTTCGCGACCTCTTCAATATGAGCTGAACAGCCCGCACAGTATATATGCTCCACCGCAGGGTGCCCCTTTAAAAACGCACATAAGCGCGACGCATTCGCATTCATCTGAGCGATCACACCTAGCGCATATTCTAGTTCACAGGCAAGCCGCTCCACATCCCGGTCATACACAGGCACATGGAAGCGCGATACACCTTCGATCAATTCTGAATAAAAAGGCGAGTGAGGATTCACCGCCAAGGCTCCTGACATCACATCGCCCTCGATGGCAGCATATTTCGTCAAACTCGTAATCAAAAGATCCGCACACGGAAGCACATCGACATTAAATACCGAAGCAATCGTGGGATCGACGACCATCACACCACCCAACTCGCGAACAACCGCGGCGATTCGATGCACCTCGCACACACGGATCAACGGATTCGATGGGCACTCGACCACCACCGCAGCCAACGAGTCGCCATAAGCCCTTAACTTCGCAATAATCGCATCTGCATCGAACACATCGTACGAATACTCCAAGGTCTCATCCTCCCCAAGAAACTCCTTCAGCACGCAGCCCGAATCGAGGTAAAGCCAGCCGAGCTGCAGCCAAGCCGTGCGACCACGAGCACGCTGCGACTCCTGAACCGCACGAAACCCCGCATAAAACGCATTCATCCCTGAGGTGCACACTAGGACATCAGCCCCACCACAACCAATCTGCCGCGCCAACACTTGCTGCACCTGCGGCAGCGCATCCTCACGCACCGTTGGCTCAAAAAACAGCTCATCCAATAGGCCATGCTTCAGTAACAAATCCTCCGCCTGGCGCGAATAGACTCCGCAGCCCGTATGCTGCACGAATTTCTTCAACCGCTTCGTCAACCCCTGATCCGCCACATCACAGTGCAGTAAATACACACCGAAATCGACGAGGAGCTCACCCACACTCGCTCCCAGAAAAGTCACCGCATCGTCCACCGCACGACGGCTATCCACCAGCACCACAGTTCGCCCAACTAACTCCGCACGCTCGACATAAAAATCAACCAATCGTTGCACATACTCATGCACCACGAAGCGAGGGTAGCCCGACTTCAACGCGGCCAAGACACGCGGATCGTGCTCTTCATAGCCACGCACATCCTCCATCGTCGGCAGACTGCTAATCACAGCATGCGGAGAATCCGGAAAACGGGAGCCAAGCGGAAAATGTCTAAGAGAATCCATAAGTAGTCCCATCACTGAAAGACATTATTCACATTTTGCGAGCACTCAAAAAGCCAACATCTCTTCATGTTATTTTTTTGCCACCACCCATTAAGCAGCACCCTTAGACCCAACTCCGCATGGTCGAATAGCCATATCCCACAATCATCACAGGAGATTCTTTACAGCAACGGCACAACACGGCAAGTTCGCTGTCTACCCAACAAAGCCCCTCCCATGCAACACACACGCAGACAATTCACCCAAAAAGCACTCCTTGCTGCTGCAAGTTGCACCATTCTCTCTCAGCAACTATTCGCGCAAGCCACCTCCGACTACATCGTCCGAAAAGGCGATACGCTCAGCCACATATCGCTGCGCCACGGAGTCAGCATCAGCGAACTAAAACAGCTCAACAACTTGAACGGCGACACCGTCCGAATTGGCCAGAAGCTGAAGGTCCCAACAAAGCCCACCGCCAGCGTGGCGACGGCGACCTCCATTCACATCGTTCAACAAGGCGACACCCTTGGCCACATCGCACTACGCTACGGAACGACCGTCAGCACCATCAAGCATGCAAACAACCTAACAAGCGATCTCGTTCGCGTTGGCCAAAAGCTACAGATACCAGCAGGCAAACCCTCTTTAGATCTACTCAGCAATGTCCGCGCCGAAACCGCAAAAATCAACGTGCGCCGCGACAACTGGAAGCGCATCGTCGTCCACCACAGCGCGATCAAATACGGCAATGCCAAGAAATACGACTCCGCACACCGCCAGCGCGGGATGCAAAACGGCCTAGCCTACCACTTTTTAATCGGCAACGGCATCGACTCCGGCGACGGCGAGATCGAGATCGGCCCACGCTGGAAGAAGCAACTCCTCGGCGGCCACGTCCGCAGCTACAACCTCAACCTCACCGCGATCGGCATCTGCCTAGTCGGAAACTTTGAGCAGACACACCCGAGCAAAAAACAACTCGATGCCTTCACTCAACTCATGGACTGGTTGCAGGGCGACGTGCTCAAAAAGAAGACACAGTTCGCCGGACACAAAGAGCTCAAGGGCGAGCAAACCATCTGCCCTGGGAAAAACTTCCCGCTAGCAGCGATGCATGCACGCTACGACTAGCGCACACTACTAGGCAAGCCGTAGGTCGTCCGAAGCGCTTCGCCGTTTGTAAAGTCGCGATCATAGCCAAGCCTCTGCTTTGCCTCGACAATTTTTCTGGCACTACGCTCCCACAGCGTCTTGGAAGACTTCGTAAAGACGATTTGCCCCGCGCGATTCTTCAGCACCAGCACGTAACCGCCGTATCGGTAGCCACCGTAATCCGGATCATAGCTACACTTAAAAGGCTTACCAGTCCAACGCACCTCATCACGGGCAGGTATATCTAGCGTAAACTCCTGTCGCTTCAAAACGACATACTCGCTCTTCCTTAAGTAGCCTTGCCCAATCATCACGAGCACGCCCTGCACCTCCGTAAATGTGCGATCTTTTTCGTCACTATCGATAATCACTCGCGGCTCAAACTGCACCACATGGTCATCGATATCTCCATAGTCGTTAAAGTCGTCATCCTGCCCCTTCAACACCGTCACCGTGATGCGAGCGTCCGCATCCAGATCTGCTTGGCTAAATTTCTTAGCCTCTGCCTTCGCCCACTGCATCAGATATTTACGATCCTCAGCGGAGAACAGTGACCACGACACATTCTTAAAGACCTTCCCATCGCGACGACGCACAGTAGCCGACTCTCCTGTTTCACATGAAAGCACCTCGGCCTCCAACTCCACACCTGCGTCATTTTTAAAAGTGCGATAGTCCGCTGCGCTCACCCAAGCAGGCGCACTCAACAACAAGGCCACAGAACAACTCAATAAAATCCATTTCTTAAAAAGCATAACAATAGTATTCTCCTAATACAACAATGCGTTAGCACCTTGACGAGAAAAAACGCCCAAAGTAAACCTATTCTAAAAAACACCAGCTGCGGAACTTAACCCTAGCAAAATAATCATACAGCCCATTAGGAAAACTTATTCTAGATCAAGACATTCCCTTTAAGCTCGATTAGCTGAGCTGCTTCTGGCACTTAAGTCGCATTAATAAATTTAATGACCAGCCAATTCGGCTCTCTTTCTACACTACATAACCACACAGAACAGAAGCTATTATGCCAACTGCAACAAATACTACCACGCAAGCGCAAGACAACGCAGCGACCCAAGCCAACGCTTGGCGCACCTTCGACAATGGAGACTGGCAGGACAGTATCGACGTCCGCGACTTCATCCAGAAGAACTACACACCCTATGAAGGTGACTACGCTTTCCTAAAAGGCCCAACAGCCAAGACCGATCAACTCTGGGACGAACTAAAGGTTCTTCTGGAACAAGAGCGCGAAGCTGGTGGCGTCCTCGATGCTGACACCAAAGTCGTTGGCACAGTCGCTTCACACGGCGCTGGCTACATCAACAAGGATTTGGAAACAGTCGTTGGTGTGCAGACCGACAAGCCACTCAAGCGTGCCATGCTTCCTTACGGCGGCTACCGTATCGCTCAAAAAGCGCTGCAAGCACATGGCCGCGACATGGATCCGTCCACACTCGAAATCTTCCAAAAGCACCGCAAGACTCACAACGACGGCGTCTTCGCTTGCTACACAGACGACATTCGCAAAGCCCGCTCAGCTGGCATCGTCACTGGTCTTCCAGACGGTTACGGCCGTGGCCGTATCATCGGCGACTACCGCCGCGTCGCGCTCTACGGCGTCGATCGCCTGATCGCGGACAAGGAAACACAATTCCAAATCAGCGGCAGCGAAGACTTCAACGAAGACTGGGTGCGCGAGCGCGAAGAGATCCAAGATCAAATCCAAGCGCTGAAAGACCTCAAGACTATGGCTGCTGCCTATGGTTTCGACATCTCGCTTCCTGCGCAAAACGGCCAACAAGCCGTGCAGTGGACCTACTTCGCCTACCTCGGCGCAGTGAAGGATCAAAACGGTGCCGCCATGTCCTTTGGCCGCACAGCGACCTTCTTCGACGTCTACTTCGAGCGCGATTTCGCCGAAGGCACACTCAACGAAGAAGAAGCACAGGAAATCATCGACCACTTGGTCATGAAGATGCGTATCGTGCGCTTCATCCGCACCACCGACTACGACGAGCTCTTCTCCGGCGACCCTACGTGGGTGACCGAAAGCATCGGCGGCATGGGCGAAGACGGACGTTCACTCGTCACCAAGTCCAGCTTCCGCGTGCTGCAAACACTCTATAATCTGGGACCCGCTCCAGAGCCGAATCTCACAGTCCTTTGGGCGCAAGAGCTCCCACAAGGCTTCAAGGATTTCTGCGCCAAGGTATCGATCGAAACCAGCGCCATCCAATACGAAAACGACGATCTGATGCGTAAGTATTGGGGGGACGACTACGGCATCGCTTGCTGTGTCTCCGCAATGCGTATCGGCAAGCAAATGCAGTTCTTCGGCGCTCGCGCTAATCTCGCGAAGGCCATGCTTTACGCCATCAACGGCGGTAAGGACGAGAAGAGCGGCAAGCAAGTCGCTCCTGTCAGCGAAGCATTCACAGGTGATACCCTTGAGTTCGACGATCTGATGGCTCGCTTCGACAATACGATGGACTGGCTCGCTGCCACTTACGTGAAAGCGCTGAACATCATCCACTACATGCATGATAAGTATTCTCCGGAAAACATCATGATGGCGCTGCACGACCGTGTTGTCATGCGCACCATGGCAACCGGCATCGCCGGCCTCTCGGTCTGCGCCGACGCACTGTCCGCAGTCAAGCACGCCAAGGTCAATGTGATCCGCAATGCAGATGGTCTCGCAGTCGACTACGAAGTCATCGGCGACTACCCAGCCTACGGTAATAACGATGACACTGTAGACACTCTGGCAACAGACCTCGTCGAGCGCTTCATGGACAAAGTCCGCAAGCAGCCGACTTACCGCAACTCGATCCCAACGCAGTCCGTTCTCACCATCACATCGAACGTGGTGTATGGTAAGAAGACCGGCAGCACACCGGACGGCCGCAAGGCCGGCGAGCCATTCGCACCGGGAGCCAACCCGATGCACGGCCGCGATAAGAAGGGTGCCATTGCCTCCATGGCATCGGTTGCGAAGCTGCCTTACGAGCACTCTCAAGACGGCATTTCATATACCTTCTCCATCATCCCGAAGGCACTCGGCAAGACACAGCCCGATCAGGTGACCAACCTCGGCAGCATCCTCGACGGCTACTTCGACGAGAACGGCCATCACATTAATGTGAACGTCTTCGAGAAGGAAACACTGCTCGATGCGATGGAGCATCCGGAGAAATACCCACAGCTCACTGTCCGCGTTTCCGGTTACGCAGTGAACTTTATCAAGCTCACCCCGGAGCAGCAGATGGACGTGATCACACGGACATTCCACGACAATATCTAAGAACACTTAATCATCTTCCGAATCGTAACCCCGCCTCCGCAAACGAGTGCAGGTGGGGTTACGATTAGGATAAAGATTACGATTAAGAACAGAGAAAACTACTACCATGAACGCCACTCTAGAAGCACCAACCACTACCTGCACTTACGAGCGCCCAGCTTGCGACATCGCAACGAGCCAACCATCAGGCTACATCCACTCAGTTGAGACTTGCGGCACAGTCGATGGCCCAGGCGTTCGCTATATTTTATTTCTACACGGCTGCCCATTGCGCTGCCAGTATTGCCACAATCCGGATGCCCAAGGCAAACCGGCCGGCGAACTGACATCAGCGAAGGATGCATTTGCCGATGTTAAGAAATACAAATCTTTCATCAAAAGCGGCGGACTCACCCTCAGCGGTGGCGAGCCACTCATGCAGCCGGACTTCGTGCAAGCCATGTTCCAAATGGCCAAAGACGAAGGCATCCACACCGCGTTGGATACTTCCGGCTTTGTTGGCCACAAAGCCACCGACGAGCTACTCGCGCTCACCGACCTCGTGCTGCTCGACATCAAGAGCTTCAGCCCGATGACTCACAAATTCGCGACCGGCGTTTGCGTCGATCAAACACTAAAATTTGCGAAACGCCTCGATGCGATGAACAAAAAAGTGTGGATTCGTTTCGTGCTCGTCCCCGGCCTCACCGATGCCGAAAAGAACATCGATGGCCTAGCCGAATTCGTCAGCACACTCGGCAATGTCGAGCGTGTGGAGATCCTCCCCTTCCACAAGATGGGCGAAGGCAAATACGAAATCTCCGGCATTCAGTATAACCTGAAAAACACTCCTTCCCCCACTGCGGCACAGATTCAAAGCGCCAAAGACATCTTCGCCCGCCACGGCATCGAAGCCGTCGCTTAAACGCATTCAATGTCGAACATCGAGTTTCCGAATTCGAACACACGTCCAACACTTCAAATTTGAATGTTGGACGTTCTAGCTTCGAGATTCGACGCCCCACCTTATTACTTTTATTATGGCACAAACAAAAAATCGTTGGCTCATCGCTGCATCCGCAGTTGGCATTCACGCATCAATCGGCTCCGTCTATGCATACAGTGCATGGAAGATGCCGTTGGAAAACACCTTCGGCTGGTCCTCTCCTAAGACCTCGATGGCATTCAGTATCGCCATCTTCTTCCTGGGCCTATCAGCCGCCTTCCTCGGGCGCTATATCGAGCGTAAAGGCGCTTCAAAGGGTGGCCTGCTCTCCGCAGTCTTCTTCTCCACTGGCTTAATCGGCTCCGCCGCAGCCTGCTGGTATGAGAATATCACACTGTTCTATTTATTCTTCGGTGTCGTCAGCGGCATCGGTCTAGGCCTCGGCTATATCTCGCCCGTTTCGACATTGGTTAAATGGTTCCCCGACCGCCGTGGCCTCGCCACAGGTCTCGCCATCATGGGCTTCGGATTTGGCGGACTCATCTGCGCTCAACTGATTGATCAATTCGTGCCCATGCAGGACGAAATTGTTCTCAGCAAGGAAGTCCAAACCTACGACTACCTACAAAAACTCGAATCCGATCCAGCCGCCGCAGAGCTCTTGATCGCAGGCGCCCCCACTCTGGAGTCCTACAAAGCGCAAAGCGCAAAAGCCGCCGCACTCTATCGCGCGAAACAAACGGACAGCGAAGAATACGCCGCAGTCAAAGCCACCACAGACAACTACCGCTCCACTCTAATCTACGATAAGAAGTCGATCGCTAGCGCCTTCCTGTTCCTTGGCATCATCTACTTCTGCATCATGGTGCCCAGCGCACTCTACATCGCACCGCCCCCTGCTGGCTACGCCGAAAAATTCGCCGCAGCCGATCCAAAGAAAGCAAAAGCGATCGCCATCAAGGGCGAAATGACCGCCAAAGAAGCCATCCGCACACCAGGGTTCTACGGCCTCTGGCTGATGCTCTTCATCAACGTCTCCTGTGGCATCGCCGTGATCGCGACGGCCAAGAAAATGGGCTACGAGATGGTTCGCCTACCCGTTGAAATGGCCAGCCTCCTAGTCATGGGCATCTCCCTCTTCAACGGCTTGGGCCGCATCATTTGGGCAACGTTCTCGGACTTCATCGGCCGCTCAAATACCTACGCCGCCTTCTTTGCGATTCAGATCATCGCCTTCCCGCTGCTGGCAAATCTAACCAGTATGCCGATCGCATTCATGGCCGTCACCTTCCTGATCCTGTCCTGCTACGGCGGTGGCTTCGCAAGTATTCCAGCTTACATTAGCGATCTCTTCGGGCTCAAGGAAATGCCAACCATTCACGGCTATATCCTAACAGCATGGTCCTGTGCTGGTATCGTTGGCCCGATGCTCAACGCCTATGTCTATAAACAGACAAACAGCTACCAAGGCAGCCTCTACGTATTCGGCGGCGCCTTCGTCATCGCACTCATCATCTCTCTATTGATGAAGATCGAGATCAAACGCATCAACCGTCACTACAGCGCACTGGATATCGAAGCAGCCCGCCCGCACACACACGGCGAGTAATCAGTGAAGTGACACAGGCATTGCTGCAATCGCGTGAGACGTAGTCTTTTACGCGACGCCATCTTCGGAAGACCTCCGTCCTGCCTGTCTTCATTTAAACCATTCAAAAAAACAAAGAGCGCGGCCTAACAGCCGCGCTCTTTTTTTGCTCGAATCCTGCCGGTGCGGCCACAGAGGGCAATATACGTCAAAAAAGGTTATAACTTGCTGGTTTAATTACCGGTTTAAGCTACACTATTTACTCTCAAAATGTATCATGACGAAAAAGCCACAGCCACGAGCTGCTAAGTCGACTAAAACAGCAACTTCTAAGGTAACAGCGGAACCGCCCGTAAAATCCGCCCTGCAGATTGTAGCCATTGGTGCCTCCGCAGGGGGGCTGGAAGCGTTGGAGCAATTCCTCAACGCCGTGCCGACGAGCAGCGGCATGACATTCGTGATCATCCAACATCTGGATCCGACGCACAAAGGGATGATGCCGGAGCTGCTGCAACGCGCGACCGAAATGAAAGTCATACAGGTCAAGGATCGCACCCAGGTGCTACCGGATTGCGTCTATGTCATCCCGCCCAACAAGGACATGTCCATCTTGCACGGCGTGCTGCACTTACTCGATCCCACCAAGAAACGGGGGCTGCGCCTGCCCATCGATTTTTTCTTCCGTTCCCTCGCGCAGGACCAAATGGAAAAGAGTATTGGCGTCATCCTGTCAGGGATGGGGTCGGACGGCAGCCTTGGCCTACGCGCCATCAAAGAGAAGGCGGGCCTGGTCCTGGTGCAGGAGCCGACGAGCGCCAAATTCGACGGGATGCCGCGTAGCGCCATCGATGCCGGGCTGGCGGATATCGTGGCACCGGTGGAAGAACTGCCAAAGAAGATCATGGCTTACCTGAAGCGCACCCCGCTCATACCACACAAGCCAGCACCGCTCGCAGACAACGCGCTCAGCGCATTGGAGAAAACGATCATCCTCCTGCGCACGCAGACTGGGCACGACTTTTCCCTCTACAAACAGAATACCCTCTTTCGCAGAATCGAGCGCCGCATGGGCATCCACCAAATCGCTCAAATGTCGACCTACGTCCGCTACTTGCAGGAAAATCCGCAGGAACTGGAACTGCTCTTCAAGGAACTACTGATTGGGGTCACTAACTTCTTTCGCGACGCGCCAGTCTGGGAGCAGTTACGCACAGAAACGATCCCCGCGCTACTTAAGGCATGCGTCCCCAGACGAGTGCTACGCGCTTGGGTCGCCGGCTGTTCCAGTGGCGAAGAAGCCTATTCGCTCGCCATCGTATTCAAGGAGGCGCTGGAGCAGGCCAAGATCCACAATGTCACCCTGCAAATATTTGCCACCGATCTGGATAAGGATGCAATTGATCGAGCGCGCTTGGGCTTCTTCCCGAGCAACATTGCGGTCGATGTTTCGGACGAACGCCTCAAGCGATTTTTCATCAAGCAAGACAACGGCTACCGCATCTGCAAAGAGATCCGTGAGATGGTCATTTTCGCGCCGCAAAACATCACCATGGACGCGCCCTTTACCAAGCTGGACCTACTGTTCTGCCGAAATCTGCTGATCTATCTATCCGCAAAGGTGCAGAAGAAATTGATCCCACTCTTTCACTACAGCCTAAAGCCTAACGGCATATTACTCCTCGGAAACTCTGAAACCATCGGCAGTTACAACAATCTGTTCAGCACGTTAAATAGTAAAACGCGTCTCTATCAGCGCTCTGAAACCAGCCAAGCGGCTCTGCTGTCAGTCGATTTCCCGTCATCCTTTAGCAACACTCCGATGATCGAGAAACATGTGCATTCGGCGCAAAAAGCACCAACCAGCCTTCATTCAGTGGCGGATCATTTGATCCTCAAGCAATACGCCCCGCCATCGGCGCTCGTTAACGATCAGGGCGACATCTTATATATCAGCGGTCACACTGGTAAATATTTGGAACCGGCCGCCGGCAAAGCGAACTGGAACCTCTTCGCGATGGCCAGAGAAGGCATCCGCTATGAACTGTCCGCCGCATTCCATAAAGCACTCCGTCAAAAAGAATGCATCACTCTCAACAGAGTCAGAATCGAGACCGGCGCAAACGAGCATTTTGCAGACATCTCCGTTCAACAATTACACGAACCGAAGCAACTGAAGGGCTTAATGATGGTCGTGTTCAAGGAGGTGCCGGCACCAGTTCTCGGCAAAGCGAAGAAGGCCCCACCAGTCGGCAGCCCCAGCGCTCGACTAACAGACTTAGAGCAAGAGTTACTACAAGTCAGGTCTGAAGCACAGGCCAATAACGAAGCGATGCAGACACTCAAAGAGGAATACCGCTCTGCCAATGAGGAACTGCAATCCACCAATGAGGAGCTACAATCCACCAACGAGGAGCTCACCACCTCGAAGGAGGAGATGCAATCGCTCAACGAAGAATTACAGACACTCAATGCGGAACTACAGACCAAGCTGGACGAGCTTTCACGCACCAGTAGCGACATGAAAAACCTCCTCAACAGCACGGACATCGCCATGCTCTTTTTGGATAAAAGCCTCAACGTCCGACGGTTTACCCCACAGACCACACATATCATCAAACTCATACCGAGTGATATCGGTCGCCCCATCACCGATCTGGCATCGAGCCTGAACTACCCCGAGCTTACCGAGGACGTGCAGGAAGTCATCCGCACGCTGGTCTCGACGGAGAAAGAATTGGTCGCTGACAACCTGCACTGGTTCAACCTGCGCATCATCCCTTACCGCACGGTCGACGACAGAATCGACGGCGTCGTCATCACCTTCACAGATATCACGATCGCGAAGACACTCGAGGCAAAGCTACGCAAGCAGAGTGACGAGCTGAAAAAATACATCGCCACAACCCCGAAAAAAGCGCCCCCACCCGAATAACCGTCCATCCCTTTGACTCAAATTCCGTATCCGATCACCTCAATCACTCATACCCCATGAAGGCCACAGCTAAAAAATCTGCCGATACCAAACTGCGCCACGCTGCTGAAAAGCACCTAGCAACAAAAAAGGCTCCAACAAAAGCCACAATAGAAACTGAAACCGACACTCAGCGCCTCTTGCACGAATTGCAGGTGCATCAGGTCGAATTGGAGATGCAGAACGAGGAACTGTATCACTCCAGAGAAACGATCGAACACCTCCTCAGCAAATACAGCGACTTATATGACTTCGCCCCGGTCGGCTATGTTTCAATTGATGAAACTTGCACCATTACCAATCTGAATCTGACGGCAGCCACCTTACTCGGCGATGATCGAGATAAGCTCATCGATCACAACTTGCCGCGTTTTTTCACCCCAGACTGCAGATTGGGCTTTCTCGAATTCCTAAAGCACGTGTTTTCCGAAAACGGAGAACACGCGTATGAGGCGAAACTGCTACAGCCAAACGGAGGCAGCTGCGATGTGAACGTGTATGCCACGCCTGCCGCCTGCCGAGGCGATTCGAAAAAAATCTGCCAAATCGTAATTGCCGACATCACCGAACTAAAGCACGCACAAGAATCTCGAAAAAAATTGCAAATTGCCACCGCGACGAACGAGGCACTGCAGGCGGAAATCCACGATCGAAAAACGCTAGAGAAAGAGCTCCGCAAGGGGGAGCTGCACCTAGTCGAGTTGCTCAATGAATCACGAGACATGCGTGCCCAGTTGCAACGGATCTCACATAAAATGTTGTCCTCACAGGAAGATGAGCGTCAACAACTCGGCAAAGACATGCATGATATCATTTCCGAAGCGTTGACTGGTCTCCATCACGCCCAGAGCCACTTACAAAAAAAGGGGGCCCTCGATGCCCCGAATTTAGCGGCCACGATCTCTGAGACACACATATCGCTCGAACAATCGATTCAGGTGATGCATCAGTTCGCCAACAAATTACGACTCACAGAGTTCGATGAACTCCCACTCATTCCTGCCCTACGCGCCCTGATCGAAAATCTCACCGAACAGACAGGCATCCAGGCACATCTGAGCGCCTTTGCTGAAGTCGAGCAGTTGGATAAATCCTACCGCACGACGATCTTTAGAGTCACTCAGGAAGCGCTCGCCAACGTAACTCGCCACGCTCAAGCCAGCAAAGTAGATGTCGAGATAAGCCAAGAAGCCAATGCCCTGCGCCTAAAGATCATAGACGACGGCAAATCTTTTGAAGTGTTAGACCACATACTCGCACACGAAAATGAGAGCCTCGGGCTACTCGCGATGAGGGATCGAGTCGAGCTGATCGGCGGGCATTTCAAGATCCTATCCGCCCCCGGAGCAGGCACCACAATCCTAGCGCATATCCCGCTCCATCCAACCGCCTAAAAAACGGTTGGTTCCTACGAGTCGAAGTCACATGATTGCGTGACAGCCATTACCCTCCACACTTTCTCGGCGCACAAACTAATCCAACCAGCGGACATCCACCATCAGATCTTGGGCGATCGCTTCCAGATTTTCCTGAATTACCTCGCGCGTCACATCAGGACCGCTCGCCAAACGCGCGCGCGCCTCAAACAACAAGCGACCGGACTCCGGCGCATTCGTCGTCTTAGTGCTCAACTCTTCGACGTTCACACCCGCAGCAGCCAAGGCCTTAAAGACATCGCGCACAATCCCCTGATGGTCGCTGCCGACCACTTCCAGATCAAAGTGCCCCTGCACCTCTGGCTCGACGAGTTCGCCCACTGCGATCATTACATCCAAAGCTTCGATCGTCCGTAAAGCCGCTTCCAGCTCTTGCTGATTCTCAGCAGAGACACTCACCTCCAGCAGACCGACAAAACGCCCCGCCAAATGCGCCATTCGGCAATGCTCCCAGTTTCCGCCATGCGTCGTCACTACGTCCGCCAGCTGCTCTACTAATCCAGCGCGGTCTTTGCCGCTAATCGTCAAAACTAATACGGTTTCCATGCATCAAACGCTAGACCCCGAACAAAGAACCGCAAGCCAACAAGCGCTTCGCGCTTGAGTATGAAAGTGCGAAAGTAAAAAGTATGAATGTCGATAGACTTTCCCACGTCCCCTTATTCAAATCACCCTCACTTTCAAACTTTCTGACCTTCCGACCTTCCGACCTTCCCACTTCTTCAAGATGGCCAAACTCTACTTCTACTACTCCGCGATGAACGCCGGCAAAAGCACCGTGCTCCTGCAATCCAGCCATAACTATAAAGAGCGCGGCATGAACACCCTGCTCTTAACCCCAGAGATCGACCAACGCGCAGGCATCGGCAAGATCGCCTCCCGCATTGGGCTCGATGCCGATGCCCAGACCTTCAACGCCGACGCCGACTTACACGCACTCGTCAAATCGACACAAACCGCTCCCCCCATCGCCTGCGTGCTCATCGACGAGGCTCAATTCCTCACCCGTCCGCAAATTGAGCAACTGAGCCAAGTCACCGACGATCTCGGCATTCCCGTTCTGTGCTACGGCCTACGAACAGACTTCCAAGGCAACCTCTTCCCAGGAAGCGCCGCCCTGCTGGGCTGGGCAGACAACCTCATCGAGCTCAAAACCATTTGTCACTGCGGCCGCAAGGCCACCATGAACCTACGCACCAACGCCAACGGTAAAGCCATCAAAGAAGGCGCCCAAGTCGAAATCGGCGGCAACGAACGCTACGTCGCCATGTGCCGCAAGCACTTCCGCGAGGCGATGGCTTAAGGCGGCTTCGCCGCCGTGAGAAAGTCAGAAGGTATGAAAGTGGGAAAGTTGACACCCTCTACTTTCTTACCTTCCGACATTCCCACCTTCAGACTCCTCCCTCCTTTAGCCTTCCCACTTTGTTCCTTCACTTGCCCAAAGGGCACCCAGTTCAATCACCCCTTGGGTCTTCGCGATGCTACGCCCGCACGAGCCGGGGCCAGCTCGGCAGACCTCTCTGACCATCTTTGCGCTACTCGCGCTTCGTCCCACCTTTACACCTTCACACTTTTATACATTCATACTCTTCTTCATGAAAAACGAATACGCACTCCTCGACAGCGGCCATGGCCGAAAACTCGAACGCTTTGGCAAGATCACACTCGAGCGCCCCTGCGCTCAGGCAGTGTGGAACCCCGCCAACCCGCAGCTCTGGAAGTCAGCGGACGCGTCGTTCACTCGCAAAGAGGGACTAGAGTGGAGCAACCGCGACAAACTGCCCGATGCTTGGAAAGTCTCCGTCAACGATGTGACCATGAAGCTCTCCACCACCGACTTCGGCCATCTCGGTGTGTTCCCCGAGACGCGCGACATGTGGAGCTGGATCACCAAGACTCTCGCAGCCGAAGCCCCAAAGCGCAAAGAACCGCTCAAATTCCTCAACCTGTTCGCCTACTCAGGTGGTGCGACTCTAGCAGGGGCCAAAGGCGGCGCACACTGCTGCCACGTCGATGCCTCCAAAGGCATGGTGCAATGGGCACGTCAAAACGCCGAGCTCAACGGACTCACTCAGCACCCGATCCGCTGGATTGTGGACGACGTTAACAAATTCCTAACCCGCGAAATTAAGCGCGGCAATCGCTACGACGGCATCCTACTCGACCCACCCTCGTTCGGACGCGGTAAAGGCGGCGAACTCTACAAGATCGAGCACGCACTCCTCGAAACGCTCAAACTCGTCAAAGGTGTGCTCACTGATCGCCCCTGCTTCGTCTATTTGACCAGTCACACGCCTGGCTTTACGCCAATCGTATTGGATAACCTACTGAAACAATTACTGCCCGGCGGTAAAACCGAACACGGTGAAATGCTCCTAACAGGCGAAGCAGACGTGTTCCCCGTGCCCAGCGGCACATGGTCGCGTTGGCTGGCAAAGTAACGCACCAAGGACCGGCTGCTTTAGCTGCCGCCGAGCACAAGTCACAGCGTAAAGTGATAAACGAATAAAAAAACGGCAGCTAAAGACAGCCGATCCCAGTTTGAGCGAGGACTCAAACCCTCGAACAAGCAGACCTAACTCGCGGCCTCTGCCTTCGACGGATGATCCAAAGCCACCTCCTCGTAGATCGTTTCTCGCACCCAATACTTCACGGCGAGCCGATAGACTAAATACGTTACGATGATTGGACCAAATACCATCGCGAAGTAAAGCCAGCCATTAGCCTCCCACCGATCAATATCAGATGGCATCAGTGCTTCCAATATACTCCACAACAGGAATGCGAAGATCTGATAGCAGCCACGCCCGACGAATTCCCCTTTAACCGCGGCGATCCCCGAGCGACTCATCACAAACTTCGACAATTTGGCATAAAGCGGCAGCATGATCAGCAGCGCAGCAAAGAGAGCAAAAAAGAATTCCAGACCTTCCCTCGACTCATAGCCCAGCACTTCCAGAGGCCAAATAAACAAAACCGCACAGAAGAATGTCCCAACCCCACACAGCATGCCAAAGAGATGTTTAATCCGAACGCGTGTTGGCTCGTAGCGCATCAATTGTAACCCAAGCACGATAAAGATGATACCGACCCCACTCAAAAAAAACGGCATTATAATAGTCAGCACCCCATCAAGCCAGTCTCCCGCCTTCAACAGTGCCCGAACGATTGGCAGCACCCCCAGAAAAAACACCCAAGCCGCTCCCAGCACACAACCGACCGCACCACTTTTCTGAGCCACTGAATACCGATTCAACATCGCCTAAACATAACGCACCGATATTCTGACAGTCGAGCACGATTACGCCACAACAGCCCTCGGCGAATACCCAATATTTTCCAACCTCAGCTCAATCACATTTTTAAAGCGCTCGACCAACTCCACATAATCATCGGGATAATCAGTTTCCTTGGTATCGAGCACACAAATGGTGCCAAAGACATCCCCACTCGGCACTTTAATCGGAAAGCCCAAATAGGAAATCAGCCCCAACTTGACATCCGGATTCTGGCTCCACTTAGGATCCTTCAACGCGTTCGGCACATACAGCGGTTTACTCGTTTGAATCACATGCTCACAGTAGAGCCCCGAGCCCACCAGCGATTCATGATCCGCAGGGTGATAGGGATTCCCTGTCGTTTGGCTAGAGACGAACACTTCTATTTCCTGACCATTAGTATGCATGATCAACGCCGCAGGCACATTCAGAATCCGAGCGAGCAAATTCAAAATTTGCTGCCATTCATCCACCACGCAATGCAGCTGAAAATTGAATGACCTTTTATCGAAAGAAGATTTTACCATAATCGGGAGGGAAAAATGAACTCAGTTTATCCATTTTGTCCAACCCGCTGACCAATTAATCGCAAATAAATGTCTAATGGTGCGACGCTTCGCCCGAACCACTGGGAATATGAATACTCTCCACCATCTCCTGCACCTCTTGCGGAGGATCTGGCGTGAAGGCACTGACTAGAAATGCGACTCCGAAGTTAATCAGCATCCCGACGAAACCAATTCCTTCTGGAGTGATTCCAAGGAAATATTGATCCGGCGTGCCATCCAGAAATTGGAAGTAAGTGATATATCCGAATGTGAAAAGAATGCCGCACAGCATGCCCGAGATCGCCCCTTCACGATTCATGCGCTTCGAAAAGATTCCCATCAGTAGCGTCGGGAAGAACGAAGAGGCTGCGAGGCCGAACGCAAAGGCCACCGTCTTGGCAATAAATTGAGACGGTGGATTAATGCCAAAGTAGACCGCCACCGCGAGCGCCACAAAGGACGCGAAACGAGCGTAGCTCACCTCTTCCTTGTCAGTCAGATCCGGTTTCAGAATCTTCTTCATCAAGTCATGGGAAATCGAGGTGGATAAGACCAACAGCAAGCCAGCGGCAGTAGAAAGCGCTGCGGCGATGCAACCCGCCATCAGTAGGGCAATCACCCACATCGGCAACCCAGCCATATGTGGATTCGCCATCACCATGATGTCATCGCCGAACCATAGTTCATTCGGATTCGATGCGTTGGCCTTGTTCGCGAGCAGGCGCTCTCCGTATTGACCGATCAACTGATCTTCAGTCGCCTCGAAAGTCGGATAGGCGGGCTTCTTCCCTAGAAAAACGGCATTCGTGCCAGCATCGGATTTACCCGGACCATAATATTGAATCTTGCCGTCGCCATTCTTATCAACCCAGGCCATCTGCCCAGTTTCCTCAAATTCCTGCAACCAGTAGGGTGCTTCTTGATAAGGCGTATCATGTAGCTTCTCAATCAAGTTCACCCGAGCAAAGGCACCAATCGCCGGAGCCGTGAGATAGATCACCGCGATAAACAGCAAAGTCCAACAAGCCGATTTACGCACCGCACCCACATTCTTCACAGTAAAGAAACGCACAATCACGTGCGGCAGCCCAGCAGTGCCACACATCAGCGCTGCAGTGATACAAAACATATTCATCGTCGAGAGCTTGCCAGAGGTATACTCCGCAAATCCAAGCTCCGTGTTGATATTGTTTAACTTCTCCAGAAAGGGCACACTCTCCCCGCCCGCAGTGTAGGATCCAATGATACCCATTTGAGGAAGCACATTGCCCGTCAACGCCATCGCGATGAAGATCGCCGGAATCGTGTAAGCAAACGCCATCACACAATACTGCGCAACCTGCGTATAGGTAATACCCTTCATACCGCCGAGGCCTGCATAGAAAAATACAATGGTTCCACCGATGATCACGCCAGAGGTGATACTAATGCCAAAGAGCTGGGAGAAGACCACGCCCACGCCACGCATTTGCCCCATGATATACGTCATGCAGATAAAGATCGCGCACCCCACCGCAACGCCGCGAGCCAGCTTCGAGTAATAGCGATCACCGACAAAGTCAGGAACCGTGGCCTTGTTGAACTTACGCAGATACGGCACCATGAGGACGGTCAACAGCACGAATCCGCCAGTCCATCCCATCAGGAAGCGCGAGGCGTCGTAGCCACTGACCGCAACCGTGCCAGCCATCGAGATAAACGTCGCGGCCGACATCCAGTCCGCCGCAGTCGCCATGCCATTGGCCAACGGTGAAACGCCGCCGCCGGCAGTGTAATATTCCTTTGTCGATCCCGCACGGGATTTGACAGCGATGCCAATATAAATGGCAAATGAGATGCCAATAAAAATGAAATTCAGGTGATCTTGTGTCATCGTATAAAACTCAGGTTACTTGCCTTCAGTGTAGCCATGCTTGGCATCGAGGCGGTTCATCAAGATCGCATAAACCACGAGCAGGATAACGAAGCAGATGATCGCGCCCTGCTGCGCCATCCAGAAACCGAACGGAGCATTACCGACCTGCGGCGCATTGGCATCCAACCATTCCCGAAATATAATACCGCAGCCGAAGCTTACAGAGAACCAAACAGCCAACAGGCTAAAGACGATTTTAAGGCATGCCCGACGATGGGCTGTGGGTTGATCATTTTTCATAGCAACAGGGTAGATTAGCAAAACTACTTAAACCTATAACCTCGCCTGACTGGGTAAAGCAAGGCGGGATACACAGAAATCAGTAATGAACCCAACAAGGACCAGCCGCTTTAGCCGCCGCCGAGCACAAGCTACAGCGCAAACCAATAAAACGAATAAACGAACGGCAGCTGAAGACAGCCGATCCCACCAAAGCCTCGCACCAGGACCAGCCGCTTTAGCCGCCGCCGAGCGCTCGCTACAGCGCAAACCAATAAACGAACACCGCCAAAGGCAGCCTACCCCAACCCCACTTCGTTGGCCCAAATGTCTTCGAGCTTCTGGCGCTTGCGGATCACATGCGGCACCTTGCTCTCATCTAGCATGACTTCGGCGGCTTCGGGATACGAGTTGTAGTGCTTGGTCGACATCGCTGCGCAATACGCACCTGCGCCATCGATCACACACAGATCGCCAATAGTGCAAACCGGTAATGTTCGTGTCGCAAGCAACTCCGGATCACCGGGTGCTGGAGTCAAGATATCACCCGACTCGCAGCAATGCCCTGCGATCATATAATCGCGCGTCTCGGTAACTACTTCAGGCTGAAGGATAAAGATCGGATGCTGCGCCCCATAAATCGAAGGACGCAGAATTTCAGTCATACCGGTATTGAGCTTCAAGAACTCATAGCCATCAGCGCCCGTGGAGACGATGTCTTGCACGATCGACAGCACCGAACAGGTATTTGCCAATAGATAAGTGCCTGGCTCGATCTCCAAACGAATCTCACGGCCGGTCTCCTGAGCAAATTCGCGGAACTTCTCCGCCACCGGCGCGCCGCACTCTTGCAAGTCCGTGCCGACCTCATCCTCCATGCGAGCCACCTTGTAACCCCCGCCGAGATTCAGTGCCACCACATCAGGGAACTGACGCACCATATCCAGACTGAGCTCCGAAATCTTCTGCCACACGGCAGGATCACTGCCCGAGCCAATATGTGTGTGGATGCGAATCACCTTTAAATCATACTTCGCGACAATCGCCTGCACCTGATCGATCCACTCGTGCCAGATACCAAAACTCGACGCCGGGCCGCCGACGTTTGTGCGGTTGTTGCCTCCCGAGCCAGAGCCGGGGTTAAAGCGAACACCGATGGCGCGACCGCGACAAGCCTGCCCGAAACGTTCCAACTGGCTGAGCGAACAAGCATTGATCTCGATGCCCAACTCGTAGAGTTCCGCGAAATCCACAGGCAGCTCCTGAGTGCTCAGGCTGATGTTGGCCGCCGGCACGCCCGCAGCGATTGCGCGGCGCACTTCATTACCCGAGCTGGCATCAATATGCAGGCCTACTTCGTTAAAAATCTTCAAGATCGCCGCATTCGGCGAGGCCTTCATCGCATAGCGCGCAGTGAGCCCAAAGGCATTCGGAAACGCCAGCACGTCGGCCGCGTTGGCCTTTAAGGTTGCCATGTCATAGACATAGACGGGCGTGCCGAAGTCGTCCACAATGGTGCGTGCGGTGTTGTAATCAAGAAATCTGGGCTGCGAATAATTGGCCATGGCGGAGAAGTAAAGGCCGCTCCCCTGCGCTGGCAAGCGCGATGTCACAGCCCGCATCCCGATCATTTTAACCGCTTCCCGCTTGCACTCGAAACGATTCAGACTTGTTTGGCGGAATGTTGATCCTTCTATCGCCCGCAAAATCGCTCGACACCAACGCTCCGCTCCTCACGACGAAAGCGACACAGCCGCGTCTGGCTGCACATTCCGCGCAGCTGATTGGCGAGCTTCAGGCACTCAGCGCCGACGACATTGCCACGCTAATGCGCATCAGTCCGAAGCTTGCAGAGCTCAACCACGCACGGTTCCAGAACTACAGCCCCCAATTCACCGCCAAGAACAGCCGCCAAGCGATCCTCGCATTTACCGGCGACGTCTATCAAGGCATGGCGCTTGCCGATTGGTCGACCGAAGACTTCGACGCGGCGCAGCAACAGATCCGCATCCTGTCTGGCCTCTACGGCGTGCTACGCCCACTCGACCGCATGCAACCGTATCGCCTGGAGATGGGCACCAAGTTCCCCAACGCACGCGGCACCAACCTCTACAAATTCTGGGGTTCCAGAATCACCGAGCTGCTCAATAAAGACCTCAAGGCCTCTGGCTCCGACCTCATCGTCAACCTTGCGTCGAATGAATACTTCTCGTCCGTCAAACCGAAGGAGCTCAACGGCCAACTGATCACGCCCGTCTTTAAAGATGAGAAGAACGGCACCTATAAAATCATTTCTTTCTACGCGAAAAAAGCCCGCGGCATGATGGCCGACTTCATTGTGCGCAACCAAGTCCAGACCGTCGAAGGCTTGAAAGCGTTTAACAACCGCGGCTATCAATTCGATACTGAGGCATCGGAGGGCAACACCCTCGTGTTCCTACGGCCAGAGCAAAAGTAGGGCAGCTGCTCAACCAGTGACGTGCGAGTTTACTAGCGCCCAGCAGAGCCACCGCACAGATCGAAACCGCTTCGCGGATTCCGCTACACCAGATCCTCCCGCTTCCGTAGCGGACTGGCGAAGCCATTTCGACAACTCGATCCAACCCACCGCACTACTCTGATTTCAAAGTTGCTCGAATCGACTCACTCACTACGCTCGGCAACCAAATGGATAACGACGCAACCGAACCAACCGAGCCTTCAATCGAAGCTGAAGACCAGCAACCACCCGTGCTACTCGCCCCAGAAGTCAAAGCCGACAATACTATGGGCATGCTGTGCCACTTACTGAGCTTAACTCAGCTGCTCGGCATCCCTTTTGGCAACATCCTCGGGCCACTCATTGTCTGGCTCATTAAGCGCGACGAAGATCCCTTCGTCGACCTCTGCGGCAAAGAGTCGCTCAACTTCCAGATCTCGATGACGATCTATCTGGCGATTTCCGTCGTGCTGATGTTCCTCTTCATCGGTTTCTTTTTGGTCATCATCCTAATGATCCTGAACATCGTCTACACCATCATCGCCGCGATCAAAGCCAGCGAAGGCGACAGTTACAGCTACCCATTCACGATTCGTTTCATCAAATAAGCACCGATGGCACTCAACGCAGACGACTTTAAAGAGGCGCTCAGCGGACTGCCGGAATCCGAGCAGTCACTGCTATTAAACCAGCTCTGCGCGCCTCAATTCCGCGGTAAGCTCACCGACTTCGACAGCCCCGCAATCGACCTCGCGCAGGCACTGCTCCCCCTCGCTGCGACCTTTTCCATTGCGCCGATCTCAGGCTTTCACGTCGGCGCCGTGGCCGTCGGCGCATCTGGAGCACTCTACCTCGGCAGCAACCTCGAATTCACCGGAGCGCCACTCAGCGCCACCCTACACGCAGAGCAATCCGCAGTGCTCAACGCCTGGATGCACGGCGAATCGAAACTCCAAGCGCTCACCATCTCCGCTGCCCCCTGCGGATACTGCCGCCAATTTCTGTGGGAGCTATCCAACGCGCCCACCCTGCCGATCATCGTCGGCCAAACGCAGACCACGCTCAGTCAACTCTTGCCGATGCCCTTCGGCGAACCACGACAGAGCGGACAAGGCCTACTCGACAGCCCTCCGTCGAAGCTGCAAAGCACCACGCCGATCAAGCAAACGACTGCGCAACGCGCGATCAACGCCGCGCAGCACAGCTACACTCCATACACGCACACTCCCGAAGGCTTCGTGATCAAATGCGCCGACGGCCAACACTTTACCGGCCGCACCGCAGAAAACATCGCATTCAATCCCAGCGTCCCCGCAGTGCTCAGCGCGCTCAACCAGCGCAACTTGTCCAATAGTCGTAACGTCACGATCCATCGCTGCACCCAGGCAAAACTCGCAACCAGCCAACATTCCAGCAACGAACTAGCCGCCGCAATCATCCGCAGTATTTCAAAAGCCACGATTCAAACCGTGCTGGTTGAGAGCGCGTAAGCCCCCCCGAACCTCAATTAATCGTTCCCCTAGGTGGCATTGATCGGAGAAGCTGCTAAAAGATGAGCGACTATAAACATAATGACATGCCCCGCCCTGACTTTAGATCAACGCCTCAGACGTAGCAGAGCACGCGGGGTTGAAGATGCTAGCGAAGCCAAATTGAAAGACGGCGCGGCTTAGAACGTAGACGATGGAGTCCCGACCGAAGCGCAGAGCCCAGGAAGCCGCCTGCTGACTTGCTGGGAGTCTTAGAATCCTTGAAACACTCGAAACTGAAAGAGATGACATCTAGACCGCGATCAGCCAAAGACCCGCCTTCGCAGGCCATGGATCACTGCTAGATCGCCCCAATCCGTGCCCTTAATCGCGTTGACCTTCGGCGGATGCTTGCGTCCGCGCTCCATTTGCCAGGCTCCGGTAAAGCCACGCACAAACTCAGTAGACCCCAGAATCGCCCCATCGGTAAAGTAGCGCACACGGCAGCGCAGCATCACTGACTTCGGCAACTGGCCATCTTCCTGATCCAGCACTTTCAACGCACGTTTGCGCGTCATCTCAGATAAGCTGGGCTCAGATGCATGCTTACCAAAAATCAGCGTTCGATGGGCACGCATTGCTGAATCGATCCGTGTCACACCATGGTCACTCCAAATATGGATCAACCCCGACTTCGCTTCTTTCACACCAGCCACCGCCTCGGCATAGCCGCAGAAACGATAATCTTTGGGATCATTGACGATCCCCGCACGCACTGAGTTGAGATCAATATAAGCGGCCATTGTTTGCAGTGGGTTGCCCAGCCCCTCAACCAGCACCGACTTGAAACGGTCGGCCCACAACGTGCCATAGCGATGATGACTACGGTTATACCACACAGAAAAACGCTGTTTCACCGTTTTCATGAATTCTGACAAATCACCCATTCGCGCCAACAATTTCTGACGAACTTCAGACGCCTCATCACCGCCAGCGCGCAATAAGCGTTCAATCTCAGCAAAAGACGCCACTTGGTATTTCGTCGGCTTCGGATACAGCACTTTAAAACGACGAAGCAGCTCTACATCAGAGACAGAGTCCACACAAGGAACCTGAATCAACACATGAAAATGGTTCGACATGATGCAATAAGTTAACACCTCCACCCCACAGAAATCAGCCACTTGCCAAATCATCTTTCGCAACATCTCCTTCTCCCTATCCTCAAATAGAAATGCTCCCCCCACAGTGCGACTCATCGCATGGTATGCAGCGCTGACTCCAACCACCTTAGCCCTCCGCAACCTTTTCATGCCCTAAAATAGCACAAATCAGAACACAGTCAATCTACCCTCTATTTTATTGCCTGGTAGTAATTCTTCACTTGTGCAACAGGAGAAGATGCCACTAGCTTAGAGTTAAAGGTGCTGCCTCATCAACGACTTGAATCAGGGCAACTCGAAATTGAAATTCGTAGCTTCAGTAACGACGCTTGGCAGTCAGATGCTGTGGATGGCATTCGCGACTCGGACTAGTGTGAAGCATCTGGATTGGAATTAACGGCTCAAACCAGCCCACTCAGTCCCACTTCGGCATATCAATCCGAATGCGCTTACGGCCGCGAAAATAGTGCAGATCCTTAAAACCCTTCTCGCGTAGCATCGGCTGAATCGTATCGAAGAACTGACCGACGGAATACGGGCGATGCGAATCCGAACCAATCGTTAGCTTCACGCCCATCTCACTCGCCCAATCTAGGATCAGCGGATCGGGATGCACTTCAAAGTCCCCCTTGGTCAGGCCACTGGTATTGACCTCCATACAAATATCTTCGTCCACCACGGCTTGCAGGAAATCACGGATCACTTCTTCGTGTTCCGCAGGTTTGAACTCGCTCACCACACCGTAGGTCCGAATCACATCCGGGTGCGACATACTATCGTAACGCCCCGATTGTGCACCGTCTTTGAGATGGCGAAAGTAACTGTCGATCCGCATCGCGTCGTCCTCGACCTTGTTCTTCTTCAACCAAGTCAAATAGCTCTGGCACTGTGCATGCAGCGAACCGAGCACAAAGTCCCACTCATACTCAGCGAGAATCTCATCCATCGGCTCCATGTGCGACTCATCTGGATAAACCTCCGCTTCGATGCCGCAAAGCACCTCAACGCCGAGCGGCGTTGCTCGTTTCGCCGTGTCAAAAACCAACTCGCGATACTGATCCAATTGATCCAGACGCATACGAATCCCAGCCTGACCAAATGCCTCCCACTCCATTGGAATGTGGCAGGTGATCGTCATCACATCGATCCCCTGCTCGACTGCCACCATGGCATACTCAATCGGCGCGCCGATGGCGTGGCCGCAAAGGGTGGTGTGCATATGTGAGTCAACGCGCATTTCTAAGTGAGAGTGATTATAGTGAAAGTGAAGAGTGGTGAAAACTTGGAAAAACGGAAAACTGGAAACGAGAAACTGAATACTCGAAAACGAATAACCGCCTAAGGAGCCAATCGAGCGGGTGCCCATTGTCCATCCTCATCTAGGCGATACATGAAACGATCGTGTAAACGGCCGCCACCTCCTTGCCAGAATTCAAAGGTTTCGGGCACGATTCGGTAGCCGCCCCAGTTGTCCGGCAGCGGCACTTCGCCATTGGCAAACTTACGTTTCATCTGGTCCAGCTTCGCTTCCAAGATCTGGCGCGAACCAATCACCTTGCTTTGCGGCGAACTCCAGGCCCCCAACCGACTCGCAAACGGACGCGATAAAAAATATTTAAGCGCCGTCGCCTTAGAGACACGCTCGACGCGACCAGTCACATTGACTTGCCGTTGCAACGGCAGCCACAGGAAATTCGCCGACACCTTCGAATTCGCCTCCATCTCGATCGCCTTGCGACTCTCGTAGTTGGTATAAAAGACAAGGCCTTCATCCGAGAACGCCTTCAACAACACGACACGCGTGGAGGGTTGCCCGTCCGCACCTACCGTCGCGAGGCACATCGCATTTGGCTCTTGCACCTCGCACTCTTCGGCCTGACGAAACCATTGCTCAAATTGAGCAAATGGGTTCGCCGCCAAATCAGCAGACCGCAATGCAGCCTTAGTGTAATCAGCTCGAAGCTCGGAGATGTGGTCCATTTTAGGAGTAGGAAGGTGAGAAAGTAGGAAGGTGAGAAGGTGACCGTACACTTTGCTACTTTAATACCTTCACACTTTCAAACTTCTAAACTTTCAAACATTCATACTCTTTTGCTTTCAAACTCTTAAAGTTCCGCCAAATAGCGCTCGGCTTCGATCGCAGCCTGACAACCCATGCCCGCAGCGGTGATCGCTTGACGATAGACGTGATCCACGCAGTCCCCTGCAGCGAAGAACCCATCATGCTGAGTCTTCACCTGACTGCCAGTATTTGGAATGATGTAGCCGTCGCCGTCGCGCTCAAGCACGCCTTCGACAAAGTCAGTATTCGGGATGTGGCCGATTGCGATGAACGCACCCTTACAAGGGATTTCGCGCTCTTCGCCGCTCTTCGCATCTTTCACGCGAATCGCACGAGTGAAGCCTTTCTCGTCCGCAAGAATTTCCTGCGGCAACGAGTTCCAAGCCATCTCGATCTTCGGGTGAGACGTCGCACGGTCAGCCATGATTTGCGAAGCACGCAGCTCATCGCGGCGGTGAATCAATGTCACCTTCGAGCAGAAACGAGTGAGGAACAACGCTTCTTCAGCAGCGGAATCGCCACCACCGACGACCACCACTTCCATGTCGCGGTAGAATGCACCATCACAGGTCGCACAAGTGGTCACACCCTTGCCACCGAACATTTCCTGCTCACCAGGAACGCCGATAAAGCGTGGACGGGCGCCCGTTGCGACGATCACCGTCTTCGCTTCGTAAACTTTATCACCCGCATAGAGTTTCTTAGTGGCACCCTCGACCTCGATCTTATCGACCTTGGCATGCTCGTAGCGTGCACCGAACTTCGCCGCCTGCTTACGCAGATTGTCCATCATCGTGTAACCATCGATACCTTCAGGGAAACCGGGAAAATTCTCCACCTCAGAAGTCGTTGTGAGTTGGCCACCTGGCTGCGTGCCCTCGAGCACGAGCGGGTTCAATTGAGCGCGGCCCGTGTAAATTGCTGCAGTGAGTCCGGCACAACCGGTGCCTAAAATGATGACGTCTTCCATGGTAGTATGATTAAATAGAGTGATTTGATTTTGCTAAAGCTGTCAGACGATGGAGCCGCCCATTTTATTCTCAAGAACTTTCGAAAAGGAAAGACTCCACATCTATTTTCAGCCTTTCAGTTTTTCAAAATTTCAGCATTTTCCCAGCTATGGAACTCATCGACAGCCACTGCCACCTATTAGGCTTCAAGGAAAAGGGCGAACTCGACGCCGTGCTCGAACGCGCCGCGGACGCGGGTGTGCAGCGCTTTATCACCGTCGGCACCTCGCCGAAAGACTGGGTGCCCTACCGTGAACTGCATGCGGCCTACACAGGGAAAATCGACTATACCGTCGGCCTGCACCCCTGCTACGTGGATGCCGAGTGGGAGGCAGACGTCAGCCAAATCTCGACCTTTTTCATGCCGCCACACGCGCCCGTCGCATTCGGCGAGATCGGCCTCGACTACTTTCACCTACCGAAAGACCCGGTCCAAGCAGGTGAAACCATGATCTTTCAGGAGGAGGCTTTTCGTCAGCAACTCATGCTTGCCTCCGAACTCGATTGCCCTGTGGTCATCCACAGTCGCAACGCGTTTGACGACACCGTGCGCATGATCGACGAATCTGGTATCGATTGGAGCCGTATCGTGTTCCACTGTTTCACCTACGGCTCCGACGAAATCGCACAGATCAATCAACGCGGTGGTCGCGCATCTTTCACGGGGGTCGTCACCTACAAAAACGCGCCCGACATTCGCGAAGCGCTACGCACGCAAGGCACTGATCGCCTGATGTTGGAGACGGATTGCCCCTACCTCACACCCGAGCCACATCGCGGCAAGCCCAACGAACCAGCCTACCTCGCCGACATCGCACGACGCTGCGCCGAGGCGATGGCAATCACACCCGAGGAACTCGCCGCACACGCCACTGCCAACACCAAGGCATTTTTCAACCTAAGCTAGCATCGTATGCGCTGGATTTTACGCAGTTTACTCACAATCGCCTTTCTCGGATTGGCCGCGCTCGCAGTGCTCCCACATACCGCGACGATTCGCAAGGAGTGGAACAACCTGCGCGAGACATGGGCAATCGTGCGTAGTGGCGAAGACGTTCAACCGGTGACCGAGCCAAGCAAAGCCCCTGCAAGGTCGGATCGAGGCCGCACCGTGCTCAAACCTGACGACGCGCCGCTCTCCGACACAGCAATCACCCGCACAGACAAAGATCCCTTTCTCACCGAAGCCCGCCGTCGCGCGCAAGACGACCCCGAGGCTGCAATGGATTGGCTACAGACCCAATCACTCAGCCAAGACACCCTACGCGGCATGTTGGAAATCGTCGCGGTCTGGGCAGCAGAAGATTCCGCAGGTGCCCTGATGTGGCTCGAATCGAACGCCCAAGGCCTCGCTCGTCTCGAAACCCTCAACAGCGGCATACAGCTCTGGAGTCAGCAAGACCCCGTCTCCGCCGCCACTTGGATCGACGGCATGGCCAACGACGGCAGCAAAGTCACCGCCGCCAAAGCACTCGCCGCGAACTGGGCAAAGCAAAGTCCCGACGACGCCTCAAAATGGGTCGAACAACTCCCCCCAGGCAGTCTACGTAACGAAGCAGCCGCCGCACTCGTCGAGTCTTGGACAGCCACCGCACCCGAAGCCGCAGCCATCTGGGCGCTCACCGAGGCAGAATATCACGGCAACAAGGACCTGCTCAACCTCAGCATTCAACACTACGCGCAAATCAACCCCGACGAAGCCGAGCAATTCCTGCGCAGCATCAACGAAGCCTACGAAAAACCAGTCGCGATCGAGACCTACGTCCGCACCCTTGCTCAAAACGACCCGATCCAAGCGATGGATTGGCAAAGCGCTCTCCCCGCCACCGACCCGCTCAACACGCCGAACAACTCGGAAGTCATCATGCAAGAATGGAGCCGCACCGACTCCGTCGCCGCATCGAGCTGGCTCAACGAAGCCGCAGACGGCCCGCAACGCGACGCCGCAATTGTCGGCTTCACCACCACCATGCTCGACTTCGACCCCGAAGCCGCAATCGCATGGAGCAACACCATTTCCAAACCCGACCAACGCATCGATCAGCTCAACCGCGTCATCCAAAACTGGAGCCACACCCAACCACACGAAGCCCTGAAATGGGTCAAAGAAGCCGAGCTCGAACCCGACTTGCGCCACGCACTCGCCAGCCAAATCGGCGCTGATTAGGCGTTGGAAGTTGAACGTTGTTAGTTGTTAGTTGTTAGAAAGAAAATCACGTCGTTGCCTCATATAGCAACCAACGTCCAACCAACAACTCCCCTCCTACTCCACAAACTTCAGCTCGCCGCGATACACAAGATGCCCGATGCCTTCGCCATACACATAAGTATCGAAACCTTCAGTCTTTAGCACACGTTCGCCGTCCACTTCGATGATCGACTCCTTCATTTGGTAATCCTTTGTCCGCTTCAAATTCGACGAAAGCCACACGAGGCCGCCATCATGCAGCACCCCCCAATACGTTTCGACCTCGCCACCGCTCTTCACTTCGGAGAAAAACTTCCCCTCTTTCGCCACAGACTTGGAACGCGCACTCGACATGCCCTGATCGCGTTGCGACACCGCGACGCCGTGTAGCTGACCATCCTTCCACCAGTATTGCTGCTCCACGGGAAAGGTCTCGGTATAGCCAGTCGCCGTGGAATGAATCGTAAAATGCCCGACCCAGCGCCCCTCATAAGCCTTCAATGAGACTTCAAGCGTTTCGTCCGGCACGACCGCAGCCTCTTCAGGCGCGTCCTCCGCATGCACGACCAAAGCCAGCAAACAAAGTAACAACCAGCCATATCCACGCCATACCATCCCTAACAAATGAAGAATAGACCCCATCGGCGCAACTCATTTTACACGGGCCTATAAACCACGAACATACTTTTGCTTTGTGGCTTGGCGAACTCCGCGACTTCACACTTAATGCGCCCATGATTTACGATTCCAACAAGCTTCTCCTACTGGCCGGCCCCTGCTCGCTCGAAAGCCTCGACACTTGCCGCCCCGTGGCCGACGCCCTTGCGGCACTCCAACAAAAGCACCCCGAGCTGAACATCCTCTTTAAAGGCTCCTTCGATAAAGCCAACCGCACCTCCATCGGCAGCGACCGTGGCACTGGACTCGAAGCCGGAATGGAAATTTTCCAGACGATCAAAGCCGAATACGGATTCCGCACCATCACCGACATCCATACGCCCGACCAATGCGCCACCGTCGGAGCCGTTGTCGATGCCATGCAAATCCCGGCCTTCCTCTGCCGTCAAACCGACCTACTCGTCGAAGCCGCCAAGACCGATTGCGCGATCAACGTCAAAAAAGGCCAATTCCTTTCGCCTTACGAAATGACCTTCGTCACCAACAAGCTCGAAGAAGCCGGCGCCAAAGAAATCTGGCAAACGGACCGCGGCACCACCTTCGGCTATCAAAATCTCGTGGTTGATATGCGCAGCTTCAGCATCATGGCCGAGAACGGGCACCCAACCATCATCGACGCCACACACAGCGTGCAGCTCCCAGGCGCCGCCGGTGGCATCAGCGGTGGTCAACGCGAGTTCGTGCCACCTCTCGCCCGCGCCGCCCTCGCCGCCGGAGCCAACGGGGTCTTTCTCGAAACACACCCCGATCCGTCCAAAGCCATTTCCGACGCCGCCAGCCAAGTGCCGCTCAACGAGCTCCCCGAACTGATCGAGAGCCTCCTCCGCGTCTGGCAAGCAGTGCGATAGTTGAACCCTCACTCTCACTATCACTCTCACTATCACTCTCACTTCCGAAGGAGTTCACTAAAGCATGCGAATCACAGGCGGCAAAGCACGCGGCATTCTAATCAAGGCCCCCACAGGCGACACCACACGTCCCGCAACGGACCGTATGCGCGAAGCCATTTTTTCTAGCCTCGGCCCCAGCGTCGAAGGCAGCCGCGTGGCCGATCTCTTCGCAGGCACCGGTGCCTACGGGCTCGAAGCCCTCAGTCGTGGCGCAATCAAAGCCACGTTCTACGAAATCGATCGGCAAGCGCTCGCCTGTATGAAGAAAAACCAGCAGGCCGTGCTCAAATGCTGTGAGCTTCCGCAGAGCGCGGTCAACACCATCGCCCGCGATCTGTATGCCCGCACCGCTGGCGGCGAACAAGCAGAGTTGATCTTTATCGACCCACCCTACGACGATATCGAAGCCAACCTGCCACGCATCTTTGAAAAGGCCAACGCACTCGGCACAGCCGATGCCCGCGTGATTCTTGAGCTCCCCGGCAACCTCAACCCCGAAGTCGATGGCTGGAAACTCACCCGCCGCTTCGGCAAGCCAAAGCGCGACACACCCAACGCAGCGATTTTCGAGCGAGAGCGAATAAACTAGAAGCGGCTTCCAGCCGCTTACCTTGAACTAAAGCGGCAGGATGCCGCTTCTACTGCAATCACGTTACTGCACGTCCGCAGCAACCAACTCCGACTCCGTCGACCAAAGGCGATAGTTCACCTCGACGCCCTCCGGGACATATACCACCAGCGGCAGCTTACTGTTATAGCGCAGCAACCCGACCCCATGGCGAACAGGCACAAAGGTATCCACCTTTGGAGCATCCGGGGGCCCCGCCATCAGCGTGCCCGCCATCGGCCCGATTGCCTTTAGCTCATAATAACTGTAGCCCCAGCCTTGAATCGTCTCACGAGTGATCTTCCCTCCAAAAAAATGACGATTCACCCCATCTGTCGGCACGGTTTTGCCAATGATCAGCTCCACCTGCTTAAGGCTTTCATCTTCGAGTGCCGGTAGCTCGATCACATAGCGCTGCATCCCCTCTGTTGCTTCAGCATATGCTTTTAATTCAGGATGAGCCGCAGAACACTTCATAAATGCGAAGAGTCCAAGTGAACAAAAAAGGAATACGAGTTTCATAAGAAATTAAAATAGTTTAAACGTGATTGAGAATCTTACGCATTGACCCAACCATAAGCCTTACGTTCCAGAAAAACACACAGATATCGCCAAACCACACCCTTTGCCCTATGTATTACCATAAATTTACAAGCCTCGTAGCACTTTCCCTGCTCGCTCTCTGCACGTGCTCTCTCAACGCCACGCAATGGGCGCACCTCGATAGTGATGTCGCAGTCGATTCCACCGTCACCTTCGGCACGCTGGAAAACGGCATGCGCTATGCCATCCTACCCAATGCAGAACCGCCGGGTCGCGTCTCCCTTCGGCTGCATGTCGACTCCGGCTCGCTCAGCGAATCCGAAGACCAACGTGGCCTAGCTCACTTCCTGGAGCACATGGTGTTTAACGGCAGCAAGCACTTCCCCGACGCCAGCCTGCTCATTCCTAAAATGCAGCGCCTCGGCATCGCATTCGGAGCACACGCGAATGCTTACACCTCTTTCGACGAAACCGTCTATATGCTCGACCTGCCTAACATCGAAGAAGACACACTCGACCTCGCCTTTACCGTGATGCGCGACTTCGCCGACGGCGCACTCTTGGAAACTGACGAGATCGATAAAGAGCGCGGCGTCGTGCTCGCCGAAATGAACTCGCGCGACTCTGTGCAGATGCGCCTGCTCGAACAACGTCTCGAGTTCCTCATGCCCAACTTCCTCGCAAGTCAGCGTCTCCCTATCGGCCTCGAATCGGTAATCGCAGGTGCGCCGCGCGATCGCTTTGCCACCTATTACTCAGATAACTATACCGCTCAAAACATCGCGTTCATCATCTGTAAGCGCTTTTTTTGACGTCGTAATTCTTTCCAATTTGAGGTCGTAGGATTTTGGGGTATTTTTCCGAGCTGTGGTCGTAAAACATGATCGTCCTCGTCGTAGGATTTGAACGTGTTTTTCCGATGTTTTTGAGTCATTTTTTTGTTACAAGAGTTCGAGTTGCCTGTCATTTTGCCTAATTTTGTTCGCGTTGATTTGTTGTTTTAATATCTGATGCGCGTCGGCGAGACGCGTGACGTGTGTATGCTGGGGCTCGATTTGAGTGTGTGGATTTTGCTGGAGGAGCGCCTCGATGGTGCAGAGTTGATTACGAACGTGTTTGAGTTCTTCGTAGAGTTCGTCGCCGTGGTGAGCGAACCAGTCTTGGATGCATTTGAGCAGGTATCTTGGAAAGTAGCGGAACTGCTTCTCCCC
>CAJQOS010000106.1 GCA_905479975.1 uncultured Puniceicoccaceae bacterium | reverse complement strand
CCATGACACTCATTCAGGAAATATCTCGACACTCACTATCCCGCCACTTCCAAATTGACATCGTAGTTCTAGAAAAACACACGACTCACTATTTGAGTAAATACGCTCCTTTTTTACGCTGTGAATTCGGCCGCTTACACTCTAGTTTATGACGTCTTTGCAGTTTGCCAAATGGCTTAGCCCTTCGGTTGAGTGTCGCTGCGCTCGGTAGGCGACGATAGGCTAAGGTCTAAGCGTTTCATTACCAAACACTTGCTTCTAACTCCTGAATCTAGCATGAGTGGTGCGAGCCTATGCTACCGTTCTTCGTCGAGGCGAATGCGATGTGCTCTATCTGGGGTGATGTCGAGATAGAGGTGCCATGCATCATCGGGTAAACTGTCTGCGATACGCTCGGGCCATTCGACCGCGAGGCACCAGGGCGGCGAGAGGAAATCGTCGATCATCAGTGCATCGAGATCCGATCCGGTGCCGAGGCGATAGGCATCGAGGTGCACGAGTTGGCGGCTGCCGTTGTAGAGTGTATAAAGGTTGAAGGTCGGGCTGGTCACCGGCTCTACTATATCCCATGCGCGGGCTAATCCGCGGATGAATGTTGTTTTGCCCGCTCCGAGGTCGCCATGAAAGGCGAGCACTTGATCTTCGGGCACCAGTGCGGCGAAGGCACGCGCAATGCGCTCGGTCTCGTCGGCCGAGGAGGTGACGATTCCTTTGCGAAGTTGTTGTAGGAGATCTGTGTCTGTGCTGCTCATTCTGACTTCAAATGCTCAAATCCATGTGTCCATGGCAAGGCTGTGTTGGTTTGCATGTCAATTAAGGAGCCCATCGCCGAGGAAGGGCGGATATATCCGATATGGTGTAACTCCGTCTGCGGGAACTGCTCGGCCCATTGAGTTTCGAATGCATGTCGGTTGACCTGTGTGTTGATGGTGAAGAGTAACTCGTAGTCTTCGCCGTCGCAGCAGGCATGTTCCAGGGCAGGGCGACCAGTTTGCTCGGCAAGTGACTGAGCGGCTGGGGCGATCGGGATCGCATCCAGATCGAGCGCGGCGTGAGAGTCAACAGGGAGCAGTGCTTTGAGATCCTTGGCCAAGCCGTCGGTTAAATCCATTTGCGCATTACAGTGCATGGTCTGTGCCAGCCATTGGCCTTCGGCAAGTCGTGGTTCGAAGGTGTAATGCTTACCGAGAATGCTGCCGCCCAAGGTGCCAGTGACGTAAATGTGATCGCCGGACTTTGCGGTGCTGCGGAGTTTCGGGCTCTGAGCTTGTCCGGTCAGTGTGAGCACGGCCGAGAAGTTACTGACTGCGAGGCTGCTGATGTCGCCGCCGACCAAGGACACGCCGTAGCGCTCACAGGTTTGACGAATTCCAACGAAGAACTTTTCCAGCCATGACATCGAAAGATCCGAACTGCTGAGCAACGCTAGCACTGCGGGACCAGGCACGCCGCCCATGGCTGCGATGTCGCTGAGGTTGCGTTTGATCAACTTCGCTCCCGCATCTTCGGGCGATACGGTGGCGTCGAAATGTTGGCCATAACTGACGCTATCGACTGTCAGGATCTGGCGACCAGACGCGATCGGCTCTAAGACGGCACAGTCGTCACCGATACCATGTGGTGCGGATGGGCTGACTGGGCCGAGCCACTTGCTGATGTCGTCAATCAATGCGACTTCGCCCAGGTGGGCAACGCTTGCTGTGGGATCTGACGTGAACGGATGCATTTGGAATTAGGAATTTAGAATTACGACGGAGGTCTGCCGGAGATGGCGAAACAATTAGCTGAGAATCAACGCGACGGGGCAGTGGTCAGATCCTAAGACTTGGTCGAGGATCAGTGCGTCGTCGATCTGAGGAGTCAATGCCTCAGAGACGCAGAAGTAGTCCAAGCGCCACCCTATATTTCGGGAGCGGGCCGCCGCGCGATACGACCACCAGCTATAGCGCTCTGTGGCGTCAGGGTAGAGTTGGCGGAAGCTATCGACAAAGCCGGCGTCCAAGATGGCATCGAAGCGTGCGCGCTCCTCTTCGGTAAAGCCAGCGTTCTTACGGTTCGGTTTGGGGTTGGTCAGGTCGATTTCCTTGTGCGCAACATTGAGGTCGCCGCAGAAAATGACTGGTTTGGTCGCTTCAAGCGCCTTGCAATGGGCGAGGAAATCCACGTCCCATTCCTTCGTGCGGTAGTCGAGGCGCTTCGGGCGCTTGTTTTCGTCGTGATTCTGCGCATTCGGCGTGTAAACCGTGACCAGGAAGTAGTCTTCAAACTCGGCGGTGATGACGCGGCCTTCGTTGTCGTGCTTTTCGATGCCGAGACCGTATTGCACCGAGAGCGGCGCAGTCTTACTGATAATCGCGGTGCCGGAGTAGCCTTTTTTTTCGGCGCAGTTCCAGTAAGCGTGTGGATAGCCCACAAATGCAAAGCCGTCGACGAGGTCTTGCGAGATCTTGGTCTCTTGTAGGCAGATGATATCGGGTGATTCACTGTCGAGAAAGGACTCGAAGCCTTTTTTGATCGCGGCGCGCAGGCCGTTGACGTTCCATGAAATGAGTTTTTGTGGTGACATAAATAGTGGTTTAGTAAGGGAAACTGCTCAGGTATCAGTTTAAATAATACGTAATGTTATGAAGTGGATTCGCTTATATGTGGGAGTTGTGTTAATTACTTGTTATTAGGCATTTACAGGATTAGTAAAGTTCCTAATTTTCTTGTCATCCCTTGTTTTTGGGACATTCTAGAGCATATGAATCTTCTGAAAGATCGAGAGACCGGATTTACACTGGTTGAAGTGATGGTGGCGATGGCGATTTTTGCAATAGTCATTGCATCTGGATTTGCTTGTTTGAGGTCGGGCATGGGGTTGGTTGAGAATGCTAGGCACCACACTCGAGCCGCTCAAATTATGCAGAGTGAAATTGAGCGCATTCGTTCGCTTCCCTGGAATAACGTCATCGTTTTGACTGATGACGCCGATGTGGCGTTGGCGACCGAGTTTAGTGGGGCAGCTTACGATGCTTATACGATGCGGCGTGTGGTGAGTGGCTCCGGGGATGAGAGAGTCGTGACTTTAGGGGTGGATTGGACCGATGTCGGCGGACACTCTCATACTCGGGCATATAAATCGCAGTATACTAAAGGGGGGCTTTATGATTATATCCAATAGAATTTCAGAGATTCAGGTTCGCGGGCGGGGGCTGATTCCCTCTAAGGCCCCTCGGACGGGAGGTTTCACTTTGGTGGAGATCATGGTTACGATTACCATATTCTCGATGATGATGGCTTCGTTGATTGCTACATTTCTTGTTTTTAGTAAGGGGATGGCTAGTTTGAGTAACTACAGTGAAATGAGTAACAGCGGTCGGCAAACTTTGGAGTATTTTGCTCGTGACGCTCATGCCGCAGAAACGCTTTCAATTGCGAATGCCAATGAGTTTGAGTTCGAGATGCCTGTTGGCGCCGGCGGTTATACCATGAACTATAAATATGACTCGACCACTCGTGACTTTACGCGAGAGAAATACGATGTTGATGGAACCACGTTATTAGCGACGACCGTGCTCTTTGAGGACATCGAAGATTTTAAAATGATCTTCTATAATCGCTTGAATGATAACGTGACTACGGAGCCATCCGTTTTGACGGAGGCAAAGACCGTTCAGATTGACGCAAAGTTAGTTAAAAAAGTAATCAATCAGAATAATACCGACCACATAATATCCGCCCGTTTCCTTATGCGTAATATGTGATTTTTTTATTATATAATGTGAAGACCACCAAGCCTTAGAAGGAGTGAAACTATGAAAAAAAATAATAATATATCAGGTGCATTACTGCCGGGAACTCGCCGAGATTCCGGCTCAGCTCTTCTCACTGCCATGATCTTCGCATTTGTGATTGGGGCTCTGTCGCTTACATATTTAAAGTTGGCCAGTAATGAGTATCGTGCCGCTGTTCGTTCGTCGCTCTATGCCTCCTGTTTGAATCTTGCGGAGTCAGGTGTTGAGATGGGGATTGCCGAACTGAATGCAGGCTCTGTCAGTGGTTCGGAGGGACGCGGCGAGCGTCAGGACTTTTTAGCGGATGCCGGTTTTACCGGAGATGTTCAGTATGTGATTTTGAATGCCAGTGCCTCCAGCCCTGAGATCTACGCTGAAGGCCGTATCTATAGCGCTGTGATGCCTGTTGTTAAGAAGCAGGTGAAAGTCGGGCTCAGTAGTGGGTTTGCTCCTTTCGAGAAGGGATTCTCTTCGCGTAATGGTATTAGCTTTAGTGGTAGTAACGTGACTCTTGATAGCTATAATTCAAATTACGGTGAGTATAATGAGGATGTGAATGCTGCTGGCAGAGCCGCTGAATATGGCGTAGCTGGCAAAAATAAAAATGATGATATATATGTGGCCAGTGAGTTCTTGGATGGCTCTGGTGGAGTTTCTGTGAGTGTTGGTAATGGGACTGTTTATGGTTATGTGCAAACGGGCGGTGCGTCATCTGCTGAGGTGAAGAATAATGGCATGGTAACGACTTATACTGGAAGTGATCGCGAACAGCATCAGGATGACCGTATTACTTCAGATTTTTATGCAGATTACCCTGTTACCGAAATGCCGACTGGATCGTATCCTACGCAAAATGTGAATGGGATAATCACCATAACTGGTTCCGATGATGTCGATAATCCGAAATATTACAAAGTGGGCAACATGAGTCTGACTGGTAAGGAGATGTTAACGATATCCGGGCATGTGGTATTTGTGATGACTGGTGATATTAAGGTGAATAGTTCAGGTGGTATCGTTCTTGATGACACTGCTAATTCAAGTGAGCATGATGCTGAAGATAAGGGTAGTTCCCTGCAGGTTTATACGGCTGGAGATGTAAATATTGGTGGCGGTGGTGTGACTAATGATGGGGGCGTTGCTTCTGACTTTTCAGTGTTTGGAACTGCCGATATGGACGGGACGAGTGCTGGGCAGACGATCAAGATTGCTGGGAATGGCGTATTGGCCGCGAGTGTGTATGCGCCGAACGCGGATGTGACGGTGAATGGAGGTGGCTCAACTGGAAATGTCTTTGGTGCGGTCGTGGCATTGCATGCAACAATCACAGGTGGTGGAGAATTTCATTTTGATGAGGCGCTGAGAGACATCGTTGACGATGGTGGCACATATGAGGTGTCTAGCTGGTTGGAGATGACTGGAGAGACGCCCGAATCAACACCGATTAACATGGCGAGCTATTTTGAGTGAGACGCTGACCTCTGGACCTACTGATAAAATCCGCCGCCCAGCAGTGTTTCGCCATCGTAAAAGGCGATGATTTGACCGGATGCGAGTGCGCGTTGTGGCTCATCAAAGACAACTTTAGCGGTATCGGGGCCAGTTGGCGTGTAGGTGATGCCCTGCGAGGGGTCACGGTAGCGTGGCTTAGCGAGAATATGGCAAGTTTCGCTGATCGGGTGATTGACCAAGCTGAGTCCGTAGATCTCGAATTCTTGGCCAAAGAGGCCAGGGGACTCCGGCTTGTCGAAGCCAATGATCAGCTCGTTGCGCTCCATGTTGAAGCCGATCACCACGTAAAATTCGTTGTCTGTATTGGAGGGCACGCCGATCCAGCGACGCTGACCGAGCGTGTAGCGGTGCAGGCCTTTGTGTTGGCCGAGCACTTTGCCGTCGATGTTGACGATGTCGCCGGGCTTATCTTCGATATAGTATTCGAGGAAGCGGTTAATATTCATGTCGCCTAGAAAACAAATGCCTTGGCTGTCCTTTTTGTCGGCGTTAGGCAGCTTATGTTTGATTGCGAGTTCGCGGACAGCTGGTTTGGTGAGTTCGCCGACCGGGAAGATGGCATGCTCGATTTGATGCTGTTGCAGCATCGCGAGGAAATAGGTCTGGTCTTTGTTGTCATCGACGCCTTGCACCAGATCGAAGCGGCCGTCGGCGTTTTGGCGTTTGCGCACGTAGTGCCCGGTGGCGAGTGCATCAAAATCGTGTTCGAGTGCATAGTTCTGAAAAATACCGAACTTCATCTCGCGGTTGCACATGATGTCCGGATTCGGGGTGATGCCGTTTTTATAGCCTTCGACGAGGTAGTGGACGACGTGCTCGCGGTATTCGTTGACCAGATTGACGATCTCAAAGTCGATGCCGAGGTGATCGGCTACGGCGCGTGCATCTTCGATGTCTTGCTGGGCGGGGCAGTCCGCCAGCGGCATTTCCTCGTTCATCCATGTGCGAATGTAGGCTCCGGATACGTCATAGCCTTGTTCTTTTAGTAAAAGAGCAGCGACTGCGCTATCGACGCCCCCGGATAGGGCTACTAGGATTTTTTTCATCGACCGACCCAAACGTGCCCAGTTCATGTCGTCAATACACGGAATGAAGAAGACGGGTGTAATTGCAATTGTTGTCAATGTAGCGCAGTGCTTCAGCCCAATGCCATAGCATATTAAATCTCATACAACCGCTTCGCTAGAGCATATCCTTCTACATAAGTCTGAGGGTCTTGAAGTTGACGGTGAAAAACTCCTTCCCTTACCAAGGGAAGGTGGATCGCGAAGCGAGACGGAAGGGTTCTCTGCCGAGCATAAGCGTTTTCTTGCCAGTTTGACTCAAATGGCAGTGAAAACCCCTCCGTCTCGGCAGACCGAGCCACCTCCCCTTGGCTGGGGAGGAGTATTAAAAAGAGCATTCATGACGTTATATCGAAGATACAAAGACATGTAGAAGGATATGCGCTAGAGGAGGGAGTCTGGGGAGGGCACAAGGTTTGGTTCACAAAGAGGCTTCATGACAATCATTAGCTCCCCATCCTCGCCCGCTAGGGCTCTCTAGCGGAAGCGGTTGTAAACATCTTGTAGAAGAGCGCACCAGTTACTCATTATACAATATGCAATGGCATTGTGTTTAGGCAGAGTCGCCGAGCCTGAGTTAGAAACTGCGGCTGAAGCACGCAGCTACTTTACAATTCCAGATAGCCTAATGACAACTTTCGAAATTACACCCGAAGAAGACGCATTTCAAAGTGGAATGAGTATTGCTCTCTAATGAATCTTAATTGAATGATACCCCCTATATTATGGCTAATACCGTCGAACATATCTCTCGAGCATTCTGGGAATCTGATGATTCTGGAGTAGTAATTCTATCTTCAGACTGGGATGCGAGTGTCTTGCCGCCGATTTCATTGGGGCCGGTCGATCAGAATCTGGGTGTGTTGGAGCGCTTGAGTCCTGAAGACAGTGGGCGCTATTACCGCTACTTCCGTAGGAAGCAGAGTTGGGTGTTTACACTGCATTCAAAGCGCTATCCGCAGTTGTTGGATCACAAAGTGCGCGTCTATCTTGCGGCTGATTTCAATGAGTGGAGCGAGGCCATCGCTGAGCCAGAGTGGGAGCTCGTGCCGCTCAATGACGAGGCTGGTGCGACCTATGAGGTGAGTGTGCCGCTTAAAGATATCCCTAAGGGGGACTCGTTCAAATTCAAGTTTGTCACGGAAGCGGGGGAGTGGCTGGACGTGCCGGATAGTGCACCAAATATGGTGCGCTGCGTCGATGGTGTCTCTAATTTTGAATTTAACCCGCAACAATCAGGGAAGCATATTTTCCGCTTTCAGACACCGGAGGGCTATGTCCCGCAAGGGAATGAGAAAATCATTTGGCGCGATGCGTCGCACGAAGAGGTGCATGAACTGCCGCACACTCAGTTCTTGCTGGCCGCATCGACTGACTTGCCGCTGGGAGCGATTGTTGAAGATGATCGCACGATTTTTCGACTGTTTGCGCCGCGTGCAACGGGCGTCAAACTGGCCTACGGACAGAAGACGGATGCGTCGGATGCTGTGTTGGCCGACATGAGCTGCGTGGACGGCGTCACTTGGGAAGTCGCATTTGATGAGAGCCTGGTTGGTACCTACTACACCTTCCGCGTGCTTGGCGAAAGCCATGAGGGCACGTCTCACTTTGATGAGGACTTCGTGGTGCTCGATCCGTATGCGAAAGCCTGCCTCGGCCATCAGGGCCCTGCAATCGTGGTGGATCCTGCGCGCATGCAGAAAGTGGAGAATCAATTTACGCCTCCGGGCTGGCACGATCTGGTTATTTTAGAGGGTCACATTCGTGATTTAGCGGCACACGCACCGATCGAGCTGAGCGCTGAGGAGCGTCGAGGGTATTCTGGTCTGCGTAAGTGGCTGAAGGCCGAGGGCTCGTATCTTCAGGAGATTGGCGTCAACGCGATCGAGCTGCAACCGATCCAAGAGTTTGATAATCTGCAGACCGAGGATTACCACTGGGGCTATATGACGACGAACTACTTTTCGCCGGAAAGTAGTTATGCGCTGGAGCCAGAGACCGCGTCGCAAATCGAAGAATTTCGCGGCTTGGTGCAGGACTTTCACGATAAGGACATTTCGGTGATCGTGGATGTGGTTTATAATCACGTCGGTGAGCCGAATCACCTGCTGTTCGTGGATAAGTGCTACTACTTCCACATGGATGAGGCGAATGACCTGATGAATTGGAGTGGTTGCGGCAATGACCTGCGCTGCGATACGCCGATGGCCCGCCGACTCATTATTGAGAGCTTAAAGCATTTGATCGAGACGTATGACGTCGATGGCTTCCGCTTTGATTTGGCCGAGCTGATCGGGATCGAAGTCTTGCGCGAAATTGAAGTCGAATTGAAGAAGGTGAAGCCTTCAGTTATCTTGATCGCGGAGCCTTGGAGCTTTCGTGGACATATTCAGGACGAACTGAAGGAGACGGGCTTTGCCTCGTGGAATGATGGTTTTCGTGAATCAATTGCGGAATATGTCGAAGGAAAGTGCAACCAGGATATGATCCAGTATTTCTTGGCAGGCTCACCGTCGAGTAGCCGCTTCGCCGCGCAGACGATCAACTACACCGAGTCGCACGACGACCATTGCTGGATGGATCGGATTACCGAACGCGCCGAGAGCGATGGCTCCGATCCGACATTGCTGGATCGTCGCCGCACGCATTTGATGTCGGCTGTGTTGTTTGCTTCTTTGGGAGTGCCGATGTTGGCAGCAGGGCAGGACTTTATGCGCTCGAAGTTAGGTATCTCAAATACCTATCAGCGTGGTGATGTAAACGCGCTCGATTATAATCGACGTCTGGTTTTCTCAGGCACGCATAGTTATTTCCGCAATTGGATTAAATTTCGGCTGTCTGATCAAGGTCGAGCATTTCGCTACGATGGCGCGCTGCAAGACGGCTATTTGAAGTTTTACGTGGCTGAAGGTTCCAGCGCGGTCGTCGCAGTCTTTAATGCCGATCGCAGCATTGATGCGCCGCAACTGATTTTTGCAGTCAATCCACATCTAGAGTATGCGAACATTACCTGCGATGCGGATTGCTTCGACGGAGCGGTTCAAATTGCCGACCAAGACCGCTTCAAGATGACTGGATTGAAGTCCGCTCGGATTCCAATGGGAGGCGAGACGGTGCACTTGCCACCATTGGTGTGCGGGCTCTGGATCGTGCAGTAGTTTGGCCTGAGCTGTTTGAACAAGGACCCGCCTCGTATCGTGGGGGCTCCGCCTGCGGCTGCCCTGCGGTGCTCGAGGGCAGTCGGCCTAGTGTGCCAGCTCGTAGTCACATGCGGCTTGCTTGGTCAGTGCGATCCACTCGTTCCATGTCACCTTCAATGATGCGCGCTGGGCTTTGAGCTCTTGTTGTATCGACTTTCGCTGATCGTCGCTGGCTTGCTTGAGTTCGCGTGCCTTGAGCATGAGTGCCGCGGCTTTTTCTTCGAAAACAGCAGAGACTTCTTCGAGCTTTGCTTTCAGCTCGGCTGCGACGGCGCCCATGTCATCTTCCAAGTGCTCGATGATCAGTTTCTTATCCTTGAGCACGAGTGCCTTTTGCAGTGCGATGTCGTTGATGACCCGCAGCTTCTCGGCCATGCCGAGTTTGGATGCCAGCCAGATCGTCCATTTGGATGGATCGAAGTGATACCAGCGGATGCCATTACGGTAGTCGGCGGCAAAGGCGTGGTGGTAGTTGTGGTAGCCTTCGCCGAAAGTCACCAAGGCGAGTAGGGCATTGTCCACTGCGCTCAGCTCGCGTGCATAGGTCTTGGAGCCGATGGTGTGGCAGAGCGAATTAATGAACCATGTGCTGTGGTGGATCATCGCCATACGCAGCAGCACACCGAAGTAAAAGGATGCAAAGGGGCTCACGAACAGGCAGCCGATGCCAAATACCGCCAGATTGACCACGACGACAAAGGCACCGTAGTAGCGATCTTGCAGCACCACGCGTGGATTTTTCAGCAAATCCGGTATCAGTGAAGGATCATAATCGCGCTGGTAGTCAAACAGCCAGAGCACGTGTGCATACCAAAAGCCTTTCTTGATCGAGTAGGGGTCTTTGTCCGTATCGACGTGGTTGTGGTGAATGCGGTGATCGTGCGACCATTTCAATGCCGACATCTCCATCGAAAGCGCCGAGCCGATCAACACGCACCACTCAAAGAACGCATTTGCGGCATAGGCTTTATGAGCGTAGAGCCGATGGTAGCCGACGGTGATCGACATGCCGCCGATTATATAGGTGATTAGAAATAGTGTGATGGCTCCCCAAGCTGCTACGCCCATCGCAGCAGGTATCAGTGCTAAGATGGCGATGTGGTAGAGGACGATGAATATGAAGATGTCCCAGTTTTTGATTTTCATAAGAGTGAAGTGGTGCTGTTTGTATTGTGCATTTTGATTAGCATGTGGAATGCAGCTTAACAAGTTTTCTTATGAGTGGCGAGTGGACTTGGGCTTTTCGGGGGTGGTTGCAGCGAGGGAGGCCTTATTCTAGCGCTTTGCAGGCCAGGAAGCGCAGCCCCATCGGTATTCTGTAAATGAATAGAACAAGAAAGGCTCTTTAGTTTAACTTATCGCTTGACCTGTCAGTATTAGTATATCTTTTTGGTCGGCGTTGGATTACTACGACGGGCTCGATTCTTTCTTGCCAAAGTATTGAACCTGATTACTAGTCCCACCTTTCGTAAATTTCATCTCAAACTGAAAACAAAACACATATAAAAATGGCTACAAAAATTGGAATTAATGGTTTCGGCCGCATCGGTCGCTTGGTATTTCGCTCTCTCGTTGAGAAGGGCCTTCTCGGAAACGAGATCGAAGTGGTTGCAATCAACGACCTCGTCCCTGCTGAGAATCTTGCATACCTTCTTAAGTATGACACTACACAGGGTCGCTTCAAGGGCACTGTAGAAACTAAGGGTGACGACGTCATCGTAGTGAATGGCAACGAAATCAAGACACTCGCGCTTCGCGAAGGTCCTGCAGCCCTTCCTTGGAAGGAGCTTGGCGTTGACATCGTAATCGAGTCCACAGGTCTCTTCGTTCAAGACGAAAAAGCAGCTGGGCACATCGCTGCTGGTGCCAAGAAGGTCATCATCTCCGCTCCTGGTAAGGGTGACGGCGTAAAGACTGTTGTGATCGGTGTAAATGACGACGAGCTCACAGCTGAGCACGACATCATCTCCAATGCATCTTGCACAACTAACTGTTTGGCTCCGATGACTAAGGTCATCCTTGACAACTTCGGCATCGTCGAAGGTCTCATGACAACAGTTCACTCTTACACAGCGACTCAGAAGACAGTTGATGGTCCTTCTCCTAAGGACATGAAGGGCGGCCGCACAGCAGCTCTGAACATCATCCCTTCCACTACAGGTGCTGCGAAGGCTGTTGGCCTCGTGCTTCCTGAAGTTCAAGGCAAGCTCTCTGGTATGGCTTTCCGCGTTCCAACTCCAACTGTATCGGTTGTTGACCTTACAGTGAAGACTGAGAAGAGCACATCTTATGCAGACATCTGCGCTAAGATGAAGGAAGCTTCTGAAGGTTCTCTCAAGGGGATCCTTGGTTACACTGAAGACGAAGTTGCTTCTTCCGATTTCATCCACGACGAGCTTAGCTCCATCTTCGATGCGGGCAGCGGCATGGGCCTCTCCGACACATTCTTCAAGCTTGTTTCTTGGTATGACAACGAATGGGGTTATTCAAACCGCGTTGTTGAGCTCGTTCAGAAGGTTTCCAAGTTCCTCTAAGAATTTGCTAATCGCATCTTGAATTTTCTGGCCGCCGCGCAGGTTTCCCATTTAGCGGATACTCTGATGCGGCGGCCTTTCTTTTGTCCACCCGCGCTTTAGCGCGGCTGAGGACAAAAGCCACGCCGTAGCCCGCAGGGCAAAGGCGGGCACAATCACCACTCTCACTTTCACCACCACTCATCACTTTTATAATGGCTACTAAAACCATCAAAGACGTCGACCTTTCAGGTAAGCGCGTATTCGTTCGTTGTGACTTCAATGTCCCTCTCACAGACGGAGTCATCTCCGACGATTCTCGCATCGTTGCAGCACTTCCAACTATTCAGAACCTGATCGCGCAAGGCGCAAAGGTCATCCTTTCCAGCCACTTGGGTCGTCCAAAGGGTGAGAAGAATGCGAAGTATAGCCTCGCACCTGTTGCTGAAGAGCTTGCGAAGCAACTCAACCAGCCTGTTACTTTCATCGAAGATTGCATCGGTGAAGAAGTTGAAGCTGAAGTCGCTAAGCTCGGCGAAGGCGAAGTCGCACTCCTCGAAAACGTTCGCTTCTACCAGGGCGAAACAGACAACGATCCTGAGTTCGCGGCCTCGCTTGCAAAACTTGATGACGCTTTCGTCAATGACGCATTCGGCACTGCACACCGTGCACACGCTTCGACTGCTGGTGTCGCAAAGCACCTTTCACCGTGCGTGTGCGGTCTTCTCATCGAGAAGGAACTCGCATATCTGGGCGACAAGACAAACAGCCCTGAGCGTCCGCTCACTGTGATTCTTGGTGGCGCAAAGGTATCCGATAAGATCAAAGTGATCGACGCACTCCTTGAAAAGGCAGACACCATCATCATCGGTGGCGCGATGGCTTACACATTTGCACTGGCAGAAGGTCGCACCGTTGGTGAGTCCCTCAGCGAGCCTGATTTCATCCCGACTGCAAAAGCAGCACTCGCGAAAGCGAAAGAGAAGGGCGTAAAATTCCTCCTTCCAGTGGATAATCTTGCAGTGAAAGATCTCGACTTCGGTGCTGGCACCGTTGGCGAAACGAAGGTCTTCGAAGGTAACATCGACGCAGGTTGGGAAGGTGTTGATATCGGCCCGAAGAGCATCGAGCTCTTCAGCGAAGAAGTTAAGAATGCGAAGACAGTTCTCTGGAACGGTCCTATGGGCATCTTCGAAATCGATGCCTGCAACAAAGGCACTTTCGCAGTCGCTAAGACGATCGCAGACTCAGACGCATGCTCCATCATCGGTGGCGGCGACTCTGTGAAAGCCATCAAGATGGCCGGCTACGGCGATCAAGTCACATTCATGAGCACCGGCGGTGGCGCTTCCCTCGAATTCCTCGAAGGTAAAGAGCTCCCTGGTGTCACAGCACTCGACCAAGCTTAAGTCATTTTTTCTTTCTTAAATCTTAATTCTAAATTGATAAAAAATTATGAGTAAAACAGCACGTAAATACCTCATCGCAGGTAACTGGAAAATGAACTTGAACTCAGCCGAAGGTGCTGAGCTCGCTAAAGACGTAGTCAGCGTCGTGGGTCCTCAGACCGATGTCTCTGTTTGTGTTTGCCCAACGTTCACAACACTTGAAGCAGTGTCTCAAGTCGTGAACGACTCCAATGTTTCGCTTGGTGCACAAAACATGCACTTCGAAGCATCCGGTGCATACACTGGTGAGATCTCAGCAGAAATGCTTCGTCATCTCTTCTGCAAGTTTGTCATCCTTGGACACTCAGAGCGCCGCGAATATTTCGGTGAAACGGACGCAATCGTAAACAAGAAGACACTTGCTGCATTGGCTGCAAACTTGAAGCCAATCGTCTGCATCGGTGAAACACTCGATGAGCGTGAAGCAGGCAAAGTCAACGAAGTCATCAAGACACAACTCGAAGGCGCACTGGTTGGTGTGACTGCAGAGTCTGCAGACGCACTCGTCGTCGCTTACGAACCAGTCTGGGCAATCGGCACAGGCAAGACAGCTACACCAGAAATGGCTGAAGAAGTGCACGCGGAAATCCGCAGCCTCCTAGCTGGCCTCATCGGTGCTGAAGCAGGTGACAAGGTTCGCATCCTCTACGGTGGTTCCATGAAGCCAGGTAATGCACCAGAGTTGCTTGCACAGCCAAACATCGACGGTGGTCTCATCGGCGGCGCTGCCCTCAAGGCAAGCGATTTCGCTGGCATCATCGAAGCAGCAGTCGAGCTTTCCAAGTAAGCGTCTCTCAATAACATTTCAAAAGTCGGAGCGGAAACGCTCCGGCTTTTTTTGTCTAAACACACCGCGGGAAGGGATGGCCTCCGCGCCTGCCGCGTTCTACGATGTCGTCAGCCGCGCCTCAGTGCCGAGCCTCCGCAAATACACACTGTAAGACGAGGCTGAGCTCGTCCCTCCCGCAATAGATGGAAATGATTTTTTTGCGAGCTTAGGTTCGCGAAGTCTCAGCGTCAGTTGATGGATCTATTTATATAGACCTGTCGCATGGATGATCACGTTGGATGCAGTCGATGTTTCGGCTACCGTGCCGATCACTGTGACATGGTCTTGTTCCATTAAACCGATGCTTGATTTTAGATCTTGTTGAATCGGGATGCCGTTGGCGTCGACAAATTGCACGGAGACACGCATGGCTTTGAGTTTGTCGGGATCTTCGCAGCATGCATCCCATGGTGTGGTGCAGTGGTCGTCGCCCGTTTCGTTGCAAAATTCGATTTCAGGGTCGGCCAATACAAAGCCGGCGTAGCCATCGACGAAGGGAGCACGTGTGCCGCCGATTTGCCCGCGCACATGGATCGGCTCGCCAGGTTTAGCCTGAGCGCGAGCGCTTGCGACGCTGAGTGCATTTGCTGGTGCCTCCGTGAGCAGTAGTTCGATGCTTGCTGAGTTTGTATCGTTGGGCGCTTGGCTGGCACTTGCTTGATCTTTCGGGCCGCAGGCTGTGGCAAATAGGCAGAAGGCGCCGAGGGTAAGTGCTGCTGAGATGGTCAAGGAATTGTTTGTTTTTGTGGTTCTTCACGGATTTCGGACAAGAGTCGCCTGAAGTCTACTTTCTTTGCCGCATATCTGGCTGGAACTCGAGGCGTCAATGAGTCCGCTCATTGTAGTGATTTAGAGGGTTGAGAAGGTGCTGGTTGTCGTTTTGCTGT
>CAJQOS010000105.1 GCA_905479975.1 uncultured Puniceicoccaceae bacterium | reverse complement strand
CGACTTCAAGGAGGCGTTGATTCGACGAGCCGCGGTGGGCTAGCGATGGATCGGCCTTGGCTTGCACGAAGGGGCCGTCGATGAGCACATCGACTAGGTCGACGATGGCGCGCTGTGGATCTGAGAGGTTTTCGAGGATGTAGCCAGTCCATAGCCAGATGTCTTTGTCAGGGCACTCGGCTTTGACGCGTTGACATAAGGTGAGCACGGCTGCGCAGTTGGCGGGGAATAACGGATCGCCGCCACTGAGTGAGAGGCCGCGGCGGCGGATGCGTGTGTCACTGAGGTCGGCGATGATTTGATCCGCCATCTCATCGGTGAATGGATGCCCCGAGTTGGGACTCCAGGTGGACTGATTGTAGCAGCCTTTGCATCCGTGCGCGCAGCCGGACACGAACAGCGTGCAGCGCGTGCCGGGGCCGTTGACCACGTCGACGTCGAAGTATTGGTGATAGTTCATCTGGCCGTTACAGATGCTTCACGCGGCGTATGACTTCTTCCTGCTTGCCGGCGTTGAAGGGGCGGGCGTCGGGGCTGCCTAGATAGCCGCAGACGCGGCGGGTGACCGAGACGCGCTTGGGGTCGAAGTTGCCGCATTGTGGACAGGTGAAGCCTTTCGGTGTGCAGGTAAATTCGCCGGTGTAGCTGCAGTCGTAGCATTCATCGATCGGTGTGTTAGTGCCGTAGTAGGGCACGCGGGTGTAGCTGTAGTCCCAGACGTCTTCGAGTGCTTCGACGTTTTGCTGCATGTTGGGATATTCGCCGTAGCAAATGAAGCCGCCGTTGGCGATGGCCGGATAGGGCATCTCAAAGTCGATCTTGTCGAAGGGGTTGACCTTCTTCTCTACGTCGAGGTGGAAGCTGTTGGTGTAGTAGCCTTTGTCGGTGACGCCTTCGATGATGCCAAATTCCTTGGCGTCGATGCGGCAGAAGCGGTCGCAAAGATTTTCGCTGGGTGTGCTGTAGAGGCTGAAGCCGTAGCCGCTCTCGGCTTTCCAGCGTTCGGTGGCTGCGCGTAGGACTTGAATGATGCGGACGGCGTGGCGTTGCAGTGTTTCGCTGTCGTAAACGTGGGTGTCGTTGCCGAAGAGGGCGTTGACTGTTTCGTGCAGGCCGATGTAGCCGAGGCTGATGGAGGCGCGGCCGTTTTTGAAAATATCGGAGACTTTATCGTCTGGATTGAGGCGCACGCCACAGGCGCCTTCCATATAGAGGATCGGGGCGACGCGGGCGCAGACGTTGTCGAGGCGCGAAATACGGGCATCGAGTGCCTTCTTGGCGAGCATTAGGCGCTCGTCGAGAATGGTGAAGAAGCGGCATTCGTCGCCTTTGGCTTCGAGTGCGATACGCGGCAGGTTGAGGCTGACGACGCCGAGATTATTGCGGCCGTCGTGCTCTTCGCCGTTCTCGCCTTCATGCGAAGAGAGGAAGCTGCGGCAGCCCATGGGGGTCTTGAATGAGCCGGTGACTTTGACGACTTGCTCGTAGTTGAGGATGTCGGGATACATGCGCTTGGTAGCGCATTCGAGGGCGAGTTGCTTGATGTCGTAATTCGGGTCGCTCTTTTTATGGTTGAGGCCGTCTTTGACTGCAAAGACGAGCTTCGGGAAAATCGCGGTCTTGTGCTTTTTGCCAAGGCCTTGAATACGAATGTTGAGGATCGAGGTTTGGATCAGTTTGGACTCCCAACTCTCGCCGAGGCCGAAGCCGAAGGTGACGAATGGGGTTTGGCCGTTGGCGGTGTGCAGTGTGTTGACTTCGTATTCGAGCGATTGGAAGGCGTCGTTGCACTCTTTGGTGATTTGCGCTTTGGCGAATGCTTCGGCGTCGTCAATGCTCCATTGCTCGGCAGTGGCGAGGTGCTTGTTGTAGCTGGCGGTCACGTAGGGCGCCAGCACTTCGTCGATCCGGTTGATCGTGGTGCCGCCGTAAATATGGCTGGCGACTTGGGCAATGATTTGCGCAGTGACGGCGGTCGCCGTGGCGATGGACTTGGGTTGCTCGATCTCGGCGTTACCCATTTTAAAGCCTTGGGTGAGCATGCCTTGCAGGTCGATCAACATGCAATTGAACATGGGGAAGAAGGGCGCGTAATCGAGATCGTGAAAATGGAGCTGGCCGAGATCGTGGGCGACGGAAACCTCTTTGGGCAGCAGGTAGCGCTTGGCGTAGTGCTTGGCGATGATGCCAGCGAGTAGGTCGCGTTGTGTGGGGATGACTTTGGCGTCTTTATTGGCGTTTTCGTTGAGCAGGCTGTCATCGCTTTGTTCGACAAGGCCTTCGATTTCGCGGTTGAGCTGGCTTTTTTTTTCGCGGGCTTGGTCGCGGTCGTGGCGATATTCGATGTATTTACGAGCGAGCTGCTTGTAGGGGCCTTCCATCAACGCGTTCTCAACCGCGGTCTGAATCTCGGTGATGCAGGCTTGGTAGCGTCCATTAAATTCGGCACTGATTTTGTAGCCGATCTCTTCGGCGTATGGTAAGTCATCCATCTGAACGGCGAGGCCTGCCTTGTAGATGGCTTGGACCATTCGCTCGGTCGAGAAGGGCACATAAGTGCCATCGCGCTTGACGACAACAGGCTGTAAATCAGCAGGTTGGAGCTGGAAATCTTCTTCGGCGGGGCAACTAGATATTGTAGGCATAATCCGAATAAGAACTAGATGTAGTGTTTTTTCTAGTAATATTCGACAGGTGGCGCGATGCGTCGTTCGGTGTTTTCGGAGACGGAATTCCTTTAATATCGCTGGATCATGCGCTTAGAGCATTTTCGGAACTGGCGCAGGGGCTTTGAGTTGCGACACTTATAAGTGAAGCCTCTGGCGGACCGTTGGTTTTCTAATGAGAGGATTTTATAGTAACTCGGCAATCGAGCCGAAGTCGGGATCGTAGAGGCGCTTGTAGGTGCGCACGGCGAGGCTGTCTGTGAGCCCTGCGGTAAAGTCGCAGAGACGGCGATGGCGTCCGGCGGTGGTGCTCTCTTGTTGGATCAATTCCTGCACTTGCACGGGGAGAATGCGCAGGCCGCTGCCGTCGTGGTTGGCGCAATGCTGGCAGAGTGCGCGGAACAGTTTTTCCAAGATATGGCCGCCTTTGAACTCGATCTGTTGCAACTGCGGCGAGCGGAAAATAAGGTCGAGCGCGATGCGTTTGTAGAGACTGCTCTCGGCTTTGACGTCGGCCGCGATGGTGAGGTCAAAGGCGTGGCGGTTGGTGCGATCGCTGAGGAACCCGCTGCGTGGGGTGAGCGTGCAGCCATGCACAAAGCGGCCGATGCGTGCACCGAAATGGGACTCGTAGCGATCTTCGCGGATGACTTGGCAGAGCTTTTCGATGAGTGCGGATTCGTCTGCGTTGAGATCCTGCGTGGCTGCCCATTCGGTGATGCTGCCGACGTTGATGTAGCGGGCGTGGATGCCGTCGACGATATCGTTGAGCGAGTAGGCGGTGTCGTCTGCCCAGTCCATGACCTGACACTCGATACTTTTAAAAGCGTTGAGCGCTTTGGGGGAATTGAGCGCTGCCGGGATTTCAAGGCCGCCGAATATGGTGCTGCGCCAATGGGCTTGCTCGTCGTAGATGAAATGATTGTCCGGGTAGTCGGGCGAGCCGTCAGCATCGGTGGTGACGCACTCGCGGTGTAGGGCTTTGTATTTCATGACCCCGTCGAGGAAGGCGCGGGTGGGGGCGATGCCTTTCGTCGCGCCGGGGCGTTCGTAGATGAGTTCGGTTAAAATGCGCAGGGTCTGGCCGTTGCCTTCGAAGCCGCCGTGCGGTGCCATGAGTTCGTTGAGCTTGCGCTCGCCAATGTGGCCGAAGGGCGGGTGCCCCATGTCGTGCGCGAGGCCGACGGCCTCGGTCAGATCGGCATCGATGTAGAAGGAGTCGTTGAGATGGTCGGAGCTGGCGCGCAAGTATTCGCAGATCGAGCGGCCGATTTTTGCAACTTCGATGGAGTGAGTGAGCCGTGTGCGGTAGAAATCGTATTCGCCAGATTGGAAGACCTGGGTCTTGGACTGGAGCCGACGGAAGGGGTAGGAGAAGATGATGCGGTCGCGCTCGATTTGAAAGGCGTTGCGATAGTCGGAGTCCGCGACGGGGGTATCCGGAAAGCGTTCGAGGTCAAAGGCGTTGTAGAATTCGTTTTTCATTCGGTTCTGGCTTGTTTGCCGCCAGTAGTGAGCTTACAAGCATGCCTTACCTCAATCATGAAATATCCTAAAGCTTCCTTCGTTCTCGGTGCTATTTGCGCTGGGTTGTTTATGAACGCGTTCAGCTCCACGGCTGAAGCACGTATCGGCGAGCGTCGGGACTCGGTCGAGCGTCGCCTGTTTTCTTCGGGGGGCATCATGTATCGCGACGATGTCGTAGAGGCGAGCCGCCGTAAGGGGATGCCGTATTTAAAATATCTGGAGCTGATGTCGAGTTCGACGGATGTGCGTGTGTATTACAAAACCGCTGATGGGCGCCGTCCGTCCTCCAAGGAGTTGGAAGAAAAGCGCTTATTGCCAGGCTGGGATCTGCATGTGCTGTATGTCGATGGCAAGTCCGCGATCGAGGTGTATAAGCGCAGCCAAGCGATGACGGATTACGAGCTTAACCAATTGTTGACGCTACAGGCGCAGGGATCGTTTTGGAAAAAGGTAGATAAAAAGGCGAAAGCTGAGGGCGAAGAAGAGCCTCCACCGTCCGCCTTCGGTTATGAGATGGAATTGGACAATGGTTCCATACGCGCCAAGAAAATGGGCAATGGGCTGATGGTTTTTGATAAGCGACTCGATGTCATGCTCGCGACGATGCAGGACTCGGACCAGCAGGAAAAGGCTCCCCTCAGTGTGAGCGGGTTCTAGGGGACGGGCAACGCTTCGCTCGAACGTCCAACGCTCAACGTCCAAGTTGAAACGCTCATCTTTGTGCGTTGACGGAGGTCTGCCGGAGATGGCGTCGCGTAAAAGACTTCGTCTCACGCGATTGCAGCAACGTTTAAAGTTGAGCGTTCATTCCATCGGTCACGGTCTCCTCTGACACGTCACAATCTTACTTGTCGTAGGTGGCTTCCTTTAGGTGGCCCCCCCGCTTGGAGGTAGTGGTTCTAACGGCCGTGTCGGTCGAACACCTAAAGGAACTCGACTACGCTTTTCACAAATAATGATGCGTATCAGTATCATGACAACGAATGAGCCGCAAGTTTGCATCCGCGCTGGCAATCTGCTCTTTTTTGATTTTGCGGGTTGAACTCTGTGGCAGGTGTCGCTGTCTTAGCCCGCTACCCGCTAGAATTCAGAGGTGGCTGTCCTTACGCAACTTCCGAATGCTGGCTACTAACTCTTTATAAGATTATGGCAAAAGATTGGCTCGAAGGTATCGAAGAAGAATATGACGTCGTCGTCATCGGCTCCGGCTTAGGTGGATTGACGGGTGCGAACTACCTGGCGAAGAACGGGCATCGCGTCCTATTGCTGGAGCATCATTACCAGTTCGGCGGTCTTGCTACATGGTTCAAGCGTCCAGGCGGGCATATCTTCGACATCTCGTTGCACGGCTTTCCATTCGGTATGGTCAAGTCCTGCCGCAAATATTGGACAAAGGAAATCGCCGATTCGATCCACCAGCTCAAGGATGTGCGCTTCATCAATCCGCAGATGAATGTGTGGACGACCTTCGAGCGCGATGACTTTACCAATATTTTGGTCAACGATTTCAAGGTCGATCGTGCCAAGGTCGAAGGATTTTACGATCACCTGCGCGCAATGAATTTCTATGATGACAACACCCAGACCACGGGTGAAATGTTTGAGGAGTTCTTCCCCGGTCGCACCGATGTGCACCGCCTGTTGATGGAGCCAATCTCCTATGCGAACGGCTCGCACATTGACGATCCGGCGATCACTTACGGTATCGTGTTCTCCAATTTCATGAGCAAGGGCGTGTTCACCTTCCAAGGCGGCACCGATACCTTGATTCAGAAGATGGTCGCCGAACTGAAGAAGAATGGCTGCGAAGTGCGCAAATGTGCGCTCGTTGAAAGCATCGACGTGGAAGACGACAAAGTCGTCGGCGTCAGCGTTCGCAGTCAGAATACTGGCAACGAGGAATTTCCGCTGCGTAAGATCCGTTGCAAGGCAGTGCTCTCCAATGCCAATGTGCGTAACACGATCGAGTATCTCGTCGGCGAAGATGAATTCTCCGAAGACTTCGTTAAAGAAGCCAAGGCGGTGCGTAACAACACCAGCTCCTGCCAAGTTTATATGGGCATTAAGAAGGGCGAAACCATTCCGAATATCGGCGATCTCGTTTTCACGTCCCGGGCGCCTGAGTATACCATCGGCGAACTCACTTCGATTCATACCAGCAGCCACACGTTTTCGGTTTACTATCCGGAAACACGTCCTCACCTGAAGGATGAGCGTTACACAGTCGTTGCGTCGCTCAATGCGCGCTGGGACGAGTGGGCGGATCTCACTGATGAGCAATACGAGGCCGAGAAGGCGCGTATGTGTGAAGAGTGTGTCAGCAGCCTAGAGACATTCATTCCCGGCGTGCGTGACAAGATCGATCACATTGAGGCCGCGACTCCGCGCACGGTGAATCATTACACGAAGTCGATGCAAGGCACGTCCTTCGGCACGAAGTTTGAAGGGCTCAAGGTATCGATGGAGCTGCCGGATCAAATCGAAGGGCTCTATCACGCAGGTTCCGTGGGGATTATTATGTCCGGCTGGCTCGGCACGATGAACTACGGGGTGATCACCGCGAATAAGATCGATAAGAAGCTGTTTGAATTGGCGAAGGGGTAGGCGCGGGTGATTCGTTGGTATTAAGCTCTATTCAGACGCGAAAAAGCCACGGCTCCGAGTGGAGGCCGTGGCTTTGAGAAATTAGAACCTCTAGGAGAGGATTACCAAGTGTAAGCCAGAGTCAGGCCGAATGTGGTGACATCTGTGTCGTAGTCGAAGTCTCCTCCTTTTGTGCCCTGTTCGGTGTCGCTACCATCTAGCTCATCGCTTTCGAAGCCGACGTAAGCGCCTGCGACCCAGTTTTCAGCAAACTTCCAAGAAGCGCCTGTCTTCACGCCGTAGCAACCTTCGGAGTCACCTGCAGTGTATTCCGCGGAGTTATTCCATGTCCACTCGTCGTTGATCTTGTAGTCGAGCTTGATACCGAAGACGCCGTCGACCCAATTGTCATCCAGTTTGGTTTTGCCGTCTATCGAAGATTTGAACTCCCACTCGTGCTTCGTGTAGTTGACGCCCAGGTAAGGTGTGAGTGTGATGTCGCCTTCGCGATAGGCGACATAGCCGACGGTGAACTCTGCGAAGCTTCTTTGGAAGTTATTTGTGGAGCGTGGTTTGCCTGTGAAGGAGTCCTTAGACTCGTACTCGACGCTGCTGCCGCTGAGGTTGAACACCCATGTGCCGTCGGTTGCGAAGCCTGCTGCGCCGAAGCCACCTTCGAAGTCGTCTTGATCATATTCGACGTCCAATTTGTCGCCAGCAATTTTCAGGTCGCCATCATAGCTGGATGCACCGATGCCGGAACCGATGCCGTAGTGCCATTCTGCGTTAGCTGCAGAGGCGAGAAGTGTTGCTGCTGCAATTGCTGTAAGTGTTTTGTATTTCATAGTAGTTCGTTGGTTGTTGATAGGTTTGCCCGGAAAATAGGGCGCTGTAACGTGAGTGAGACAACGCGACTTTACTCCGGTTGTCAAAGCGAAAGCCTATGTCCTGTTGAGGTGGTGAGTGGGTGCCTTTGCCTGCTCTATATTTCTGCTCTTACAGCTTCCAGTTAAAGCTGAAGCCGAAGAAGTGGATCGCGTAGTTTTCATAGGTGCCAGAGACTTCGCCGGCCAGTGGGCTGCGGTTGACGTCTAGATCGAGGTCGCCATACCAGATGATTTCGTAACCGAAGCTGATATCTAGGTTTTCCGAGCGCTGGTAAGTGGCGCCGATGCCGTAGCGCCACGAGTCGCTTGTAGGTAGGTCGGGCGTCATGTCGTCTTCGTCGACCATTTCTGTGTCGTAGGCGACACCAGTGTTGAGGCGCCATTGCTCGTTGAGCTGGTGCTGGAGGCCTAGCGCGAAGTTCCAAGTATCCTTGTAGCCGCGATCGCTGGTGATGGATTTGTTGGGTGGGCCATAAACATCGACGTCGACTTTGCCGAATTCGGACCATTCTTGCCAACCGATATTGCCCATCACTGCCCATTTGTCCGAGATTTGATGAAAGGCACTGAATATGACCGATTGTGGTAAGGTCATGCCTAGGTCGACTTTGCCTATGTTGCGAAGGAGGTTAGAAGTGGCACCATCGCCTTTGACTTTGGGCTTTGTTTTCAGGTCGACGTCGGACTCTGATAGATATTGTAAGCCGACGCGTGTTTTCTCATTCAACTCGTAGAGAATGCCTAGATTGACCTGAGTGGAGTGTGTGTTGTCGTCGAGCTTGAGTTTACCATCGTCTTCGAGCGGGCCGTTGTTGACTGACATTTTCTGCTCAAACTGTGTGTAGATCAGGGTCACGCCGGCTCCGACTGAAAGCTGATCGTTGACCTTATAGGACACCGTCGGTTGAAAGCCGACGCTCTGGAGGGTGATCTCATCGACGTAGTAGCGGCCTTCCCAGCCAGTATCGTAGTCGAGTCCGAGGCCGAAGAAGCCTGCCATCGAGAAGCCGACGCTCCATTGATCGTCGATTTTATGCGTGATAAAGAGACTGCCGCCAGGGAGGACCGAGTCGAGTTCGGAACCGCCGCCGCTGTCTGAGCTGAAACTGGTGTCAATCGCGAGGGGCTGCACGGTGAGCTGGATTTGAGTGCCGTCGAGTCGTGACATGCCTCCAGGGTTGGTGACGACGGTGGTCGGGTCTTGAGCGCGGGCGGCCCAGCCTGCGCCTGCCATGGAGGTTTCAGTGGTGCTGAGTTCGTAAAGGTAGAGCCCGCCTGCGTTGAGCGAGGCAGTGGTGAGTGCCGCGAGGGCGAGGTAGCTGAGTAGGGTGCGTGTCGTGAGCATAGTTCGGAGTTGATTGCTAGATGGTATGCCTAAGGTGGGTATTTGAGGGGTATACTGCGAATCAGGATGTTTTTGTCTACAGAAGAGGTTATTTTTTTGTGGGAGTTGATGGATGGTTGCTGGTGTCGGTGTCATGAGAGGCAGCAACGGGTTCCGTTTTTAGCGTGCATTTCGCGGCTTAAGTCGTTCACTCGCTGATATGGACGAAATTCTACGCACTATTCCTCACCGCCCGCCTTTTCTCTTTGTCGACGAGATCGTCGAAGTTCGCGAGGACGGCGCTACTTGTAAGCGCACCATCCGCATGGAAGAGCCTCAGTTCGAGGGCCACTACCCAGGCAATCCGATCATGCCGGGCGTCTTGCTTTGCGAAGCGTGTTTCCAAGCGGGAGCGATCTATCTCGCTAAGCAAATCGAGAAAGAGGGCCGCTCGTTGGCCGATGTCACGCCAGTGCTATCTCGTATCTCGGATGCGCGCTTTAAGCAAATGGTGAAGCCTGGCGACGAGGTTGTGATCGAGGTCACGATGAAGGAGAAGGTCAGTAAGTTCTTCTTCATGAAGGGCAAGGTTCTGAAAAACGGCAAACCTGCGCTGACGATTGAATTCGCTTTGGCAATGCTCGAACCGGAGGCAGGTCAGTGAGTTTTCTAGCATTGGCAGGTAAGCGCTTCCTCGTAATGGGGGTGGCGAATCGTAAGAGCGTGGCATGGGCGATTACCAAATCGCTGGAGGCCGAAGGCGCGGAAGTGATCCACAGTGTGCGCTCCCAAGCGCGGCTAGAGAGTTTGCAGAAGCTCCTTGGCGACCGAAAGGCCTACATTTGCGATGTCGAGTTTCCCGAGCAAATCACCGCATTGGCCGAGCAGGTGAGTGCCGACTACGGCGAGCTCGATGGCATCGTGCACTCCATCGCATTTGCGAACTACTCAGAAGGCTTTAAGCCGTTTCACGAGACCGTGCGTAAGGACTTTTTACAAGCCACTGCGATCTCGGCCTTTTCCTTGGTCGAAGTGGCGGGCGCGTTTAAGTCGCATCTGAAAAACGAGGCATCGGTAGTGTCCATCGGCATCTCGTCCACAGATGTCACGGCTGAGAACTACGGCTACATGGCTCCGATCAAGGCGGCTCTGGAAACTTCATCCTACAATTTAGCAAAGTCCTTCGGCGCGGATACCCGCGTGCGCTTCAATACCGTCAATGCCGGTCCGCTCAAGACCAGCGCATCTGCTGGTATTCCCGGTTACTTGGAAAGCTATCTCTACGCCGAGAAGCTGACTTTCCGTAAGCAAAACCTCACGACGCAGGAAGTCGCAAACACCGCAGTCTTCTTGTTGAGCCCTGCATCCAGCGGCATCAACGGCCAAGGCCTCGTCGTGAATGCCGGCATGGATCGCAACTACTTTGATAAAGATGTGGTGAGTCTAGCGATGCGCCCCGAGAAGAGGTAGGCGGGCGGGAACTGTGTGGCTATTGTTTAGTAGCGGAACCGGGTTCGATCTGTGTCTACGACTTAAATTGATGATATATTTAACCGCAGATGCACGCAGATAGATTTGCGCCTCAATTCATTTGAAATCTGCGTGTATCGGCGTCCATCTGCGGTAAGAATACCAGTCTTATCGTGTATCCGAATTCTGTCAGAAATAGTTAAAGGATGATATTAGGTGGATGCACTAACGTGCTGCGCCTGCTTCCATTCTTCATAAGGCAAGCGCCTGTTCCAGGCGAAGCACTTTGAGTAGGTCGCCTCGATCTTAGGGATTCGATTTCTGGTGAACTTGAGATCGATGCGCCGTCCCTTGCCCCATTTCTTGTAAACGGTTGGGCTCGGCTTCATGTCGAGGTCGTGCGCGTGGAATCCAATGATGTTTAAGATTTTGTGGAGCTTCGGGAGCGAGCCATCAATTACCTTTTCAAGGTAGGGGACGCGCCCAAAGCGCCAATCTTCACACTTTTTCGGATTCAGGTTCCCCAATGCCATCAACACGTCGATCGGCGCGACGACTTTGCCATCGGTTAAGATGCGGTCGAAGGCGCTGACGACCTTGGGATAGTATTTATCTGATTTGTAATTTTGGACGCTGACCATGGTATGAGCAAGCTGAGCGGTGGTAAGATCGGTTGTATTTGTTACGAGGGAGATCGCTTGGCGCAAGTGAAACTGCATTCCTTCAATTACTTGCCCAGCTTTCGGAGACCTTAAACTCAGAATAGCACTAGGTCTCGATTCTGCTACTGAAATCGGAGTGTCAGAGAAAATAGACTCGTATCCCGTGTGCTGCATCCCGTATCCCATAGGGACATGAATTTTAAGAATGTAGCTATCGAATCGCTGGCCTATGCGCTGCCGGATGAGGTGTGGACCTCGGCGGACGTGGAGGCGAAGCTTGCGCCGGTCTACGAGCGCTTGCGTTTGCCGGAGGGTCGGTTGGAGCTGATGACTGGAATCAAGGAGCGTCGCTTCTGGCCTGCGGGCAGTCGTGCGTCGGAGGCCTCGGCCAAGGCGGGCGAGGCAGTGCTCGCACAATCGTCGTTTGATCGGTCGGAGATCGATTTGTTGATCCACTCGGCGGTGTGCCGTGATCGGCTGGAGCCGGCAACGGCGGCTTACGTGCATGGTTTGTTGGATCTGCCGGGCAAGACGCAGATCTTTGATGTGTCGAATGCATGCCTTGGCTTTCTCAATGCAATGGTCGTGGCGGCGGGTTTGATCGAGTCGGGGCAAATCGAGCGTGCGCTGGTGGTCTCGGGCGAGAATGGTCGTCCGCTGGTGGAAAATACCTTGCAGCAGTTGCTCAACCCTGAGCTGACGCGGAAGACGATTAAGCCGTATTTTGCGAATTTGACGATTGGTGCGGGTGCGGTCGGCGCGGTGCTCTGTCGTAAGGATCTAGCGCCGGCATCATGCCCGTTGGTGACTGCTGCGGTGGTCGAGACCGATAGCTCGGCAAATAAGCTGTGCCAAGGTGACAGTGCGGGCGACGCGCTGGAGATGTTGACCGACTCTGAGGAGTTGCTGGTCGCAGGCATTGGCGTGGCGACGCGTGCATGGGCACGCTTTGTCGAGGCGACGGGCTGGACGGCGGAGACGCCGGATTGCGTGATTACGCACCAAGTGGGCAAGGCGCATTCGCGTGAGCTGTTTAAAGCGCTGGGGCTGGATTTGGCGAAAGATTATACCACTTTTGAAACGCTCGGCAATGTCGGCTCGGTTTCGTGCCCGATTACTTTGGCGCGTGCGATCGAGGACGGTGCCTTTGTTGCAGGGCAAAAGACGGCGCTGCTGGGGATTGGCAGTGGTTTAAGTAGTTTGATGATGGCTGTGGAGTGGCCGAAGCATGATTAATTCAAGAGCCTCACAATTACCGCCTGAAGTGCGGGTCGAGTATCCGTTTTCCGGAAATTTATTTGATCAACCTGCGACGCCGAAGTCCGACGGGCCAGTGCAGATGCACTATCTCGATGAGGGCACGGGGCCGGTGGTGATCATGCTGCATGGTAATCCGACCTGGTCGTTTTATTACCGAAATGTGGTCAACACGCTCACTGCGGCGGGCTATCGTTGCATCGTGCCGGATCATGTGGGCTGCGGACTTTCGGATAAGCCGAGCGATTACCCTTACACGTTGAAGCGTCGCATCGAGGATGTGGAGCGCTTGATCGACCATCTCGCGATTGAGAAGTTCAGCCTGATCGTGCATGATTGGGGGGGGGCGATTGGTTGCGGAGTGGCGGGGCGTCGGCCTGAGGCGCTGGAAAAGTTGGTGTTGCTCAATACTGGGGCGTTTCGCTCGAAGCGTATTCCGCTGCGGATTGCGTCAATTAAGGTGCCAATCATTGGTGAGGCCGTGATTCGCGGGCTCAATGGATTTGCAGGGCCGGCGGCGAATATGTCGGTCAAGATTCCACTCTCGCCTGCGGTGAAGTCGGGTATGCTGTGGCCGTATCGCAGTTGGGCGGATCGCGTAGCGGTGTGGAATTTCGTGAAAGACATCCCGTTGCACGAAGGGCATCCGAGCTATGGGACGCTGGCCGAGGTGGAGGCCGGGCTGTCGAAATTGGCTGATAAGCCGGTGCAGATCGTGTGGGGGGGGAAGGACTTCTGCTTCAATATGCACTTCTTTAAGCGTTGGTGTGAGATTTTTCCGAATGCGGAAGTGAAGCTGCATGAAGGGCATGGACATTACATCTTAGAAGATGGCGGAGCGGCAGTGCTGGCGCAGGTTCAGGCCTTTCTTGACTCGTAAAGGCGTTGTGAGAGGTTTGTAAAGAGACCTTAAAAGCGTCCGATATTGCTCTCTTTTAGGGGGTATTAGCGTTGTTTCGTTGTAATTTCTGGCGAGGCTGACATTTCATACGGTTTTTAATACCCGTTTCTAGTGTCAATTACTCAGCCAAATCGAATCAATGTCGCGTTGCCCAAGGCTTTTCCTTGGGGCGTATCCCTCATTTCGAAAGATGAGGGAGTGTTGCTGTATGCCAATGAGCATATGGAGCACTATTATGTGGGCGATGCTTGGGACACGGCAGTGATGGATGACAAGTTTGTGTTTCCGAAAGGGCAGGGGTTTGCCGATGTGGTGAAAGAGTTGTCGGCTGCGCACTCGTGGTCGGGGCGTGTGGTGCCGTATCAGAATAAGCACGGCATAGGGTCGGTCGAGTTGTTACTTCAGCAAGACCCCGAGGATGCGAATCGAGTCTGGCTCTATACGATGGAGCACCCGTCGATTGATGGAGCGTTGCGCTTCAGTAGTCGCAGTGAGCTGCAGATTCTACAGGTGCTGCTCGATAATACTTTGGAGTATGTGTTCTTCCGCGATACGGAGGGGCATTTTATCATCACCAATAAGGCGTTTAGTGCTGCGGTGGCTACGGACGGTCCCTCGTCGCCTGCGGGGCTGACGATTGCGGCATTTGTCTCGCCGGAAAGTGCGGAGTGGGTGGATGAGGTGGATCGTCAGGTCTATGAGTCGGGTCTGCCGTCGGTGAATAAGGTGTCTCGTTTTACTTTTAATAATGGCACGAAGCATTGGTTGCAGATGACGACTGTTCCTGTGCGCAGCGGCTCGGGCGAGATTGTCGGCTCGGTCAGTGTGGCGCGCGATATCAGTGATTTGAAGCGGACGGAGTCGGACTTGCTGGATGCGATTAAGGAGGCGGAAGCTGCGAGTCGAGCGAAGGGAGAGTTCCTTGCGGCGATGAGCCATGAAATTCGCACTCCGATTAATGGAATTATCGGTGCGTCGGAGCTTTGCCAAGAGACGCATCTCGATGCCGAGCAACGCGGCTATGCGGATACGGTGGTGCAATGTGGTAATACTTTGCTCAGTTTGGTCAACGATGTGCTGGACTTCTCGAAGATTGAGGCGGGGCAGTTGAATCTCGAAACGCTCTCGTTTAACCCGGGGGCGTTGATGGATGACGTGGCGCATGAGTTTACACAAGTTGCACGACAGAAGAAGGTTGAGCTGATCGTCACGTATGATGAGCAGTTGCCGCGCTATTTGATGGGCGACCCGATGCGCCTGAAGCAGATTATCTATAATTTGATAGGTAATGCGGTGAAATTTACAGAAGCTGGTGAGATCGTGTTAAGAGCAGAGACGCTGGACTGTGCCGAATGCGGTGCTCGGGTGCGTTTCTCAGTCACTGATACTGGTGTCGGGATTCCGCCTTCCAGACTCGACGCGATTTTCCTTAGCTTTACGCAAGCCGATATGTCGACGACTCGCCGCTATGGTGGCACAGGGCTGGGGCTGACTATTTGTAAGGAGCTCGTGGATCTCATGGGCGGCTCGATTCAGGTGGAGAGTGAACTCGGTAAAGGTGCCACCTTTACTCTGGATATTCCGTTTGAAGAAAGCGTGAACCCTGGGGCAGAATCGATTCCGTATAATCCGGAGCTTGCTGGCTTACATGTGTTGATCGTCGATGATAACTCGACCAATCGTGACATCTATCAGCAAATGTGCAAGGGCTGGGGCTATCGTAGTGCGATTGCTCGCGAGGGCGTCGAGGCGCTTGCGATGCTGGAAGAGGCGCACTGTGCGGATGATCCGTATCAGCTCGTGCTGCTAGATCAGCAAATGCCGGGGTTGACTGGTTTGGATCTGGCGAGCTTGGTGATGAGCCGTCCTGAATTACAAGAGACGAAGATGCTACTGCTGTCATCCTCGTTGAACCGCACCGAGATGGAGCGTGCGGAGCAGTTGGGCTTAGCGCGTGCGTTGTCGAAGCCAGTGAAGCGCGGCACATTGATCGAAGTGATTTTAGAGACGTTTGATGTGCGCGGTGGTCGAATGGCCGAAGCGACTGAGGGCAATGCGCTGTCGATTGAAAATGCAGACGGCCTTCCGGAGATGATCGGTTCTTCGGATGAGTCGCTTAATATTTTATTGGCTGAAGACAATCTGGTAAATCAACAGATCGCATGTCGTCGCTTAGAGAAGCTGGGGCATCAGGTCGTGGTCGTTCCCGATGGCCAACAAGCAGTCGATCTGGTGATTGCTAAGCATTTCGACTGCGTGCTGATGGATGTGCAGATGCCGGTGATGGATGGCAGTGAGGCGACGCGTGAGATCCGTCGTGTCGAAGCTGAGCAGGAGCGTCCGCCGACATTCATTGTAGCGATGACTGCACATGCTATGAAGGGCGACGAAGAGAAATTCATCGCGAATGGTATGGATGAATACATTTCAAAGCCCTTCCGAGTGGAACGCTTAAGGGAGGTGTTGGAAATTGCCAAAGCACATAAGCGTGGCTTGGTCGATGCGATTGATTCTGAGCTAGAGCTGGATTTGAGTTTTTCGCAGCGTCTTGATCAGATGGACGAGGAAGATCGTGAAGATGTGCTGAGTGTCGCCGGGATTCTGTCGGATACTTTGCCGAAAGATTTGTATAAGTTGGAGTGTGCGCTTCGTGAGCAGAACTGGAAGCAAGTCGGCTTTATGGCGCATAGCTTGAAAGGAGTCTCTGGAGTCTTTGGTGCGTCCAAGATCGTGGCCCAGGCTGTCGAATTGGAGGCAACTGCGAAGCGTGGCAATTTATCGGCGGCGCGTGAGGTGTCCGAACGGTTCGTCCATGAGCTCCGCGTGCTGCTCGGCGAGGTCGAGATCGAGCTGAAGAAGCGCTCGATGTCTCCGGACGCATCCTAAAGCACCGCGAAAATAGTCTTTTTTGCATTTTGCCTTTTAGGATTTTCCCACTTTACTGCCGCGCTTATGAGCTCTGTCTTGCAACTACTTCTTGAAGGTGAACGCCTTAACACTGCCCAAATGGCGCAGGTGCTTGGTCTGTCTGAGGCCGACGTCGCCGCAGAATTAAAGCGCCTTGAGGCCGAGGAGGTGCTTCTTGGATGGCGCCCCGTGTTCAACCCAGAGCGCGCCCAAGAGAATATTGTGCGAGCGGTCATCGAGGTGAAGATCAGCCCAGAGCGTGATGGTGGATTTGATCGCCTTGCGACACGTATCAGCCGTTTCGATTCGGTTGAGTCCTGCTACCTGATGTCTGGCTCCTATGATCTACTCGTGGTCGCAATCGGCACCGACCTGCGTGATGTGGCTAGCTTTGTCTCTGAGCGTCTTGCCAGTGTCGAAGGTGTGCTATCGACTGCGACGCACTTCATGCTACGTGCTTATAAAGAGCAGGGGCACCTACTTTTATCTCCGAACGAGGACAGCGATAAACCCGCTGTGAGTGCATAATGGTCGACGACAGCCAACGCTTTATCGCAGACCACGTGGTGAGTCTGCCTCGTTCCGGTATTCGCGATTTCTTTGCGATTGTTGCGGCCATGCCACAGGCGATCTCGCTGGGTATCGGTGAACCTGACTTTGTTACGCCGTGGCATATCCGCGAGGCTGCGATCTTTGCACTCGAAAAGGGCAAGACCAGCTACACGGACAACATGGGGCTCATTCGCCTGCGCCGTGAGATCAATACCTACGTCGAAAAGAATTTCGAGCTGAGCTACAATCCGGACAACGAGATTCTAGTCGCGGTTGGTGTATCCGAGGCGCTGGATATTGCGCTGCGTGCAGTGCTCAATCCCGGCGACAAGGTGCTCTATCACGAGCCGTGCTACGTTTCTTACAGCCCGAGCATTGTGCTCGCGCATGCGCAGCCGATCGCCATCGGCACTTCGGCGAAGGATCAGTTCGGTATCGATCCAGCCGCGGTTGAGGCTGCTTGGGAGCCTGGTTGCAAGGTGCTGATGTTGAATTTTCCGACCAATCCGACGGGTGGTGTGACTGAGCGTGCGAAGCTGGAGCGGATCGCTAAGTTTGCCATTGAGAAAGATCTACTTGTTATCAGTGACGAGATTTACTCCGAACTCACTTTCGAGGGGGAACATACGAGTATCGCGACGCTGCCAGGCATGAAGGAGCGCACGATCTTCCTGCATGGATTTTCTAAGGCATTTGCCATGACTGGATTCCGTATCGGTTACGCCTGTGGGCCTGCGCCACTCATCGAAGCCATGATGAAGGTGCACCAATACAGTATGCTCTGTGCGCCGATTCTTTCGCAAGAGGCAGCCATCGAAGCGTTGAAAAACGGCGGGCCAGCAGTTGCGAAGATGAAAGAGCAATATCACCGTCGTCGTGATCTGGTTGTGCGTCGCTTCAACGAAGCCGGGCTCGACTGTCACTCGCCGAAGGGTTCTTTCTACGCATTTCCTTCGATTCAGTCGACGGGAATGGGCTCGATGGACTTCTGCCAAGGCTTACTCACTGAGGAAGAAGTGGCGATCGTTCCAGGTACGGCATTCGGCCCGAGCGGTGCAGGTTTTGCCCGTGCGAGCTTCTCCACCAGCTATGAGCGACTTATCGAGGCAACCGACCGTATCGAGCGCTACGTCGATAAGGTCCGTAAATAAGCCTTGTAAGTTCTTCATTACTAGAGCATTCCAACTCGGCTTTGCTTCATTTATAGAGTGAGTTGTTCATTTAGATACTTCCACTCTCACTTTTCACTCTGCGCAGCAGCATATGATCGATTCATCCAGAACCGTGGCCCTCGTTGGCCGTCCCAATGTCGGAAAAAGCCGTCTCTTCAACAGGCTTTGCGGGCGTCGCTTGTCCATCGTGCATGATATGCCCGGTGTGACGCGTGACCTCATATCGGCCGAGGTCGATGATGATTTCGTGCTCCTCGATACCGGCGGCCTCGGTATGGAGATCGAGATGACGGCAAAGAAAATTTCAGATGCGGCCGAACAGCAGGTGGACTTTGCGATTCAAGCGTCGTCAGTGATTCTGTTTATTGTCGATGTCCGTGAGGGTATTACCACTCTGGATGAGATCGTCGCCGCGAAGCTGCGCCGTTTCGGCAAGGAAGTGATTCTCGTCGCCAATAAAGCAGATTCTGAGGATAACGAAGACGATGCATTTGAGTTCTTGAGTCTCGGTTTGGGCGATGCGATGCCAGTTTCCGCAGAGCATGGTCGTGGTATCACAGACCTGCTGGAAGCGACTAAGGCGAAGTTGGGGGAGAAGCCCGAGGTTGTCGAAGGCGCACCAGCTGACCCGAAACGTATCCGTATTTCTTTAATGGGCCGCCCGAACGTGGGTAAGTCCTCTATTGGTAACCGTCTGCTCGACTCGACACGTTTGATCGTGAGTGACGTCGCAGGCACCACCCGTGATGCGGTGGAGCTCGATCTCGATTATAAGCACAAGGATGGAGAGGTGCTCAAATTCCGCATGGCCGACACCGCAGGTCTGCGTGGTAAGAGCAAAGTGGATAGTCCCGTTGAGTTCTTCTCCACTGTTCGCACGCAACATGCAATGGAGTCTTCGGACGTCGTATTCCTGATCATCGATGCAGTAGCAGGGGTGACGAAGCAAGATCAGGTGCTAGCTGGTTCGGTTTTGGATGCTGGCCGTGCGCTGGTGATCGTCGTCAATAAATGGGATCTGATCATTCAGCAGTGGGAACGTGAGCCGATCGAAGGCTTTAAGTCGCTTAAGCATTTCCTCGAGTCTTATGAGAAGTCGCTCCGCAAGGAGATGTTTTTTCTTCCGGATCCGCCAGTGCTCTTTGTCTCTGCAGAGACGGGCTTCCGTATCGAATCGATGCTCGAGACAGCCGCGGCAATTTCTGCAACACTCGATATGAAGATCCCGACTGGTAAGTTGAATGGTCTGCTCGAAGCACTGTTCGAGGCACGTTCGCCCAAGGTTGTCGGCACAAAGCGCTTTAAGGTATTCTATGCGACTCAAACGGGCTCACGTCCGTTGCGTATTCGTTTCTTCTGCAATCGTATCGAGCGCCTCGATCCCGCGTATCGTCGTTATTTGGAAAAGGCGATTATCCACGAGTTCCGTCTCAGTGGTTGCCCAGTTCGCTTCGACTTGGTTGGCAAAGAACGCCGCTACGAAGATGAAGAGGGTGCCGCGGAGCACGCGCACCGTCAGAGCGATGATCTGCAACGTAAGGCACGTCTGCGTAAGATGGGGCCCGATGCTGCGAAGCTCGATAAGAAGCATCCCGAGCGCCGCGCACGGATCTCGCAGAGTAAGGCCGCTCACAATAAGGGCGGTAAGAAAAAGTAAGCGCCGATTTCTTTCAAACGGTCCGCGTCACACCGCAGTGTGCGCGGGCTTTTTTGTGGAGTCAGAGTCTGTTTACGCATGCATCTCGACGATGTCCAAGTGCACTTCATCGAAGGGTAGCCACTGATCGTTTTCTAGCTTGGGTCAATACATCGGCGATTCCGTCTATTCATTAAAAACAAGGGACAGGCTAAATCATCTTGATGTGAGGCTGATTGTTAGTCATGTTGGCTTTGAGTATGCGAACCCGAAGAATCAAAGTCAGTGGTAGTGGTAGTGCCGTGTATCATTGTATGACACGGACTGTGAATGGTGAGCGGCTATTTCATAATCGCGAAAAGGAAATGCTGCGGAAGATGATCTGGCAGGTCGCGGATTTCAGCGGAGTGGAGGTGCTGACGTATTGTGTCATGTCGAACCACTTCCATGTGTTGGTTCGGGTGCCGGGCGGGGGCGTAGTTTCGGATCCAGAACTGATGCGGCGCTATCAGGTGCTGTATCCGAAGCCTACTAAATATCAGGCGGCGTCTGCTGAATTGATGAAGGCTCAACTTCAAGTCGGGGGAGATGAGGCTGATGTGATTCGTCGCAAACTACTGGCGCGGATGGGGGATGTCTCTGAGTTTATGAAAGCAGTGAAGCAGCGCTTTTCTGTCTGGTATAATCGAACCAATAAGCGCTATGGCACCTTGTGGGCGGAGCGCTTTAAGTCTGTGCTGGTCGAGGGCGCGGGGAATTCTCTGCAAACAATGGCCGCCTATATTGACTTGAACCCTGTGCGTGCGGGACTGGTCAATGATCCGAAGGATTACCGGTTCTGTGGCTACGCTGAGGCAGTTGCAGGAGTGCCGACCGCTAAGTCTGGCTTGATTCAGGTGTGGTATGACTCTGGCGCGAAGAAGGCCGATTTGGCGTTGAGCGCTCATCGCAAGCTTATCTTTGGTAAGCATGCATCTGATGGTGGGGTGTCAGAAATGACGCGAGAACGAGCGCTGAAGGTTCTAGAGGAAGACGATGGGCAATTACCAAAGTCAGTCATGCTGCGCTGCCGCGTTCGTTATTTCACTGATGGTGCGATTCTTGGCTCGTCGGAGTTTGTGCGTGGTTTTACAACTACTTGGCAACACGAGCGTGGTCGAAAGCACCCTCCGAAGGTGAATGAGATGCGTGGCTCGGATTGGGGCGACCTTGCCGTGATCCAGGGGCTGCGTCGGCGGGTATTTAGCTGAGCAACTCTGCGGCGATGCCGTAACGGAGGTTGTAGAACGAGTGTGTGACGGTGTCGCGCGCTGCGCAATCGAGCACGGTGTCGATCGTGATCAATGCTGCGGGTATAATGTCGGCTCGTGTTGCGGGGAGGTGGGGCACTGCCATGCGTTCGTGCAGCGGTAGTTGCATGAGCTTGGATTTGAGTTGAGTGATCTCCTTGTGGCGTAGCACGGGGGAGTGCTCTTCGATGGTCTGATCGACTTGAGCGGCGAGCACTGCACGCGTGACGGTAAACGCACCGCCAGTAACGATGAATGGGGCGGTGCTCAATTCGAAGCTGAAACCGCTTTTTTTGAGTGTCTTTCTGACGTGCCCTTCGATTGTTGCTTCGGTCTCGGTCGAGATCGCGGCATCGCGGTCTGAGATAAATTGCTCAGTAAGGCGCACGGCTCCAAGCTGTAGAGACAGCGCGTTGTCGATTTCCCCGTGGTTAAAATGGATCAGTTCGAGGCTACCGCCGCCGATATCCATTTGGATGAAACTCTTAGTGCTTGAAATTTTTGGATCGCAGCCCAGCCCTTTGCCAATGTAGGTCGCCTCCTCGTTACCAGAAAGCGTCTGTATTTCAATGCCAGTGGCATCGTTGACTAGCTCGATGAACTGAACCGAGTTGGTTGCGTCGCGCACGGCACTGGTTGCGACGATCTGGATCGCCTCCGGGTGGTAGCTCTGCGCGAGGCGGACTAGTTCGGTGATCGTTTGACACCCCGCAGCCATTGAGCTTTCACTGAGACTGGGGAGCGCTTGACTGATCCCAGTGCTGATACGCGTCTCAATCGTCTCGGCAAAAATGGTTTCGACGCTGCCTAAGGTTGCGCCTGGTTTTGCGACGAGGAGCTTGATGGAATTGCTGCCAACATCAATGACGGCGACTATTTCGTTAGTAGGCATATCGCTAGAAAAGGGCGTCGCTGATCGGGGTCAAGTCTATGGATATCCCAGCTTTGGCCGGTGCTTGGTGAAATGAGGTTGCAATGCCCTGTCAGTCGGAAGAGAAGGGTGCATGTTTTACGACGAGGTAAAGGTGAATTTCAAGGCAGGTAATGGTGGCGACGGCTGCTTTAGTTTTCGGCGCGGCAAATACGAGCCCAAGGGCGGGCCTGACGGTGGTAATGGTGGACGCGGTGGCGCTGTCTATATTATTGCCGATACTAATGTCGCAGATTTGACCGATTATCACTACAAACCGGGCTGGAAAGCAAAGAACGGTGAGCCGGGGCGTGGTGCCGATCAGCATGGTGCGAACGGTGCGGATATTATTATGAAGGTGCCCGTGGGCACTGTCGTGATTGATCGGGAAACCGAAGATACCGTGGCTGAAGTCTTAGCACATGGTGAGCAGATCCTACTGCTGGAAGGCGGTTGGGGCGGTAAGGGCAATGAGGCGTTTAAGTCTTCGACCAATCAGGCCCCGCGCCAATTCACTTTAGGTAAGCCGGGCGAAGAAGGCGAATATCGGCTGGTGGTGAAGACCATCGCGGACGTCGGCTTAATCGGATTTCCGAATGCAGGTAAATCGACATTCCTCAACATGGTGACCAATGCGCACCCGAAGACTGGTGCGTATCCGTTTACCACTATGTTTCCGACGGTTGGAGTCTTGGAGTATCCCGAGCAATTTGAACGGATTACCGTAGCCGATATCCCTGGCTTGATCGAAGGCGCGAGTGAAAATCGCGGCCTCGGACACCGTTTTCTTAAGCACGTGGAGCGCTGTAAGGTGCTCTTGGTCATGCTGGATATGGAAGGCACGGATGGGCGCGAGCCGATTTCCGACTTTCGAGTCCTGCTCAATGAGTTGAAGCTTTATATGCCGGGTCTGGTGAAAAAGCCTGAGCTGGTGGCTGCCAATAAAATGGATGAGCCGAATGCCGCCGAAAATTTGAAGGCTTTCAAGAAGAAGTTCAAAGGTAAGATCTTTCCGATGTCCTGTGTGTCGGATGAAGGCTTTGACGAGTTGAAAGAAGCTCTGCTCGAAGCGGTGCTGGGTGTGCGTAAAGCGGAGAAAGAACTCGAAGAAGAGGAAAACGAAGGAAACGACAACTAAGCGATTGATATTACCCCATGAGTGACTCGAAACTGTTAGACTTCGGCGAACGTGAATTTCAGGCGCGGCCTGAGTTGGACAGTCATTTGGCGTGGGAGAGTTTTATCGCACTGGCGAAGCATCCCAATCGGGTGCTGATCATCGACCGCACGCTGCAGCGCCGTGAGATGAAATCCGGTTTTTTACTGGCGCTGTCTTGGATGTTGTCTCGGCGTTTGCTTACGTGGACGGAGAAGAAGCGTGTCGGTATTTTATTTCCGCCGGGCATCGGTGGGTTCGTTGCGAATCTCGCAGTGGTGTTAGCAGGCAAGGTGCCGGTTAATTTGAACTTCACGCTTGGCTCTTCCAGTTTGGAGGCATGCTTCGCGCTCGCGGAGATTGATTGTATTTTGAGCACCGAGCGTATGCGTGCGAAGCTACCGAACTTCCCATGGCCGGTGACTGGCGTTGTGGATCTTGTTGAAGAGTTGAGGGCCTTGCCAAAGGCAAAGACCATCGCGCTCTTGGCTGCAATTAAAGCGACGCCTGCTAAGGTGTTGGCCAAGTTGCTTAAAGTGCCCTCGGAGGGGGGCGATGTCGAGGCGGGGCTGTTGTTTACCAGCGGTAGTTCTGGTGAGCCGAAGGGAGTGGTGCTCACGCATCGTAATATTTTGGGAAATTGTTTGCAAATTGATGCGGCGGGCATCTTGCCAATCGGAGAGAAGCTCATCGCGAACTTGCCTATTTTTCACAGCTTTGGGTTCACGGTGACTCTATGGTATCCACTATTGCGCGGCTGCGCGGCAGTTACAGTGCCGTCGCCGCTAGAGTTTAAGAAAGTGGCGGAGGCCATTGAGGTAGAGTCTGCATCTATTTTAGTCGGCACGCCGACTTTCTTGAAGCCTTATATCCAGCATGTTGCGCCTGAGCAGTTGAAGTCCCTGAAGTATGCGATTACGGGAGCAGAAAAGACGGCAGCTGGTTTTGCGGATCTATGGGAAGAGCGTTTTGGCGGGTTATACCTTGAAGGTTACGGCCTGACTGAGACATCGCCTGTGGTGAGTATCAATCTACCGCATACGCCTACAGGGTTTTCGTATGTGCAGAGTGAGGCGAATGGTTCGAAGCGTGGCTCGGTTGGTCTGCTTCTGCCAGGACATGCAGCGCGTATTCTAAATCCGGATACCATGGAGCCGTTGCCTGTCACTGAAGTGGGGCTGTTGTTGTTGAAGGGGCCCAATATTTTCGGTGGTTATCTCAATGATGCCGAGCGCACCGCTGAGGTGATGGACGGTGGATGGTTTATTACCGGCGACCTCGCGCGGTTTGACGATGAGGGGTATCTCTTTATCGAGGGCCGTCTGTCGCGGTTTTCTAAAATCGCGGGCGAGATGGTGCCGCATGGCACGATCGAGCAGGCCTTGGTCGAAGCCTTTGATCTTCTCGATTCAGAGCTGCCGATGCTCGCGATTGGCTCACGTCCCGATGCGTCCAAGGGCGAAGCGCTGGTCTTGCTTGCAGTGATGGACCTGGAGCTATCCGAAGTGCGTGCGAAGTTATCAGAGGCTGGGTATTCCAACCTCTGGGTGCCGAAGGTGATCAAGCGCGTCGAATTTATTCCGATACTGGCGACCGGGAAGTTGGATCTGCGCGGGATCAACGCGCTTTCGGAAGCGGATTAGCGGCGCTCCGTTTCGACAGGCTCAAGGGGCAGATTCATCTCAGTGGTATGCATTTTCCCAACGTTTTTATGTGGTAATATGCTAACCCTTGGGTAACTTATTCTAAAAAAGTTCTAATAAAGCCTAAGTTCGTGCGTCTACACACTAGAACTAACTGGACACGATGAACGCCTTCACCCCCAACCTCGACGCCATTTGAGCTCATCTGGCACAGCAGATGAGGCAGTTCAGCGCGTGCAGCAACGCCGACTGATTGGGCTATTCCATGACTTGGAATCGCCGCTGCTGGGATTTGCGCACCAAATGGTGAAGGACGAGCAGGCCGCGCAGGATGTGGTGCAAGAGGCGTTTTTACGGCTGCAAAAGAATTTGGCGGAGGTGGAGCACCCGAAGGCTTGGCTGTATACCACGGTGCGCCGACTGGCGATCGATAGTCTGCGCAAATCGCGCAAGGTGGTGCCGTTTACGCGCACGGAGGATGCGGCCGAGGTCGAGCCGGTGGACCCTGCACCGACACCGGATGAATTAACTGAAGTCGATGAGCGCACTGGCTTGATGCGCGTCTGTATCGAGCGCTTACAGCCCCGCGAGCAGCACCTTGTGCGGCTTAAATTCATCGAAAACCTGAGCTATAAACAAATTTCGGAGCGCATGGAGATGACTGTTAGCAATGTTGGCTACAGTCTGCACCACGCGCTCAAATCGCTAGAACTAGAACTCAACAAGGAGGGCATTACACAATGAGTGATTCAGACCCCAGAATTTTGAGAGAAGAGCTGGAAATCCGCGTGGTCGCATTGTTGACCGGCGAACTCAGCGAAGTCGACGCCGATGAGTTGGAGCAGATCTTGACGGTCGATGCCGAGCTCTCTGCGTTCCGCGACCGCATGGCCGTGTTGATCGGCCATGTGCACGATGCGCGTGATGAGATTGCGCCCCCCGTCGCGACCGAAGGGTTGCGCCTCAGCCCCGAACGGCGCGCAGAGATTTTTAAGGATGTGGACGCCGCGGAATTTGAACCGCGTGAGGAGCCGCGTCGCATCTCATGGAAGATGCGTGTATTTGAAATCGCTGCGGTGTTTGCAGTGTTGTTTATCCTCGCCGCGATTCTGATTCCGACGGTGGGTAGTGTGAGGAAGTCCACTTACAGTCTAGTTGATCAGGAGGAGGCTTATTTTGAAGAACCGGCTATAGTGGTGGTGTCCGAGATGGGGCCACCTGCGAGTCAGTCATATAGTAGAAGCGCAGAGTCCTTTGCTTTACAGACTGAAATTCCGGCGGAGATGATAGAGGGAACTCCGCATCCAATCCGTTTGAGCAAACGCGCTCCAGTGGCCAAAGCGAAAAACAGTGGCGATTATCGTGTAGAGATGGAGGAGTTGCCTTCGCAGAAACTCGGGATGAAGCGACCTCAACGTAGCCTGTCGGTCCCTAAGCCTGATACAGTGCAATCGGCTCGGGGAGTGGAAGTTGCTGAACTTGAAATGGCGAACTCATTTGAGATGAATGCGGGCCATGGTTTTGGAGGTGGTTTAGGGCAACTCGGAGGAAGCCTGCGGGATGGTGCGGAGGTGAACTCATCCAGTCTGAGTAGCCTGGATGCGCGTGAGTCTAAAGGGGACAAAGTCGAGAGCGACGCTTCTTGGGTTGCTTATGGCTATGCTCAGAGTGATGCATTTAAAAAAGAAAAGCCCCGCAAGGATTCAGAGGTTCCAGTGTTTCGTTCTGAATTTGTCGGCAGTGATGCAAGTTCTATGGACGGGGAAGACGCATTAATGACAATGGATGCCTTCGACGCGCCATCAAGCGGCGGCTATGCAGGGGAACGCTCTAAATCAAATGTGGATCCGTTTGCAGGACCTGCGGTCGCTTCCAAGAAACCTGTTGATTTATTGACGCGTGGACGGGCGCAATATCTGAATGGGGACTATGACGGTGCTTCTGCGACTTTTGCAGCGATTCAGCATCAAGATCCCGCGAATGCGGAAGCCCGGCTATTTCAGAACCGTATTGGTAAAATTAAAGCCGAAGGCGTCACGGGGAAGACCAAGACCAGAGAGCAGATGCTGACCGAGGTCAGTCAGTCGTGGAATCGACCTAAGGTCTTTGATGTTGATCGTGACGATGTTGGGGTGGCAAGTGCCAGTATTCTACATAAACCAAAATCGATAGTGATTCCACAGGTTAATTTTAGCGGAGTGCCGTTGAGTGAGGTGCTTGAAACTCTGAGTGAATTGTCGGTGGAGTATGACCCAGAGCATGTTGGTATTAATATGGTGCCTTTGTATGATCCTAAACTCGGGGATCCGAGAGTTAATATTTCGCTGCGTAACTTGAATGTAGACCGAATTCTGGAATTCGTCACGCAGCAGGTGAATTACAGATATGAAGTAAGGGAGGATGTGGTCGTTGTTGAGCCCGTCATTGTCGCTGCACCCCCGGAACCGAAAGCTACGCTCACACCCAAAGCTGAAAAACAAACGACCAATGCACCGATCTCGACCTTCTCGCTGAATGTGAGTGATGTCTCGTTTAAATTGGCGCAGGCGGCATTGGAGAGCTCGCGGGTGCCGGATGCGATGCTGATTCGCTCGGAGGAATTTGTGAATAGCTTTGATTATCGTGACCCAGTGCCGCAGGCGGACGAGGCGGTTTCGCTGAATTGGGAAATTACGGATCTGCCGTATGCGCATGGTCGTCAGGTGATTCGTTTCTCTCTGCAGACCCAAGCTGCCGGTCGCATGGCAACTCAGCCATTGAACCTACATTTACTGGTGGATAATTCCGGCTCAATGCAACGGCCGGATCGCCGCGCCATTCTGGAGCAAAGCCTACAGTCGCTGAAAGATAAGCTGCAGCCGCAAGATGAACTCAGTATCGTGCTGTTCGCGCGTCAACCGCAGCTGATTGCCAATGCCAGCACGCATGAATCGCAGCAAGTCGCAGTCGATCAGGCGCTGGCCTATCGTCCGGAAGGCGGCACCAATTTGGAGGCCGGGCTGTCGGCCGCTTATGAGAATGCACAGCGAAACTTCGATCCCGCAGCGAGCAATCGTGTGATTTTGATGACCGACGGCGCGGCGAACTTAGGCGATGTCGATGGCTCCGCACTGGCAGACATGGTGGTGGAGCAACGCAAGCAAGGCATCGCGCTGGATGCATTTGGCATTGGTTGGGACGACTACAATGATGCACTACTAGAAGAGATCACGCGCAATGGTGATGGGCGCTATGGCTTCCTGAACTCGGCGGAGGATGCCGCGCAGGACTTCTCAGAAAAGCTCGCTGGTTCGTTGCGAGTGGCTGCGGCAGACGTTAAAGTTCAGGTGATTTGGAATCCCGAGCGTGTGACGACGTATCGTCAAGTGGGCTACGACTTGCATCAGCTCAAGACGGAGGACTTTCGCGACAACACGGTGGATGCCGCAGAGATCGGCGAGGCCGAGGCGGGCACTGCACTCTATGTGGTGCAAATCAATGATGATCCCGATGTCGTTGGGGGCCTAGGCGCTCTACAGGTGCGCTACCGCGATCCGGCAACGGGGTTGTACCATGAGCAGAAATGGCCACTCGAAATGCCGCGTGCCATTCCATCGCTAGAAGTGGCGAGCCCGGCGCTGCGCCTGGCGACGACGAGTGCACTCTTTGCCGAACGCTTAGCCCATAACCCGTATGCACGTGGCTATAGCTTTAGTGAGCTCTCGTCTCTGACCAACGATTTACCCGAGGCGTTTCCTACTCAACAACGCGTCGTCGATTTACAAAACATGATCAACAATGCCCGAATGTTGCTCGGGGATGCGAACTGAAGAGAATTAGGAATTAGGAATTAGGAATTAGGAGTTGGGAACTGAAACTGATAAAAAAGCCATGAAGACGATACTGAATTTACCTGCCGCGTTATTTTGGATGATTTTTGCTGCGCTGAGTTGCTTGCCGCTGACTGCGAAAGAAGCGGCTTACCAACTCGATCAGCTGTCGGTCGATGGCGCAGCGGAGGGGGCGAAAGGCAGTATTACCATACACGCTACGATGGGGAACCCGATAGGTGATGAGCCGGAGGCGCAGTTGATCTACTCGCTGCATGCGGATGCGACGGTGCAGTTGTCAGCAGAGACTTTTGTGCAGACCACTGAGCTGACGGCGGAGGTGAAGCATGGTAAGCTAGAATTGGTCGAGCTGGTAGTGACTGGCAAGTTGCCGATTGAACGTGTGCAGGGCGACGGAGTGAAGTCGTGGAGTCTATTACGGCCTACGATGAAGGATGGTCAGGCTGACAAGGTCGCGGGCTTACGATTGTTAGTTAAATTAGAAAAGCCGATTGAGACCGGGACATTTACTTGCACCGTGACTGCGCGGCAACGTGATGTGCGTTTGCCGCATCAGGCCGATGCGTTGTTCTTTACACCACCTGATGCGGATCTTTTGACTGGCGCGATCAGCTTGTCGACCGTTGGTGGGTTGCGAGTTGAACCAAGTCAAGTGGTTGGGCTACGTGTGATGGAGGGTGAGACTGCAGACGATTTGGCATATACTTATAATGGCGGCGGCCAGTCTCTACGGATTGGAGTGGAGTCACAAGTGCGCCCGAATGTGACGGTGGATGATTTCGGATTAGCCGGGCGCTACACCGATGGGCGCTTTAGTTTTGTGCTGAGTGGGGTGGTGCATGTGCTCAATGCGGGTGACTATGAATTGCCGTTGCTCGGCGGTGGAGCGGCGCTCTCAGGAGCGCCTTCGGTTGAAGGCGGTGAAGTGCTGCTCAAGCACGATCAATATTTCGTCCGCGTGGAGGAAACGGGGAGTTACCCGTTACGAGTCGAGTTTGATGCGAAAGTGACCACGCAGGCTGGTCGCAGTTCGATGCACTTTGAGGTGATCGATTCAGCCTTACAGCCGATCCGTGTTTCGGGAATGCCTGTCGCAGCCAAGCAAGTGCGACTCAATGGCGTGCCGACAACGGCGGACGGGGAAGTCATTACTGGGAATTTATCGGGTGATGGTCGGCTGTCACTCGTATGGACGGATCCTTCGTGGAAGCGCCCCGCGGCAGTGAAGGCGGCGTTGTTTTATTCCGTAGAGAGTGTGTCGCAACTTGCGGTTGGCCCAGGGTTGATCCGACAAGTTAGCGATTATCAGGTGCAGGTGATGCAGGGCTCGTTGCGGCAAATGGTTTTTGATCTGGAGGGCGCGGGGGAAATTACCCAAGTCGTGGGTGAGTCGATTTTACGTTGGCAAGTGCTGACTAATCCAGACGACGCAGCAAAGCAGCAACTGGTGTTGGAATTAAATAAAGCCTACATAAAAGACTTCTCTATTAGTGTGAAGTCGCAATATGCGATGGACGCTTTTCCGACGCAGGCGAGTCCGCTACGAGTCGTGCCACAAGGTGCGATTCGTTACAGTGGCTATATACGAATTGTCAATGTGGGCGCGGTCTCAATTGATGTGCCAGAGGCGCACGGGTTTGCCCAAATCTCGCCAGAGTATTTCCCCGCGCAGAACGTGGTGATGGAGGGGAGTGGTCAAGTGTTGGCATATCGTTTTTCGGATGTGAATTTTGATTACACGGTGCAGGCTGAAAATATTCTTCCCGAGGTATCGGTGACGCAATTGCTGATGTATCATGTTGGCCTAGAGGACCAGAACCTGCGCGCTGAACTCGAACTGACGATCCGTGAAGCGCCGCTGCGTGATTTTTTTATTCAAATTCCCGAGGGCTATTCTCTGTCAGGGCTGAAAGCGCCGTCACTTGCCGACTACTTTGTGCTGGAGAATGCGACGCCGGGAAATCAACTGCGCCTCGTTTTTTGCCTCTTCCGCAGAAACAGTGGGTAAGTTCCCAAGTTAAATGACGATTTTGTTGAAAACAAAACGATAACAGCTCTGCACCGTGGCGGTTTGCGTAGATCAAGCACAAAGCCATATAAGTGCCCGAAGGGCCGAAG
>CAJQOS010000104.1 GCA_905479975.1 uncultured Puniceicoccaceae bacterium | reverse complement strand
AGCGCTCCATTGACCCTCAACTGATTCAACACACTGACCGCATTTAAACGACGAATATCACCCCGGTCATATTTTTGCTGATTGGACATATTTCTAAACAAGACAGCTTTTTTAGATTGCTAAAGCATCAAATGGTATCTTATTTGTTTATTAATTAATTAAACATACCAGCCAGACTTCAGCGCGAACGGAGCACAGTCAACAATTAGCACACAAAGAACCATGCCCCACAGAAAACCTCATACCTCTCGCCGCAACTTCCTCAAATCCTCCGCCGCCTTCGGCGCATTGACGATTCTGCCATCCTACATCGCACTCGGCAATAAGTCCTCCACCGGACTCGGCCCCAACGAAAAGATCAACCTCGCCGTTATCGGTATTGGCAATCAGGGCAATGGCGATCGCAAGTCACTACTTGCCTCGGGCCACTGCAACGTCGTGGCCTTGTGCGACATCGACCTCGAAGGGCGCCACACACTCGCCGCCCGTTACGCGCACCAAATCACACCCTTTTCACCACTCGAGCCCAGCGCCGAAGGCGAGACACCACAACCACAGCCAAAAACGTACGCACAGGCACGGGCGTTTAGCGACTTCCGCGTCATGTTCGATCAAATGGCTGGCCAAATCGACGCCGTGCTGATTGCGACTCCCGACCACTCGCACTTTGCCGCGACTATGATGGCGCTATCACTCGGCAAGCACGTGTATGTCGAGAAGCCACTCGCCCACACTTTCGGCCAAACTGAGCGACTCATGCGCATGGCAGCTAAGAATCCAAACCTCGTCACCCAAATGGGCAACCAAGGACACTCCGGCGCCAACTATTTTCAGTTCAAAGCATGGCGCGAAGCCGGTATCATCAAAGACATCACTCGCATCACCGCCCACATGAACAGCCCGCGCCGCTGGCATGGCTGGGGCAACAGCACCACCGCCTACCCTAGCGAACCACTCCCCCCTGGCGTCAACTGGGAGCAATGGATGGATACGGTGGCACAACCACACCCTTACAGCAAAAAACTTCACCCCGCAGAATGGCGCAGCTGGTATGACTACGGCAGCGGCTGCTTCGGCGACTGGGGGCCACACATTCTGGATACATGCCATCGTTTTTTAGAACTCGGCCTACCCACAAAGCTCACCGCAGTCCACCGCGACGGAGTCAACCAGAGCGACTTGATCTACCCCGACTCTTCCACGATTCGCTTCGACTTCCCCGAACGCGGCCCCGACCTACCCGCCTGCGAAGTCACTTGGTATGACGGCGTCAAAAACAAGCCACAGCTTGAAACCGAATTCAGCGAGCCAGTGACCAACAAAGAAACCGGCGAAGTCACACACGGTCCCACCACACTCAATCGCCCCGGTAAAGTGCTCTACGGTAAGGAACTCACCTTCCAAGGCGGCCACCACGGGCAGCCGCTGCAAATCGTTCCGCGTGAAAAATACAAGGCGATGCGCGACGAATTGCCAAAGTTCTCGCAAAAGAATTCCAATCACTACGCCAACTTCCTACTCGCCTGTAAAGGCGAAGAAACAGCGCGCTCGCCCTTCAGTGTCAGCGGCGAGCTCACGCAGGTGTTCAACCTCGGGGTCCTATCCCAACGCTTCGGCGGCGAACTGGAATTCGACAGCAACAGCAAGCAGATCACTAATAATAAGGCCGCCAATACACTGCTCGATCCCGCACCACGCAAGGGCTGGGAAGAGTTCTATCGCCTATAGATTATATAACAGGCAACACAGAATATAATATGAAAGACACAAAATACTGGATTAGCATACTAACGGCATGCCTGCTGGCAGGAAGCACATCATTCGCGGGCGAATGGATTGACCTCTTCAATGGTAAAGACCTAGCACATTGGGAGAATCCTTACGACTGGGGGAAGGCAGAAATCGTGGATGGAGAAATCCACCTCACCACGGAGAAATCAAAATGGTTCCTTTCCACCGTAAAGGAATATTCTGATTTCATCTTCGAAGTGGAAGTTAAAATGCCTGAAGGGAAATGCAATTCAGGGTTTCTGTTCCGAAGTCACAAGTCAAAGAACAAGATGTTCGGCTATCAGGCGGAAGTTGACCCATCCGACAGAAAATGGTCCGGCGGACTCTACGATGAAGGACGACGCCGTTGGTTTATATCTCCTAACCGCGATCACGCAATATCCGACGAGGCAAAGGAACAGTCCATCGCAGCATTCCGCCAACGCGCCGGCGACAGCTTCAAACGTCATGGCTGGAACCATTACCGCATCGAATGTCGCGGCGACCACATCAAGATCTCCGTCAATGGCGTCACGACGACAGATATCCATGACAAGGAAGATGCCAAGGGATACATCGCACTTCAGCACCATGGCGAAAAAGGCAAGACCTACCGCTTCCGAAATATCAGGATCATGGAACTCACGGACGAGACCACAACCGCCTGTTCCGGCTCAACTAAATGGACCCCTCTGTTTGCCTCCGGCGACTTCTCCCAATGGACGAACATCAAAGGACAACCCATCACCAAAGACTGGCACATCAACAACGGTATCGTCCACCGCCCCAGTAAAGGCGGCGACATCATCACCGAGCAGCACTACGAAAACTTCGAACTGCGTTTTGACTGGAAGATTTCCGAGGCCGGCAACTCAGGCGTCAAATATCGGACCCGCGGCAGCCTCGGCCTCGAATACCAGGTGCTCGACGACGCGAAACACAAGGATCGTAAAAACCCGACGCACCAAGCCGGCTCACTTTACGAACTGGTCGCCGCGCCCGATAACAAACCACTCAAGCCCGTCGGCGAGTGGAACCACGCACGTATCGTCGCCAACGGCAACGCCATCGAACACTGGCTCAATGGCGAGAAGGTCGTTGAGATCGAAGTCGACAGTGCTGCTTGGAAAACGAAATTCCAGAACAGTAAATACAAGCAGCACGATGGTTTCGGCAGCTGGACTGGCCCGATCCTATTACAGGACCACAACGATGAGGTCTGGTATCGAAACGTCCAGATCCGCGAACTGTAAGAATCATCTTCAAGCACCACCGTGTCGACGGTTCCGTCCGTTACGAGGAATCCTTCAAGCACTCTCATCAGCTCCAAATGCAAAACAACATCGAACAAATCCAATCCATCCAAAGCCGGGGCTTCCTCGGCAGACTGGCCGGCTACAGTAAACTAACCGGCCCCGGCTGGGTGCAGGCCGCCGTCACCCTAGGAGGTGGCTCGCTCGTTGGCGCGCTCTACCTCGGCATTATTGGTGGTTACGAATTCCTCTGGTTACAACCACTCGCGATGCTGTGCGGCATCATCATGCTCGGAGCCATATCCTACGTCACGCTCTCGTGCGAAGAACGCCCGTTCCGAGTCATGCAAAAAAAGGTGTCGCCGACGCTCGCCTGGAGTTGGCTGATCGCCACGGTGATTGCGGATACCGTATTCTGCGCCGCACAGTTCTCACTCGGCCGTGGCGCGATCGAAGACAATCTCGGATTCACGCCCGGCCCCTATGTGATCACTGGCTCTTTGTTCGTCATCGCACTCTCACTGATCGCGCTCTCTCAGAAAAACGACAGAGCCTCACGCATCATCGACAATTTGCTCAAAGCCCTGGTCGCGGTCATCGTCCTCGCGTTCATGGGAGTCGTCGTCACGCTCATTAAGAATGGTGCCGTCCCATGGGGGAGCCTCTTTGCCGGCCTCATCCCCGATTTCTCAGCGCTCTT